>NZ_JBWKEB010000005.1:0-524619 GCF_056435665.1 Amycolatopsis sp. NPDC043887
GGATGTCGAAACCGACGCTCCACCCGCGGCAACAACGGCTCGATCCGTTCCCACAGACCGTCGTCGACCTCCCACGGACGCCGCTGCCCCACCCAGCCCACCTCTCACCGAAGATCAACGAGACACGGCATCAAACCACACCCCAAAGGTCATTCTGTTAGGACCCCTTAGTCCTCTGAATGCGTAGAGGGGGCGTCCAGATCGCGGGACGCGGAGCCCGCGGATTGGCCGGTCCGGTGCGGGGAGCCGAAGCTCGGAACCGTGACGCTCAAGCTGCATTGGTTCCTCCCCACCACCGGCGACGGCCGGACGATCGTTGAGCACTTCCGCGCCGCCGGGGCGTCCGCGGCCCGCGAGCCGAGCCTCGGCTACCTCGCGCAGGTCGCCAGCGCCGCCGAGGCGAACGGCTTCGAAGGCGTGCTGACACCGACCGGGACCTGGTGCGAGGACGCGTGGCTGACGACGGCCGCGCTGATCCGCGAGACGAGAAGCCTCAAGTTCCTGGTCGCGTTCCGGCCCGGGACGATCTCCCCGACACTGGCCGCGCGGATGGCCGGGACGTTCCAGCGGATCTCGCAAGGACGGGTGCTGCTCAACGTCGTCACCGGCGGCGATACGGTCGAACAGCGCCGTTTCGGTGACTGGCACGATCACGACCAGCGTTACGCCCGCACCGGGGAGTTCCTCGAGATCGTTCGCGGTGTGTGGAGCGGCAAGCCGTTCGACTTCGACGGCGAGCACCTCAAGGTCGAGGGCGCGACCACGCGCGCGGCGCCGGATCCGGTTCCGTCGATCTATTTCGGTGGTTCGTCCGCGGCGGCGCTGCCGGTCGCGGCGAGGCACGCCGACGTCTACCTCACGTGGGGCGAGCCGCCCGCGCAGGTCGCCGAAAAGATCGCCAAGGTCCGCGAGCTCGCCGACGAGCAGGCACGGAAGCTCCGCTTCGGTATCCGGCTGCACACCCTTTCCCGTGACACGTCGGCCGAAACCTGGGCGGAGGCGGGCGAACTGCTGGACGCGATCGACCCGGAGCGGATCGCCCACACCCAGGAACAGTTGTCCGCCAGCGAATCCGTGGGTCAGCAGCGGATGGCCGCGCTGCACCGCGGGAAGACCGGCGGCGGCGTCCGCGGTTTGGAGGTGTACCCCAATCTCTGGGCCGGGATCGGCCTCGTGCGCGGTGGCGCGGGCACCGCGCACGTCGGCAGTCATGGGGAGGTCGCCGACCTCATCGAGGAGTTCGTCCTCTCCGGCTATCCGGATCTGGAGGAGGCGTACTGGTTCGGTGAGGGTGTGCGTCCGGAACTGGTCCGGCGAGGGCTCGTCGCGTAGAACCCCTTACAGGGTGCGGGAAAGAGCCAAGGCGGCGGTCCGCACCGCGGGTGCGACCCGGTTGGTGTGCATGCGGTTCGCCCAGCCGGAGATCGACAACGCCGCCACCGCCACCCCTTGCGCGTCGAGCAGCGGGCTCGCCGCGCAGACGACGCCGACGCCGGATTCCTCCCGTTCGAACGCGATTCCCTCACCGTGGATCTTGGCGAGCTGACGGCGCAGCAGGCCCGCGGCGGTGATCGTCCGTACGCTGACGCGCGGCAATCCGGCGTCGATCACTTGTGTCACCACGGATTCCGGCGAGAACGCGAGGATCGCCTTGCCGACGCCGGTGGCGTGCGCGGGAAAACGGCCGCCGATCCGGGACGGCAATGACGGCGCGTCGGGCCCCCGCAGGATGTCGAGGTAGACGACCTCGGTGCCTTCCAGGACCGCCAGATGCACGGTGTTGCGGGTCGCTTCGCGGAGATCGGCCAGATACGGACGCGCCGCCTCGACGAGTCCCCGGCGCCGTACCGCCAGCTGGCCGATCTCGAACAGTTTCAGCCCGAGCCGCAACGCCGCGCCCTCGCGTTCGAGGAGGGCGGTCGCGACCAGGTGCCCGGTGAGCCGGTGGACGGTCGATTTCGCCAGGCCGGTCCGCCGCGCCAGCTCGGAAACGCCGAGCGCGTCGTCACCGGGACGGAAAGCCGAGAGCAGCGCGGAGATCCGGGCGGCGACGAGGCCGTCCGCTCCGGTTCGTTCCGGGTCGTCGTTCCGCCCAGCGGCACGCATGGGTTGAGTGTGCCCTATCCGCTCGGGGAGCGTCACCTGGCATGGCGCAACGGAAAGCGGTGGCCGCGATCGTCGGTCCCGGGAACATCGGCACCGACCTGCTCGCGAAGCTGAGGCGCAGCGAGCACGTCGAGGTGCGGTACATGGTCGGCGTGGACCCGGAGTCGGACGGGCTGGCCAAGGCCGCGGAACTGGGACTGGAGACCTCCGCCGGCGGCGTCGACTGGTTGCTGTCGCGCGACGAGCTGCCGGACCTGGTCTTCGAAGCGACCTCGGCGAAGGCGCATCTGGCGAACGCGCCGCGGTACGCCACCGCCGGGATCCGCGCGATCGACCTGACCCCGGCCGCGGTCGGCCCGTTCACCTGCCCCGCCGTGGGCTTGCCCGAACGGCTGGACGTGCCGAACGTCAACCTCATCACCTGCGGCGGCCAGGCCACCATCCCGATCGTGCACGCGGTGTCCCGGGTGACGCCGGTGCCCTACGCCGAGATCGTCGCGTCCGTCTCGTCGCGCTCGGCGGGGCCGGGCACCCGGGCGAACATCGACGAGTTCACCGCGACGACGGCGCGCGGGATCGAACTCGTCGGGGGAGCGAGCCGCGGCAAGGCGATCATCATCATCAATCCGGTCGAACCGCCGATGATCATGCGCGACACGGTGTTCTGCGCGATCGACCCGGACGCGGATTTCGACGCGGTGAGCGAATCCATCCACCGGATGGTCGAGACGGTCCAGGGTTACGTGCCCGGTTACACGCTCAAGGCGGATCCCCAATACGACCCACCCCGCCCGGGGTGGAGCGGGCAGGCGCGGGTCGCGGTGTTCCTGGAGGTCGCCGGGAACGGGGACTTCCTGCCGAAATACGCCGGGAACCTCGACATCATGACGGCTGCGGCCGCCCGTGTCGGTGACCTTCTGGCCACTCAGGAGGTGGCGGCATGAGCTGGGACGACGTGAACCGTGAGGTCCGACTGGTCGACACCAGCCTGCGCGACGGCAGCCACGCGATGGCGCACCAGTTCACCGAGAAGAACGTGCGCGACACCGTCCGGGCGCTGGACGACGCCGGGGTCTCGCTGATCGAGGTCAGCCACGGCGACGGGCTCGGTGGCTCGACGTTCAACTACGGCTTTTCCCTTGTGGACGAACGAAAGCTGATCGCCGCGGCGGTCAACGAGGCACGGCACGCGAAGATCGCCGTTCTGCTGCTGCCGGGCCTCGGCACCGTCGGCGACCTGCGGGTGGCGGCCGACCTCGGCGCGGGCGCGGTCCGGATCGCGACCCATTGCACCGAGGCCGACGTGTCCGTCCAGCATTTCGGCGCGGCAAGGGAACTCGGGCTGGAGACCGTCGGTTTCCTGATGCTGTCCCATATGTCCACGCCCGAGGCACTGGCGAAACAGGGCCGGATCATGGTCGACGCCGGGTGTCAGTGCGTCTATGTCGTCGATTCCGCCGGGGCGTTGATCCTGGAGGACGCCGGTGAACGTGTCGCCGCGCTGGTGGCGGAATTCGGCGACGAGGCGCAGGTCGGTTACCACGGACACCAGAACCTGAGTTTCGGTGTCGCGAACTCGGTGCTCGCCTACCGGGCCGGCGCCCGGCAGATCGACGGTTCGCTCGTGGCGCTCGGCGCGGGCGCGGGCAACTCGCCGACCGAGGTTCTCGCGGCGACGTTCGAGCGACTCGGGATCCGCACCGGCGTCGACAAGGACGTGCTGATGGATGCGGCCGAAAACGTCGTGAAGCCCTACATCACGCGGCTGCCGGTGATGGACCGGTCGTCGATCGTGCAGGGCTTCGCAGGGGTGTACTCGAGTTTCCTCCTGCACGCCGAACGCGCCGCCGAGCGCTACGACGTCCCGGCGCACGAAATCCTGTATCGCGTCGGCGCCGCGAAATACGTGGGTGGGCAGGAGGACATGATCATCGACATCGCCCTGCAGCTGGTCGCCGAACGCGGTCAGGGTTGACGGTCGGCCCCGAGCACGAGGCGGACGCAGTGGTCGATCAGGCGCTCGCGGCTCACCTTGAGCGAGCCGTCGAGGTAGGCGATGAACACGTTGCTCAGCGCGCCGACCAGCCCGATCGACGTCATCTGCCGTTCGGCCGCGTCACCATGGGACAGCTGCCCGCTGACCAGTTCGGCGAACGAGGGGAGGAGCGCGATGCCGCGCGTGGTCAGCGCGGGGTCGGTGATCGGCGCGAGCAGGAGCACGCGGCCTTTGCGCGGATCGTCGAGCATCAATTCGACGAAGGCGCGGACCGCGGCCTTCGCTCGTTCGGCGGGTTCGGCCGTGTCGCTGACCGCGTCGACGAGGGCCTGCCGCGCCTGCGCGCCGATGTGCTCGTAGACCGCGACGACGAGTTCCTCGCGGTCGGCGAAGCTCTCGTAGAAATACCGCTCCGTCAGCTTGGCGTGACGGCACACCGCGCGGACGCTCACCCCGGCGCTGCCCTGGGTCCCGAGCAGGTCGAGGCCCGCGTCGACGAGTTGTCCCCGCCGTGCGGCCTTGCGGTCGTCCAGGGTCGTGCCTGCCCAGCTGCGGCCGGCCATGATCGGCTCCTCTTGTTGACTACGGCCGTTGTCAACTTTAACCTGACAACAGTTGTGGTCAATTTAACCAGCTCAGTGAGGAGACCGGGGATGACACAGCCGCGGCCGCTCGGACCGGATTCGCTGACCTGGAAGTACTTCGGGGACTGGCGTGGGCTGCTCATCGCGCTGTGGGCCGGATCCATGCAGAACATGCACCCTGAGCTGGGCGCGGGCGTCGAGGAGCACTCGCGGTTCTTCGAGGAACGCTGGCAGCGTCTGTTCCGCTCGCTGTACCCGATCGGGGGAGTGATCTACGACGGCCCGCGCGCCCGGCAGACCGCGCTGGAAGTGCGTGGCTACCACGATCGGATCAAGGGCGTCGACAAACACGGGCGGCGCTATCACGCGCTCAACCCGGACACGTTCTACTGGGCGCATTCGACGTTCTTCGTGAGCGCGATCCTCATCGCCGACAACTTCTGCGGCGGGATCGGCGAGGCCGAGAAGCGGAAGCTGTTCGACGAGCACGTCCAGTGGTACGAGATGTACGGCATGAGCATGCGCCCGGTACCGGAATCGTGGGAGGACTTCCAGCTGTACTGGAAGCGCATGTGCGAGGACGTGCTGGAGGACAACAAGGCCACGCGCGACGTCCTCGACATCAAGGACCTTCCGAAGCCGAATTTTCTCCCGTGGCTGCCGGACTTCGCCTGGCACCTCGTCCGCGGGCAGGTGGCGCGGAACTTCGTCTGGCTGACGGTCGGCCTGTACGACCCGCCGATCCGCGAGCGGCTCGGCTACACCTGGACCGAACGCGACGAGCGACGCCATCGCCGGGTGGGGAAGCTGATCAACGCGGCGTTCAAGCTGGTCCCGCGAGACCGCCGCTATCACCCGCGTGCCAGGGCGGGCTGGCGCCGGGAGCGTGGCGAACTGGCCCCGGACGCGCCGTTGGTCGAGACTCCCGCGAGGAACCTTCCGCCGCTTTCGGAGCGGGGCAAACCCGAGCACTACTCACCGAACGTCTGACTAGGAGCCTCGATGAAGCTGGGTTACCACCTCGGTTACTGGTCGTCCGGCCCGCCGGAGGGCGCGCTGGACGCGGTCTCGCGGGCCGAAGAACTCGGCTTCGATTCCGTGTGGACCGCCGAGGGCTACGGCTCGGACGCGTTCACCCCGCTCGCCTGGTGGGGCGCGTCGACCAGCCGGATCAAGCTCGGCACCAACATCGTCCAGATGTCGGCGCGTACCCCGACCGCGACGGCCATGCACGCGCTGACGTTGGACCACCTGTCCTGCGGCCGGTTCGTGCTCGGGCTCGGCGCGTCCGGGCCGCAGGTGGTCGAAGGCTGGTACGGGCAGCCCTATCCGAAGCCGCTCGCCCGCACCCGCGAGTACGTCGACATCGTGCGGAAGGTCGTCGCGCGCGAGGCGCCGGTGACCCACGACGGGCAGCACTTCCAGTTGCCGCTGCGGGGCGGCACGGGGCTCGGCAAACCGCTGAAGTCCACAGTGCATCCGTTCCGCAAGGAGATCCCGATCTTCCTCGCCGCGGAGGGGCCGAAGAACGTGGCGCTGTCGGCGGAGATCTGCGACGGCTGGCTCCCGTTGTTCTTCTCGCCCAAGAGCGACGCCTTCTATCGGGCAGCACTGCAGGAGGGCTTCTCGCGTCCCGGTGCCCGGCACGGTTTCGACGACTTCGAGGTCGCCGCGTCCGTCCCGGTGCTCGTCCACGACGACGTCGAGGAGGCCGCGAGCTGGATCAAGCCGTCGCTCGCGCTGTACATCGGCGGCATGGGTGCGAAATCGGTCAACTTCCACCACGACGTCTTCGCCCGGATGGGGTACGAGGACGTCGCCGACAAGGTGCAGGAGCTGTACCTGGCAGGCCGCAAGGACGAGGCGACCGCGGCGATCCCGACGTCGCTGGTCGAGGACACCTCACTGATCGGACCGGCGGAAAAGATCCGTGACGAACTCGCCGCGTGGGACGAGACCGTCGTGACCACGCTGCTTTTGCGGGGCGATGCCGCGACGCTCACGAAGGTCGCGGAGACCCTTTCGTAGCGGTTCTCATGAGAGGTAAGGGCGGTCGTGAGTGGCAATGATCGTTCTAACCCTCTTCGCCACTCACGACCCCCGCGTGGGAACGGACTAGCCCTGGTCTCGGCGTGCGGTCGGCTGGAGCCGAGGCGAACTCGCGTTGATGAAGGATTTGGGACGTTGAGTGTCTCAAATCCTTCATGGACGATCCCAGGGGCCGCCTCGTCGGTAGCGCCCTTCGTCCCGCCTTTCGTGGGGTTGCGACAGTGAGGCCCATCACGTAGCGTCCCGGCCACGAACATGAAGTCGGTTCATGTTCGTGGCCGGGAGGTGCGACTCATGACGGTGAGCCGGAGGCGGGTTCTCGCGGGTGCGGCGGCGTTGCCCATCGCGGCGAGCATGCTCGGCGCCCAGCAGGCGCAAGCGGCGTCGGCGAAGGGTTTCCGTGTCGGCGTCGGCATTTCCGACGTCACCGGACCGGCCGCCGAGAACGGCATGATGGGCTACTCGATGCCGCAGCAGCAGACCGCCGGCATCCACCTCCGCACCCGGGCGCGCGCTTTCGTGGTCGACGACGGCGCCAAGCGGATCGCCTTCGTCACCGCGGACCTCGGCGCGCTGTTCCAGTCCGTCCACCAGGGCGTGCTGCGCAAGCTCCAGGCCGCGTACGGCGACCTGTACACCGAGCAGAACGTCCTCCTCAACGCCACGCACACCCACTCCGCGTGCGGCGGGGATTCCCATTACGCCGCCTACGATCTGGCGATCCTCGGCTTCCAGCAACAGGTGTACGACGCGCACGTCGACGGGATCTTCGAAGCGATCAGCCGGGCACACTCGAACCTCGCGCCAGGGGCGATCCGGCTCGGCCGTGCCGAGCTGACCAAGGCCAGCGTCAACCGCTCGCGCAAGGCCTTCGACCTGAACCCGCAGGCGGACAAGGATCATTTCCCGCAGGCGATCGACCCGGCCGTCACGGTCCTGCGCTTCAGCCAGAACGGCGTCGACGTCGGCGCGATCAGCTGGTTCGCCACGCACGGGACGTCGATGAGCAACGGCAACCACCTGATCAGCGGCGACAACAAGGGGTACGCCGCCTACGAATGGGAACACGACCACGCCGGCGTGCGGTACCTCGACGGGAACCCGCGGTTCGTCGCCGCCTTCCCGCAGACCAACACCGGTGACATGAGCCCGAACCTGAACCTCGAACCCGGCACGCCCGAAACCGAGTTCGAGAACACCCGCACGATCGGTGACCTCCAGTTCCGCGCGGCGAAGAGCGCCTTCGACGCCGCGGCCGAGGCCGTGACGGGCGGCGTCGACCACCGGATGTGCTACGTGGACATGTCCGATGTGGCCGTCGACGCGAAGTACACCCCGAACGGGCGGCCGCAGCGCACCTGCACGGCCGCGATCGGGGTGTCGATGCTGGCGGGCAGCCGCGAGGACGGACCCGGCCTGCCGCTGCCCGAAGGCGTGAAGAACCCGTTCATCGACTGGCTCGGCGGCATCGACGCGCCAATTCCGCAGGCACTCGCCGACGCGCACGCGCCGAAGGTGATCGCGGTGCCGTTCGGCGCGATGAAGCCGTATCCGTGGGTGCCGGAGGTCCTGCCTCTGCAGCTCGTCCGGATCGGGCAGCTGCACCTCGTGGCCGTGCCCGCCGAGCTGACCATCGTCGCCGGACTGCGCCTGCGCCGGACCGTCGCCGCCGAACTCGGTGTCCCGCTGGAGAACGTGCTCGTCCAGGGGTACGCCAACGCGTACAGCCAGTACGTCACCACGCCCGAGGAGTACGACTCGCAGCAGTACGAAGGCGCGTCGACCCTGTACGGCCGGTACACACTTCCGGCGTACCAGCAGGAATTCGCCAAACTCGCGGCCGCGATGAAGGTGGGATCGGCGGTGCCGCACGGGCCGACGCCTCGCGATCTGCGCGGCAAGCTGATCAACTTCCAGCCCGGGGTCGTCTTCGACAGCCCGCCCGCGTTCAAGAACTTCGGTGACGTCCTGGTCGACGCGAAGAGCACCTACGCGCGCGGCGAGCAGGTCGCGGTCGAGTTCGTCACCGGGCATCCGAAGAACGACCTGCGGCGCGGCGGCACGTTCCTGGAGATCCAGCGGCTGGCCGACGGCAAGTGGGTCCGGCACGCCGACGACGGCGACTGGGACACGAAGTACCACTGGGCGCGGACGTTCGTCGCCGAATCGAAAGCCGTCGTCCACTGGAAGATCCCCGCGAACGCCCCGATCGGCAAATATCGCGTGATCCACTTCGGAAACTGGAAGAACGGCTGGAACGGGGCGATCTCCGCGTTCAGCGGGACTTCGCGGACATTCGTCGTCTCCTGACACCGGAAGGGTCTTTCGTGCGGAAGCTCGCCGTACTCGCCATCGCCGCCGCGATGTTCGCCGGAACCGCCGTGCCCGCCCAGGCTGCGGTCTCGGTGAAGGTCATGGCGTTCAACATCTGGCAGCTGCCCTGGATCGCCAGTCCGAACACTTCGGACAAACAGGCCAGGGCTCGCGCGGCGGAGGACGTCATCCGCGCGAACGACGCCGACGTCGTCGTCCTGGACGAGGCTTTCAGCGCCCAGGCGGAGGAACTGCGGAACCGGCTGAAGGACGCCTGGCCGCACCAGACCCCGCTCGTCGGCCAGTACTGTTCCACGTCGCCCGGCTGGACCACGGTGAACGGGAACTGCTCGAATTCCCCCGTAGTGGTCAACGGCGGGGTCACCGTGCTCAGCAAGGCGCCGGTGACCGAGCAGCACCAGCTGGTCTTCCGCAATTCCTACTCGGGCACGGCGGACTACCTTTCCAACAAGGGAGCCGCGCTCGCCCGCCTGGTCGTCAACGGGAAGCCGGTGTGGATCGCGGGTACGCACCTGCAGGCGGACGAGGGACCGGAGACGCTGCCGAAGGCGCACGAGATCCGGATGGCGCAGCTGGGCGAGATCCGGGACCTGGTCACGAAATACGCTCCCGCGCGCGAACCGGTCGTCATCGCCGGCGACCTGAACATCGAGTACTGGGCGGGACAGGCGCGCAAGGATTCCCTCGGCCGCACCCAGGCCCAGCAGGGCGAAGCCTTCCTCGACGGCATCCTCCGCACGACGGGCGAAGGCGCGTACACCTTCGATGCGGCCACCAACCCGAACGCGGCGAAGTCCGTTCCGGCGACCTACCGCGACTCGCTGGACTACGTCGGCGCCGTGCGCGCGGGCGGCCGTCCACTCGCCGCTGTCGGCCCGGTACAGCTCGTGTATTACGACGGTGGCACGATTCCCTCCGACCACTACCCGGTGGTGGCCAAGATCCAATACTGAGGCCTTCATCGGGAGAACCGCCTCGAGGAGGATCATGGCAGCCCTGCCAGCACGGACGAGGTACCGCTACTCGCTCGGCTCGTTCGTCACCGGCCCCTTCGGCACGGTTCCCGGCCTGCTCCTCCTGAAGTACCTCACCGACACGATGGGCGTCGCCGCGGGCGTGGCCGGCGCGATCGTGTTCATTCCCAAGGCGTGGGACGTGCTCTTCAACCCGATCGCGGGAAGGCTGTCGGACGCGGACATGGTCCGCACCGGCAGCCGCCGCCGGTTCCTGCTCTTCGGCGGTATCGGCGTGTCGATCCTCTTCGCAGCCCTGTTCGCCCACCCCGGCTTCGGCGGCCCGGTGCCCGACGCGATCTACGTCGTCGTCGTGTTCCTGTTGTGCGCCACCGCGTACGCGTTCTTCCAGGTGCCGTTCAACGCGTTGCCCGCCGAACTGACCGACAACGCCGAGGAACGCACGAAGCTGACCAGCATCCGGATCGGCTTCCTCGCGGTCGCCATCCTGATCTGCGGCGGCGGGGCCCCGGCGATCACCGAACTCGTCGGCGGCGTCACCGGTTACCGCGTCATGGGCGTGTTCATCGCCGTGATCATCCTGCTGGCGACCCTCGGCGTGTACTTCGGGCTGAAGGACGCGCCGGTCGGCGCACTGCGGCCGAACACGGTGAGTCCGCGTGAACTGCTCCGGACGCTCGCGCAGTGGCGGCCGTTCCGCTGGCTGCTCGGGGTCTACTTCGTCCAGGCGCTCGGAATCGGCACGGTGCTGGCCGCGATCCCGTTCTTCGCCGAACGGATCCTCGGCAGCTCCGGCTATTCCACGGTCCTGTTCGTCGGTTTCGTCGGCCCGGCGCTGCTGACCATGCCGCTGTGGCCCAAACTCGGGGCGAGTGTCGGGAAACTGGTCGGGTTCCGGCTCGCCACCGCCGCGTTCGGCGTCGGTCTGTTCGGGCTTCTCGGCGCGAAGGTGTTCCCGTTCCCCGTCACGATGGTGTTCGTCGCTTTCTGCGGCGTCGGCTACGCGGGGATCTCGGTGTTCCCGCTGGCGATCCTGCCGGACCTGATCAGCGACGAAGAGGAGCGGACCGGGGAGACCAGGGCCGGGGTCGCGGCCGGTGTCTGGACGGCGTCGGAGACGCTGGGGCTCGCGCTCGGACCGGGGCTCTGGGGGCTGGTGCTGCAGTTCGGCGGCTATCAGTCCAGCCTCGACGCCAAGGTCGCGCAGCCGGACAGCGCGCTCACGGCGATCCTGCTCGGCGCGTCGATCCTCCCGGCGGTGCTGATCCTGTTCGGCATTCCGCTGCTGCGGAAGTCGGTACTGGAGCGCCGGTCGTGACCGCCGAGGACATCCTGAAGGAGCTTCGGGAACTGCGGGCGGGCGACCTGCCGACCCACGGCGGCCGGACGCTCGCGTACGTCTACGACAGCGGTCTGTCCGAAGTGGACGAACTCGGCGCGGCCGCGCACGCGCTGGCGTCGTCGGCGAACGGCCTCGACCCGACGGCGTTCCCGAGTCTGCTGCGGATGGAGAACGACCTCGTCGGCGCCGCGGCGCGGCTGCTGGGCGGTACGGCGGAGACGGCCGGTTCGGTGACCTCGGGCGGCACGGAGTCGTGCATGCTCGCCGTCCTGGCCGCCCGCGACGCGCGTCCCGACGTGTCCACGCCGAATATCGTGCTGCCCACGACCGCGCACGCGGCGTTCCACAAGGCGGCGCATTTCTTCGGCGTCCGCGTGGTTTCGGTGCCGATCGATCCGGTGACCTTCCGCGCGGTCCCGGAGGCGATGGCCGCCGCGGTCGACGACAGCACGGTGCTCGTCGTCGCGAGCGCGCCGTCCTACGCCCACGGCGTCCTCGACCCGATCCCCGAGATCGCCGTGCTGCTCGACGGCGTCCGCTTCCACGTCGACGCCTGCATCGGCGGCTGGGTGCTGCCGTACTTGGGGCTCGGCCCGTTCGGTTTCGACGTCCCCGGTGTCACCAGCGTCTCGGTCGATCTGCACAAGTACGCCTACTGCCCGAAAGGCGTGTCGGTTCTGTTGCACGCCAACGCGGACCTTCGCCGGCCGCAGTACTTCGCCAGCGCGGACTGGCCCGGCTACACGATGCTGAACACCACGCTGCAGAGCACGCGATCCGGCGGCCCGCTAGCCGCGGCCTGGGCCGTCGTGCGTCACGTCGGCGACGAGGGTTACCGGAAGCTGGCTTCGGCGGCCCGTGACGCGGCCGTCGAGATCCGGGCCGGGATCGAGGCGCTGGACGGGTTGCGGGTCCTCGGCGATCCAGTGTCGACCCTGCTGGCCCTCACCGTGGAGGACGGCGCGGGTTTCGACTTGTTCACCGTCGCGGACGAGATGCGGGAGCGCGGCTGGTACGTCCAGCCGCAGTTCGCCCACGAGTCGTCGCCCGCGAACCTGCATCTGACCGTGACGGCCGCGAACCGCGGGAGCGAGAAGGACTTCTTGGCCGATCTCGCCGCGTCGGTCGTGGCCGCCCGCGAAGCGGGGCCGGTCGTCGTCGACCCGCAAGTAGCCGAGTTCGTCGCGGCGCTGGACCCGGCGACGTTGACGCCGGAGCAGTTCGCCGGACTGCTGGCGGCCGCGGGTCTCGGCGGCGCGGCCGGATTGCCCACCCGGATGGCGGAGATCAACGCGCTGCTGGCCACGGCACCCGGTCCGTTGCGCGAACGGCTGTTGCTCGAATTCCTCGGCTCGCTGTACGCGGCTTCCTGAAACCAGTCTTGACGCAATCGGCCGGTTGCTATACAAAGTTATAGCAACCGATTGATTGCTACTTGAGGAGGCTGTCGTGGGATTCCCCGACCGAATCGAACGCACCGTCGAGATCGCCCATCCGCCCGCGAAGGTCTGGGCCGCGCTGACCACGGCCGAGGGCCTGGGCACCTGGTTCGGGAACCAGGCGAGCATCGACCTGCGGCCCGGCGGTGAGGCCGAGATGAAATGGGACGAGGGGCACAAGGCGAACATGCGCGTCGAGCGCGTCGAGGAACCGGAGATCTTCGGCTTCACCTGGAACATCTACGGTCTGCCCGACGACGATCCTCGTCGCACCTATGTCGAGTTCACGCTCGTCCGGAACGGGGAAGGTACGCGGCTCACCGTCGTCGAGTCCGGCTTCTCCCAGCTGCCGGACGACGCACACCAGGTCGCGTTCGAAGGGAACACGAACGGGTGGGCGGCCGAGCTGGGCGAACTGATCGAATACCTCGATGCCGCCTGACATCGAAACGATCGCCGAACAGGTCTTCGTCGCCTTGGCCGACCCGAGCAGGCGGAGCATTCTCGCCGTCCTCGCCTCGGGCGGCCCGGCCACGGCGACCGACCTGGCGGACCGGCTGCCGATCACGCGGCAGGCCATCGCCAAGCACCTCGCACTGCTCACCGACGCGGGGCTGGTGATCCCGGAACAGGGGGAGCGGCGCCGCGTCCGCTACCGGCTGCATTCGGCCCCGATGCAGGTCGCCCAGCAGTTCCTCGCCGCGCTCGCCCGTGATTGGGACGGGCCGCTCGCGGCTCTGAAAGACCATCTGGAGGGTTCATCATGAGCTTCACGACGAGTTTCACCGTGGATCAGACGCCGCAACAGGTCTTCGACGCGTTCAACGACGTACGCGGGTGGTGGTCGGAAGAGGTCGTGCACTCCGGCGACGAGTTCGAGTACCACTACGAAGAGGTCCACCGCTGCCGGATCCGGATCACCGAGTCCGTGCCGGGCCGCAAGGTCTCCTGGCTGGTCCTCGAGAACCACTTCGACTTCACCCGCGACGAGACCGAATGGGTCGGCACCACGATCACGTTCGAGATCGGCGAGAAGGACGGCAAGGCCGAAGCGCGCTTCACCCACCACGGGCTGGTCCCGGAGTACGAATGCTTCGATGTCTGCCACAAGGCATGGACCTTCTACGTCGGCACCAGCCTGCGGGAGCTGATCACGACCGGCGAAGGACAGCCGAACCGGCAAAGTGTCCTGCCCGCGGAGCTGGCGGGATGAACACGGTGTCCGCGACCGAATGGGAAGAAGCGCGCCTTCGGTTGCTGGTGAAGGAAAAGGAACTGACCCGAGCCCGCGACGCGCTCGCCGCCGAGCGGCGCCGGATGCCGTGGCTCGCGGTCGAGAAGCCGTACGAGTTCGAAGGGCCGTCCGGCGCGGTGAATCTGCTCGACCTGTTCGAGGGACGCCGTCAGCTGATCGTCTACCGGGCCTTCTTCGACCCCGGTGTGGAAGGGTTCCCCGACCACGCCTGCAAAGGCTGCTCGCTGGTGGCCGACCAGGTGGCGCACGTCGCGCATCTGAACGCCCGTGACACCACCCTGGCCTTCGTTTCCCGGGGCGGGCAACCGGATATCGCGCGGATGAAGGCGCGGATGGGCTGGACGATGCCGTGGTACACGATCGCCGGCGACTTCGACGTCGACTTCGGGGTCGGCGAATGGCACGGCACCAACGCCTTCATCCGTGAAGGCGACCAGGTGTACCGGACGTACTTCGTCAACGATCGCGGCGACGAGGCGATGGGGAGCACCTGGAGCTACCTCGACATCACCGCGCTGGGGCGGCAGGAGGCGTGGGAGGATTCGCCGGAGGGCTATCCGCAGACGCCGCCGTACGAGTGGTGGAACTGGCACGACGCCTACGAGGGTGCCGCTCCGGCCGGTGGCTGCTGCTCGGGGTCTTGACCCTGGGTTAGGGTCCGGCCGGTGGAGAGTCTGTTCTTGACCCGTGTGCTGGCCGCGCTGCGCTCGGGAGGCGACGAGGTGCTGTTCGTCCAGGACGGCGTGGAGACCGGCTACGGGCAGGCGCTCGACTTGGTGCGCCGGATGTACGCGGGACTGCCGGAGGGCGGGGTGGTCGCCATCGACGCCGGAAACCGGCCGGAAACCGTCCTCCTGCAGATCGCCGCACAGCTACGGGGTTCGACGGTGCTGCTCGTGGCGGCGTCGGCGAGTTCGCCGGATCGCCTCGCCGCGGTAAAGGCGGCCGGTGTCACGACCCTGGTGACCGAGCAGCCGGCGGACTGGCCCGTCGACGTCGAGCGGGTGATCACGCTCGACGAACTGATGGACCGCGACGGTACCGACCCGGCGGGGCTGCCGGGTTCGGTCACCGTCATCTTTCCGACCGGGGGTACCACCGGGGCGCCGAAACTCATCCGGCACAGCGGGATCTACGACGGGATGGCGCATATATTCGCGCCGGATCCGGCGGGGCCGGGACGCACGCTGCTGATCGCGCCGATGACGCATATGACCGGCAACGCCACCGTGCTGGGGGCGATCCTGCGGCGGGAGAGTGTCGTCCTGCTGCGGGGCTTCGACGCGGGTACGGTACTCGACGCGATCGTGGAACACCGGATCACCGCGTTGTCCCTCACGCCCGCGCGCCTGGCCGAGGTGCTCGACCATCCGGCCATGACATCGAGCGATGTCAGCAGTGTGCGGCAGCTTTCACTGGGTGCCGCCCCGCTTCCGCCGAGACGGCTGGCTCAGGCGCTCGAAGTGTTCGGGCCCGTGGTCGGGCAAGGATACGGGCTCACCGAGGCGCCGATGATCGCGAGCATCTCCGCGGCGGAGCTCGCCGGGCGGCCGGAGCGGCTCGAGTCCGTGGGCCGGATCGTGCCGGGCATGGAGGCCAGGATCGACGAAGGGGAGGTCCTGGTGCGTGGACTGTCCATGATGGTCGGTTACCACGGGGCGGCGCCGATCGGGGACGGCTGGCTGCGGACCGGTGATCTCGGGCGGTTCGACCACGAGGGGTACCTCTACCTGCTGGACCGGGCGAACGACGTCATCATCACCGGCGAGCACGGCACCAAGGTGTATTCGACCGTGGTCGAGAACGCGCTCGCGCGGCATCCGCTGATCCGCTCCGTGGCCGTGTTCGGTGTGCCTGGCGACGGCGGTGAGGGCGAGCGGGTCCACGCCGTGGTGGTGCCCGCCGTTTCAGGTGCTTTGACCGCCGAAGAGGTCCGGATTCAGGCCAGGGTGTTCTTCGGGCGCGAGCATTTCGTCCCGTCCGATGTGGACTTCGCCGACGCGCTGCCGCTGACGGCGATCGGCAAGGTCGACAAGCGGGCGCTCCGGGAGCCGTTCTGGGCCGGGCACCGCCGCCGCATCGCCTGATCGCGGCGCCTTGACCTCCAGTCGAGTGGAGGTCGCACGATGGGCTCATGAAACTGGGTGTGATCCTCCCGTCCGGCGACCTCCGCGTCTCCGCCCGGCAGGCCGAGGACGCGGGCCTCGACAGTGTCTTCCTCGGCGACCACCTGATGACCGGCCGTCCTTCGCTCGACAGCACGGTCGGGCTGGCGGTCGCCGCCGCGGTCACGACCCGCATCCGGATCGGGCTGAGCGTGTTCGTGCCGGCGATGCGGCCGTTGGCGTGGGCGGCCAAGCAGATCGCCTCGCTGCAACAGGTGTCGGGCGAACGGCTGATCCTCGGCATCGGCTCGGGCGGGGGAGAAGCCCAGTTCGCCGCGGCCGGGGTCCCCTTCGGCGAACGCGGCCCGCGCACCGACCAGGCGCTCCGCTTGCTGCCGGATCTGCTGGCGGGCAAAGAGGTGCGAATCGGCGACGCCGTCGTCGAATTGGCGCCGGCGGTGGCGGTCCCGCCGATCTGGGTCGGCAACCGGGGCAGGCTCGTGCTCCGGCGCGTCGCGGAGCACGGCACCGGATGGTTCCCGTCGCTCCTGCCGCCGGACGCCGTCGACGACGGACGGCGACGGCTGACGGATCTCGGCGTCGCGAACCCGGTGATCGCGGTCGGCGCCACCGGCGCGCTGGGCGAAGGCGCGGACCTGCCGACGGCGGCGGATCTGGCGACAGGGATCAACGACGCCTATGGGATGCCGCTCGAACAGGCGCTCGCCTTGCCGCTGACCGGTTCCGCCGAAGCCGTCGCCGAACGGCTGGCGGTGTACCGGGAGGCGGGAGCGGCCCACATCGTCGTGGGGCTGGCGGGCCCGCGCTGGGCCGACCAGGTGCGGGCACTCGGTCGGGTGAGAGCGCTGCTGGGCCCGTAGACCGGTGCTACGGTCCGCCTGATCAGGCATTCCGATCAGGAAGGACCCGGTGATGACCGCCGCGCACACCGAACACGCCGGCCATACGCACGCTCACGGCGAAGGATGCGGCCATGTCGCCGTGCCCCACGGCGACCACGTCGACTACGTGCACGACGGGCACCTGCACCGCGCACACGACGGGCATTTCGACGAGTGCGAGACCGGCGACCACATCCCGCACCAGGGTCACGACCACGCCCACGGCGAGGGCTGCGGCCATGTCGCGGTGCCGCACGGCGACCACGTCGACTACCTGCACGACGGCCACCGCCACGCCGCGCACGGGGACCACTACGACGACCACTGACCTCGCGCTGGCTTGCCCGCCACAGTGGCGGAAGTGCGCCAGATGAGGTGGTCGTGAGCGGCGAGCGGCATCGCCAAGACCTGACGCGCGTCCTCGACCGTCCACAAGGGACATCTCCCGTGCTCGGCGCGCCCGATTTGATCACTTTGCCCGACTGGGCGAGGGGGTCGTGAGTGATAAAGAGGGTTAGAACCCTCTTTATCACTCACGCCCCCCTGATGGAACTGTGCATACGTGCCTAAATCGGGCATTCGGTGGCCCGGAAGCGTCCCCTGTGGACACTCGGGCCACTCACGACTTCAGTGGACGTGTACCGCTTCCCACTCCGGGAATGGATCCGCTCCGGCCGAACCGGCGGCCAGGCAAGACCGGAGCGAGTCCAGCAGGGCGTCCTCCTCCAGCCCCACGCCGATGAACACGAGCTCCTGCCGAGGCACCTCCTCGACACCCTGCGGTTCGAACCGGGCGACCGAACCCGCCTGCGACCACAGCCCGGTCACCCCGGGCCGCGACGCCAGCGAGAAGAACCCCTTCGACCGCAAGACCGTCCCGAACTCCCCGGAATCGAGCCGCCCGACGAAGTCCCACAGCCGCTCCGGATCGAAAGCGACCTCGGCGCGGAAGACCACGCTGGAGATCCCGTACTCCTCCGTCTCCGGAACGTGATCGCCGTTGAGTTCCGCCACCCAGCCTGGTGCCTCCTGCGCCCGCTCGACGTCGTAACGCCCGGTACCGAGCACCCGGCCGAGCGGCACCCGGCCGTGGGTCGAGACGACGACGTCGGCGGCCGGGTTGAGCCGACGCAGCACCGCCGTCAGCCGTTCGAGCGATGCGGCCGGAACCAGGTCCGCCTTGTTCAGCAGGAGGACGTCCGCGAACTCGATCTGGTCCATCAGCAGGTCGCTGACCGTCCGCTCGTCCCCGTCGTACTGGTCCAGACCGCGTTCGGTCAGCGCGTCCCCGGCCGCCAGTTCCCGCTCGAAGTTCACCGCGTCGACCACGGTCACCATCGTGTCGAGCCGCGCGGAGTCCAGCAGGGTCGCGCCGTCCTCGCGGGCGAAGGAGAACGTCGCCGCCACGGGCATCGGCTCGGAGATCCCACTCGATTCGATGAGCAGGTAGTCGAACCGGCCGTCCTCGCACAGCCGCGAGACCTCCTCCAGGAGGTCGTCGCGCAAGGTGCAGCAGATGCAGCCGTTGGTCATCTCGACGAGCCGTTCCTCGGTGCGGGACAGGCTGTTCCCGTCCCGCACCAGCGCGGCGTCGATGTTGACCTCGCTCATGTCGTTCACGATCACCGCCACGCGAAGCCCGTCCCGGTTGGCGAGGACGTGGTTGAGCACGGTCGTCTTGCCCGCACCGAGGAATCCGGACAGCACCGTGACCGGCGTCGTCATTCCCCACCTTGGTGAAAGTGCTTCATGAGCTTGCGCGGCACGAGTTTCGTCTCACCGTTCACCTTGATCGGCACCAGATCCGGCACGGCCGCCTTCCACTGCGAACGCCGGGACCGGGTGTTGCTGCGCGACATCTTGCGCTTCGGGACGGCCATTACTTCGATCCTCCGCGTCGTCCGTAGCGGCGGTGGAACTTCTCGACCTGGCCGGCGCTGTCCATGATCCGCTGGTTTCCGGTCCAGAACGGGTGCGACCACGAGCTGATCTCGACGTTCACCACCGGATAGGTGTTGCCGTCGCTCCACTCGATGGTCTGGTCCGAGGTGGCGGTGGAGCGCGTCAGGAAGGCGTCCCCGGTGGAGAGGTCCTTGAACACCACGGGGTGGTAGTCGGGGTGGATTCCCGGTTTCACTGCGTTTCGTCCTTTCGGTTCGACGTGTTCACGTCGTGCTTCTCGGGGTCGGTTTCCGTGTCCTCGCACGGTTCTTCGTGCCATTCGCCGAACGGATCCGGGTAACGGAGCCATTCCTGCTCACCTGCGGCGAGTTCCTCCTCGGTCAGCAACGCCCCGTTCAGGGCGGCTTCGATCTCGTCCGGGGTGGCCTGATCGGTGACGACGACCAGTTCCTGCGCGCGGTCGCCGAACAGCGGGTCCCAGCGCAGGGAGGCGAGGGTGCGGCGCTCGGGGGAGACCGCGGCCCAGTCCGGACCGTCCGGGGCGGCGAGCCACGGTCCGGCGTGCCCGACGCCGAGGCCGCCACCCGCGGATTCGATCCACAGCGCCATGTCCGGCTGGCTCGCCACCCAGAGCCGTCCCCGGGTGCGGACGACGCCGTCGAGCAGGACGTCGATCGCGTCGTGGAGGCGCTCCGGGTGGAACGGGCGCTGCGACGTGAAGGTGAGCAGCCCGATCCCGCAGTCGGTGTGCAACGGCGGCTGGCCGCGCAGCAGGGGGCCGTGCATGTCGGTGACCTCGCCGCGCCGGGCGTCGGCGGGGACGGCGTCGAGCACTGTCTTCCCGTCCACGGAGGACAGTTCGACGCGGGGGATCGACGGCGCGACCCGGTCGAGCACGGCCGAGGCCTTCGCCGCGGACCAGGCGTCGGTCGCCGCTCCGGCGAGGACGAGCAGATCGGCGAACTCGACCTGGGACAGCGCGACCTGCGCGACGGTGCGCTCGTCCTCGGGGCTGGCCCGCAGGTTCCGCTCGGCCAGCGTGTCGTCGCCGGTGCTGTCGGCCAGCCAACCCGCGCAGTCGACGACCGTCAGCACGGCCCGCAGGTCGACGTCTTCGATCACCGGACGCTCACCGACGAGAACGTTGTGCAGTGCCCAGCTGACCGGCTCGGGCTCCATCGCCTCGTCGAGCCGCACCACGATCCGCCGCACCTGCGGCATCTGGGAGAGCTTGCGCAGCAACGGCAACAGGTCTTCGCGCAGCGTGCACGAAACGCAGCCGTGCGCCAGTTCGAGAACCGTCAGCTGGTCGCGGTCGCCGAGCCGGATCCGGCGCCGGACCACTCCGGAGTGAATCTGCCTCAGGTCGTGATGCACGACGGCGGTGCCGGGTTCGGCGAGGCGCAGCCGCTCGGCGAGATCGGCGTTCGGTCCCGGTGCGAGGCCACTGATCAGGACGAGGGGCACACGGGGGTTGTCGGTCACTGAAGCTCCGGGGCGTCGAGGGCGTTCTGGTTCGGCTGTGTAGAGTAAATGAAAACGACAACCGATATCAACTTGGGAGGGTATATGTCCGCCGTGTGCCAGGTCACCGGCCGTAAACCGGGCTATGGGAAGCAGGTGTCGCATTCGCATCGGCGCACGTCCCGGCGCTGGGAGCCGAACCTGCAGGCCAAGCGGTACTTCGTGCCGAGCGAAGGACGCTGGGTCCGCCTGCGGGTCTCGGTGAAGGGCATGAAGACCATCGACAAGCGGGGGATCGAGGCCGTCGTGGCCGAGCTCCGTGCGAAAGGGGTGAAGCTCTGATGGCCAAGAGCACCGACATCCGGCCGATCATCAAGCTCCGCTCGACCGCCGGCACCGGCTACACCTACGTCACGAAGAAGAACCGCCGCAACGACCCGGACCGCATGGTGCTGCGCAAGTACGACCCGGTCGCGCGCAAGCACGTCGAGTTCAAGGAGGAGCGCTGATGGCCAAGAAGTCGAAGATCGCCAAGAACGAGCAGCGCAAGGTCGTCGCCGCCCGTTACGTCGAACGGCGGCGTGAGCTGAAGGCCACCATCGCCTCGCCGTCCGCGTCGCCCGAGGAGAAGGCGGCGGCCGTGTCGGCCCTGCAGGCGATGCCCCGCGACGCGAGCGCGACCCGGATCCGCAACCGCGACGCCGCCGACGGCCGTCCTCGTGGCTACCTGCGGAAGTTCGGGCTCTCGAGGGTCCGGATGCGGCAGATGGCGCACAACGGCGAACTGCCCGGCGTCACGAAGTCGAGCTGGTGAGCGCGATGGGCAAGGCGAACCGCGACCGTCCCTTCAAACGCAAGACGAACCTGTTGCACGCCAACAAGATCACCGAGGTCGACTGGAAGGACGTCGATCTGCTGCGGAAGTTCATCTCCGACCGCGGCAAGATCCGCGCCCGCCGGGTCACCGGGCTGACGCCCCAGCAGCAGAAACAGGTCGCCACGGCGATCAAGAACGCCCGCGAGATGGCGTTGCTGCCCTACCCCAACGCGGGGCGCTGACGCCGCCGGTCCGGGCGGTGCGGCCCGCCGCCCGGACCGCGTTCCTGTGGAAGAATCGGCCGCATGACGGAGAACCCCGGACAGGCCGAGGAATTCGATCCCGAACTGCTGGAGTTGTGGGCCAAGGTGTTCGGCTTCGCCCGCTCGGGCGCGACGGCCGAGATCGTCGCGTACGTCGACGCCGGCATCCCGGCGAACCTGACCAACGACCGGGGCGACACGCTGGTCATGCTCGCCGCCTACCACGGTCACGCCGAGACCGTCGCGGCGCTGATCGAACGCGGCGCCGATCCGAACCGCGAGAACGACCGTGGGCAGAGCCCGCTGGCCGGCGCGGTGTTCAAGAACGAGCCCGAGGTCGTGAAGGCGCTCCTGAAGGGCGGCGCGGACGCCACGGCGGGGGAGCCGTCGGCGATCGACGCGGCCAGGATGTTCGGCAACACCGAGCTGCTGGCCCTGCTGGAGAGCTGAGGCGGTTCTCACTCGGATCGCGGTCAGGGGCTCTGAATCCTTACACTGCCCCGCATGGATGACCCGCATTACCTCTCCGGCCTCGACCTGGCCGGCCGTCGTGTCGTGATGATCGGTGGCGGGACGGTCGCCCAGCGCCGCCTGCCGCGGTTGATCAGTGCCGGCGCGCGGGTCGAACTGGTCTCGCCGCACACCACGCCGTCGGTGAGCGCCATGGCCGACGCAGGCGAGATCGTCTGGCACGAGCGCCGCTACGCCGAGGGCGACCTCGCCGACGCCTGGTACGCGCTGGCGTGCACGAACGATCCCGAGGTCAACGCCGCCGTGTGCGCCGAAGCCGAACGCGCGCGGGTGTTCTGCGTCCGCGCCGACGACGGGGACCTCGGCAGCGCGGTCACCCCGGCCTCGGGCAGGCACGGCGGGCTGCTGGTCGGCGTGCTCTCCGGCGGCGAGCCGCTGCGGTCGGCCACCGTCCGGGACAGCATCCTCGACGGCCTCCGCGCCGGCACCGTCGCCGACGGCCGCGTCCCGGACGTCCACGGTGACCTCCCGGGTGTCGCCCTCGTGGGCGGTGGCCCCGGCGACCCGGAACTGATCACCGTCCGCGGCCGCCGCCTGCTCGCCAGGGCCGACGTCGTCGTCGCCGACCGGCTGGCTCCGCGCGAACTGCTCGACGAACTCTCGCCCCACGTGGAGATCGTCGACGCCGCGAAGATCCCGTACGGCCGCGCCGCCAGCCAGGAAGTGATCAACTCCACGCTGATCGAGCGGGCCAAGGCGGGCAAGTTCGTCGTGCGGCTCAAGGGCGGCGACCCGTACCTGTTCGGCCGCGGCTTCGAAGAAGTCCTCGCCTGTGCCGAAGCGGGTATCCCGGTGACGATGGTCCCCGGCATCACGAGCGCGTTCTCCGTTCCCGCCGCGGCGGACGTTCCGGTGACCCATCGCGGCGTCGCCCACGAGGTCGTCGTGGTATCCGGCCACGTCGCGCCGGACGACGAGAAGTCGCTGGTGGACTGGGATCTGCTGGCGAAGATGCGCGGCACGATCGTGTTGATGATGGGCGTCGAGCGGCTCCCGCTGTTCGCGAAGGCGCTCCAGGCCGGGCGCCCGGGCGACACGCCGGTGGCGATCGTCGAGGACGGCACCATGCGCACGCAGCGGGTTCTCCGTTCCACTTTGGACAAGGTGGTCGAAGACGCCGCCACGGCCGGGGTGCGGCCCCCCGCGGTGATCGTCTTCGGCCCGGTGGCGGGGCTGGCTCAGCCCTCGTAGCCGGGGTCCGAGACGTAGAACCAGTCGGTCCCGTCCTCGCCGGGGGAGTCGAGGTGCTCCGCCCGGACGAGGCCGGCCCGCAGCGCCACCCGCTGCGACGCCACGTTCCCCGGCCGGACGCGGGCGATCACGAGGTCGTCCGGCCGGTGGACACGGGTCCAGTCCACCGCCGCTGCGGCGGCCTCACTGGCGTAGCCGGAACCCCAGGACGAGGGGAAGAAGCGGTAGAAGAGGTTCAGGACTGGGCGTCGCCGGAAGCCGACGATCTTCACCCCGCAGAACCCCAGCGGTTCCGCCGAGTCGTGCCGCCGGATCGTCCAGTACCCGAAGCCGTACCGGTTCCACTGATGCGACCAGCGGAGCAACAGCAACTCCGCCTCCTTCCGCGTCTCCAGCAGATCCGACGGGTTATGCGCGCACGCCTCCGGATCGGTGTGGAGGGCGAAGATCGCGTCGAGGTCTTCGGGACCCGGGCGGCTCAAGAGCAGGCGCCCGGTCCGGAGTTCTTCCGCGCCCACGTCCCGGGTCGGCGCCGGATCAGTGGTCATGACAGCGCGCGGAGAACTCAGCGATGGTGTCGGTCAGGCGAGTCGGATCGAAGCGCAACTCGACCGGGCTGCGGGCCTGGACGAACTCGGCCGCCGGCATGTCCGCGGCCAGTGTGTCGGCGTCGCCGAAGGGGTGGATCGGATCGCGTTCGTGCCCGATGACCAGCGCCGCGGTCTCGATCTTCCGCCGGATGGACTTGGGCGGCGCGATCCGGCCGAAGAGCACGCCGTGCAGGAGCGCGGCCATCGGCGCGGGCTCCTGGGACAGCGTGTCGGTGACGACGTCGACCCACTGGTTGCCGTGCGGCACGAGTTTCGCCGCCAGCGCCACCCCCTGCACGGTCACCGGCAGGAACCGGGCGGCCATGAGCAGCGGCGCGAACGTGATCAGCCCGGCGACGATCGCGTTGTCCAGCACGGGCATCTCGACGACCAGGCCCAGCGCGCGCTCGGGGGCGGCGACGCCCACTTCGAGTGCGACGTTGGCACCCAGGGACGTCCCGCCGATGACGGCGGCGTCGATCTCCAGGTGGTCGAGCAGCGCGACGGTCTGCTCCGCGAATGCGGGCATCGAGTACAGCCACGAGTCGGTGGGCCGGTCCGAATCGCCGTGACCGAGCAGGTCGAGGGTCACCGCGCGGAAACCGGCCCGCGCCAGCCTGCGGGCGAGCGGAGCGTGCATCCGCCTCGTCAGCATGATGCCGTGGGTGAGGACGACCACCCGGTCGCCGGAGCCGAACTCGGTGTAGGCGAGCCGGTGACCCTCATGGGTGAAGGATCCCGACAGCTCGATCGGCCGGGAGGATCGTTCGTGCCCGCGCGTGGTGCTCGGAGCGGGCAGGTCGGCGACCGCGGTGGCGCTGCTGGCCGGGCTCATATCCCACCGTCCTTCGTCGATCGTCGGTACTCACCGGTAGTACTCGCTGGTACCAGGAAAGCATCTCAGGGGCGGCCGGGCACAGTGGCCGTTGGCAGCCTGTCAATCACATGAGTCAAGATGACCCCATGACCGCTACAGCTGACAGTCTTCCCGATCTCGTTTCGCTCAAGGTGGACATCGACGGGCACGTCGCCGAAGTGACGCTGCTCGGTCCGTCCAAGGGCAACGCGATGGGCCCCGATTTCTGGCGAGAGCTGCCGATCGTCTTCCGTGCGCTCGACGCGGACCCGCAGGTCAGGGCGGTCGTGCTGACCGGGAGCGGCAAGCACTTCTCCTACGGGCTCGACCTGCCCGCCATGATGCCCAGCTGGGGCGAAATGCTCGGCGGCGACGCTCTCGCGGGCCCACGGACGAAGTTCCTCGACGAGGTCAAGACCCTCCAGGCGAGCGTGTCCTCGATCGCGGAATGCCGCAAACCGGTCATCGCGGCCATTTCCGGCTGGTGCATCGGCGGCGGTGTCGACGTGATCGCGGCCGCGGACATCCGCCTGGCGAGCGCCGACGCGAAGTTCAGCGTGCGCGAGGTCAAGGTCGCGATCGTGGCCGACCTCGGCAGCCTGCAGCGGCTCGCGCCGATCATCGGCGAAGGACACCTGCGTGAACTGGCCCTGACCGGCAAGGACATCGACGCCGCCCGCGCCGAGAAGATCGGCCTGGTCAACGACGTCCACGCGGATCAGGACACCTTGCTGGCCGAAGCTCGCAAGCTGGCGGCGGAGATCGCCACGAACCCGCCGCTGGTCGTGCAGGGCACCAAGAACGTGCTCTCGGCCAACACCGAACGCCAGGTCGCGGACGGCCTGCGTTACGTCTCGGCCTGGAACGCGGCGTTCCTGCCCAGCAAGGACCTCGGCGAGGCCGTCCAGGCGTTCCTCGAGCGCCGCGCGCCCGAGTTCAAGGGGGAGTAAAAAGAACCGGCGGCCCTATCAGCGGACCAGGAGGACGATCGTGAGCGCTTCGGAGGCATACCGCACGTTCCGCGAGGCACGGGACTACCTGCAGGCCCATCGCGAGGACTACGAGACCGCCTATCGCGACTTCACCTGGCCCCGGCCCGCCGAGTTCAACTGGGCGCTGGACTGGTTCGACGTCGTCGCGGCCGACCCGGCCAACCAGGACCGGTACGCGCTGTGGATCGTCGAAGAGGACGGCATCGAGAACCGCTGGACCTATCCGGAGATGGCGCGGCGGTCCAACCAGGTCGCGAACTGGCTGCGCTCACTCGGCGTGGCCAGGGGCGACCGGCTGATCCTGATGCTCGGCAACCAGGGCGAGCTGTGGCAGACGATTCTCGCCGCGATCAAACTGGGCGCCGTCATCATCCCGGCCTCGACGCTGCTCGGCCCGGCGGACCTCACCGACCGGGTCGAGCGGGGCGCGGCGAAACACGTGGTGATCCGGTCCGTCGACGCGCACAAGTTCGAGAACGTCGAGGGCGGCTACACGCGCATCGCCGTCGGTGAACCGGTCGAGGGCTGGCGGTCCTTCGTGGACGCCTACGAGGAAGCGGACATCTTCACGCCCGACGGCCCGACTGCGGCGGAAGACCCGCTCCTGCTGTACTTCACCTCGGGGACCACCGCGAAGCCGAAACTCGTGCAGCACACGCAGGTCTCGTACCCGGTCGGCCATCTGTCCACAATGTACTGGATCGGCCTCGAACCGGGCGACGTCCACCTCAACATCTCGTCGCCCGGTTGGGCGAAACACGCGTGGAGCAACGTTTTCGCGCCGTGGAACGCCGAGGCGACGGTGTTCCTCCACAACTACGCGCGGTTCGACGCGGTCTCCTTGATGGCGCAGATGGACCGGTGCGGCATCACCAGTTTCTGTGCCCCGCCGACGGTGTGGCGGATGCTCATCCAAGCGGATCTGACCGTGCTGAAGACGCCGCCGCGCAAGGTGGTCGGCGCGGGCGAACCGCTCAACCCCGAAGTGATCGACCAGGTCGAAAAGGCTTGGGGCGTAACGATTCGCGACGGTTTCGGCCAGACGGAGAGCAGCGTCCAGATCGCCAACACGCCCGGGCAGGACGTCGTGCCGGGGTCGATGGGCCGCCCGTTGCCGGGCTTCACCGTGGCGCTCGTGGACCCCGTCACCGGCGAACGCGCGCAGGAGGGCGAGATCTGCCTCGACCTCGAGAAGCGACCGGTCGGCCTGATGGCCGGATACGCGGACGACGAGGAACGTTCCGCCGCGGCCTTCGCGAACGGCTTATACCACACCGGGGACGTCGGATCGATCGACGAACGCGGCTACATCACCTACGTGGGCCGCACGGACGATGTCTTCAAGGCGTCGGACTACCGGATCTCGCCATTCGAGCTGGAAAGTGTCCTGCTGGAACACGAGGCGGTCGCCGAAGCGGCGGTCGTCCCGGCGCCGGACCCGATCCGGCTCGCGGTGCCGAAGGCCTACGTCGTCCTGACGAACGGGCACGAGCCCACGGCAGACACCGCGGTGTCCATCCTGGCCTTCTGCCGGGAGCATCTGGCGCCGTACAAGCGAATCCGGCGGCTGGAGTTCACCGAACTGCCGAAGACGATCTCCGGCAAGATCCGGCGCGTCGAGCTGCGCGGGCGGGAGAACGAGGCCGACGGACGGCCGGCGGGGGAGTTCCGCGAGGAGGACTTCCCGCAGCTGAAGGGCTGACGGCCCGGCCCCGAACTCCGAACTCGCGTGTTCGGAGCCGGAACTCGCGTGCTTGGACACGGAACTCGCCCGGCCCGGAGTGTTCCGCCTCCAAGCACGCGAGTCACGTCTTCAAGCACGCGAGTTCCGGCTTGGGCGTGTGGGTCGAACGACCCACAGCGCGGTAACCGGAACCGCGTTAGCATCCTCGGCAGTGAATCGTTGACAACCCGTGGGGGTCACGGGTCTCACCTTCCCTGCTTGAAAGGTGTTCCTGTCATGCGCATTCGTTTCCTCCTGCCGATGCTCGCCCTGGTGGCCGGGCTCGGTACCGCGGTGGCCACTCCGGCCGCCGCCGATCCGGGCCCGGTGACGGCGGGCGAAGTGTCCGTCGCCGACGCCTGTTACTCCTGGGGACGCACGTTGTCCCAGGGCGCGTCCGGTGAGGACGTCCGGCAACTGCAGATCCGGGTCGCCGGGTACCCCGGTTACGGTGGTGTGCTCGCCCTCGACGGCCAGTTCGGCGCGGGGACCAAGGCCGCGGTCACCCGCTTCCAGCAGGCGTACGGGCTGGCCGCGGACGGCATCGCCGGTTCGGCCACGTTCTCGAAGCTCTACGCGTTGCAGGACGACGACTGCACGCCGATCAACTTCACCTACGCGGAACTGAACCGGTGCAACTCAGACTGGTCGGGCGGCAACGTCACACCGGCGACGGCGAAAGCCAACGCGCTGGTCTCGATGTGGAAGCTGCAGGCGATGCGGCACGCCATGGGCGACCGGCCGATCGACGTCAACGGCGGCTTCCGCAGCGTCGCCTGCAACAACGCGGTCGGCGGCGCGACCAACAGCCGTCATCTCTACGGTGACGCCGTCGATCTCGGTGCCGGCTCGCAGGGCTTCTGCGGATTGGCGAAGCAGGCCCGTAACCACGGGTTCGCGGAGATCCTCGGGCCGGGCTACCCCGGCCACAACGATCACACCCACGTGGCACACCGGTCGACGCGGTTCTGGTCGGCCTCCTCCTGCGGGATCTGACCTCGTCACTCCCAGCGCCACAGCGACGGCGGCCGTCCTCCCTTGGGGAGGGCGGCCGCGTGTTCGGTGGTGCGCCGCAAACCGGGGACCCGCTCCATGGTCCGGCCGAGGTTGGCCGGATAGGGGCGGTCCCCGGTCAGCGCTTCGGTCGCGTCCAGCGCCTGGGCCGTCGTGAAGATCGGACCCAGCAGCCCGGCCGTGAACGCCACGTCCCGCCACAGCCGCTCGGCCAGCATCGGGCGGCAGTCCGCCACGATCCGGTCGTGGTCGAACGCCAGCGGAGGGACCTCGTCCAGCGGAACCCACACCACGTTCCCCGGCTCGTCGAGCGCGGGATCCACCGTTGCCCACAAGGCGACGGAGAGCGTGGGACCGCGGGGATCACGGTTCGGCTCGTCGAAGGTGGCGAGCTGCCCGGCCGCCGAGAGCGCGTCGGACGGCAGGCCGAGTTTGCCGGCCACCGCCCGGTGCGCCGCCTCCCTCAGCCGTTCCCCGAGCCCGAGCAGCACCCCTGGCAGGGCGAGTTCTCCCGCGAAGGGCTCGGCGGCTCGTGGCGCGATTCCCAGCAGCACGTTCCTGGTGCCGGGGGCGAACCGCACCACGAGCACGTCAACGGACACCGGCGTCGACTCGATCACGCGTAGATTGTCGACCTTGCCTCCGCGACCCGGTAACCGGCCCTGTCCGGGCCGTACCCGGTGACGGCCACCGGCAGCCGCGCACCGAACCACGCCAGCGGATCCGTCAGGTCGACGGCGGGAGAGCCGTCCTTGGGGACGACCTCCAGCCCGGTCGCGTCGAGGTGGGTCACCGCGAGCGCGTCGACGCCGTCGCAGGCCGCGATCGCGTAATCGAGCAGGGCCGCGTCGAGATGACCCGCCCGCCACGCGCCCTGGAATTCGCCGGTTTCGTTGTGCGCCTCCGGAAAGCGGGCGAGCACGGCGGCGGACTCGGTCGGCAGCGGTCCCGCGCCGTGCCGGGTGAGGTACGTCCGCGTGACACCCAGGACGGCGTGCGGGCGCCCGCCCAGCAGGTCGCGGGCGTTGTGCGGCGTGGTGGTCGACCAGGTCGTGTGCGGATGGAACCCGTGGTGCTGGTCGAGGAGAGCCCCCTGCGCTCCCTCGAACACCAGCCGCCCGGAATCCGCCAGCCGTCCCGTTTCGTCCCCGTCGGTGATCCGCACCGCGTCCGCGAAATCGCGGTACAGCGCCACCAGTTCGTCGACGCCGTGCGGTGGTGTGGCGAGCGGGGCATAGAACCGCGCGAGCGCGTCCAGCTTGCGCCGCAACACCGACGGCCGGGCACAGTCGGCGACCGTGGGCGCTTCCCCCGGCGTCCCGATCACCTCCTGGCTCTCCACCACGTCACCCGGCTCGGCCCCGGGCAGCAGCGAGTACCAGACGGTCTCGCCGATGCCCTTCCCGCACGAGCCGTGCCGGTTCACGCCCCGGGCCTCCTCCCTTGCCCGGTTGGCGTGGATGTGGAACGGGGTGGTGAGCAGGGCCTGGCCGTCCATACTCAGCAGCGAGAGCGGATTCCGGACACCTGCCGCTTCCAGCCGCCGCGCTTCGGCGGCCAGCGCGAACGGCTCGACCAGCACGAACCGCGACAGATGGGTGGGCACGCCGGCGAACGTGCCCGCCCCGAACTGGCTGAACGTGTGGTGCCGCCCGTCCACGACGACGTTGTGCGCGGCCTGCGCGCCCCCGTTGAAGCGGACCACGGCGGTAGTGGGCCGGTCGGCGCAGAGCGCGTCGACAACCGCGCCCTTGCCTTCGTCGCCGAAGCCGAGCCCGACCACCACCACGTGACCGTCCAGGCGACTCATCGCAGCACCACGTCGCTCGGCCCCTCGGCCTCGGGCACCGCCGACGTGACGACCGTCTTGGTGCCCAGCTTCGCCAACGCCTTGCCGACCGCCTTGCTTTCGGCGACCGAGCCGACGTCCGCGAGATCGGCGAGCGCACGGTCGACGTCGACGACCCGCTCTTCCAGCCCGATGGTGGCCGCGATCAGTTCGCACACCGCGCCGGGATCGTCGAGCTTCAGGAAGTTCTGGCCGAGCAGGCCGCTCCAGTGTTCGCCGATCTCCGGGTCGTTGTAGTACGACGACTGGTTCGGCAGCACGAAGAAGACGTGCCACTTACGGGAAAGCTCCCGGTACACCGAAGCCGGGTCGATGTCCTCCCGCACGTCGTCCCCGATCACCCGGCGGATGTGGCGCGCCTCCAGCGCGGGTTTGTTCAGCTCGTCGCCGATGATGAACAGATAGCCCTTGCGGCCGCGGTTCTGCCACGCGTCGGTCACGACGTGCCGGGCCATGAAGTAGGCGGCCAGTTCGTAGGACTCGCTCTTCTGCCCGCCGCCACCGCCTTCGAGGAAGATCGTGCGCAGCTGCTCGTCCATCCGGTTGTCCGATTCGAACTGCCCGACCTGCAGCGGGACCCGGTCGCTGTCGGCGTCACCGATCGCGCCGAACATCACCTGCGGGTCGGCCAGGTAGCCCCGGCGCTTCAGCAGGCCGTGCAGTTTGCCGAGCTTGCCCTGCATGACCCGCGGCACCCGGCGCATCGAGCCGGTGACGTCGAACAGCACCGCGATCGGCGTCGAATCGGTGTGGTCGGCCGAATCCCGGCATTCCCGGACGGCGTTCAGCGGGTCGAGCGCGGGCGCGACCTTCCAGTCTTTCGCGGGCTTGGAGCGCAGATCGGCGGTGTAGCCGAAGTCGTCCTCGCCCTTGGCCCGCCGGAAAGTCTTCGCGGCGGCGTAGGCGTTGTCGTCCCAGTGTCCGTGTCCCATGGTCAGGCTCCTGTCTCGGGGATGGTGAAGGGGCGGAAGGCGCGGGGGCCGTACAGGTCGTCGAGCAGCGCGTCGTACTCGTCGAGCAGGTCGGCGGCGTCGGGTCGTTGTGCCGGGGCTTCCTGTGTGCACCAGGTCGCGAATTCGCGTTGGCGGGTTTCGTGCGGTGCCAGGAGTTCCAGCATCATGCGGTGGAGCATGTGGACGTCGGTGGCCACGGTCACCGGTAGTCCTTTGTGGACTTCCGGCGGGTAGTCGACGGACTTGTCCGCCGCCAGCGGGAGCACACCGTCTTCGACGGCGAAGGACCAGCCGACGACGACGATGCCGTGCTGTCCGGGATGGACGAGCACGTTGTCCGCGGTGAGGTGGCCGTGGACGACACCCGCCCGGTGCGCGCCCGCCACGGCACGCAGGAGGCGGCGGTGCATCCACGCGTAGTCGCGGCCGTCGAGCCCGCCGGGGAAGGCTTTCCCGATATCGGCGAGGGTGACGAAACCGTCGACGAGCGGATCGAGGACGCTGAACGCGCGGTCACCTCTGGCCACCGGACCGGAAGTGTCCAGCAGCCGCGGGTAGTAGGGGCGCAGCCACCGGTGCCGTTCGGTGAAGCCGTCGAGCGCGCGCAACGCGTCCCATTCGGCGTGGATCAGCGGATTGAGCGCCGGGTCGCGGACGAGTTTCACCAGGTGTGGCCCGGTGGTCCGGTACGTCGTCGCGACACTGCCCACCGCGTGCGGCGCGGTGAGGGCGTACGCCGACGTCGCCGTGGTGACCGTCTGGCGCCTGGCGCGTTTCCAACTGTCGTGAAGGCGGTTGAGGGTGGCGGCGGCACGGTGGGCGCGCTCGTCGCCGGGGTTGCGGTCGGGGTGGAGCGCGGCCGCCAGTTCGCGGTAGCGATGGCGGGCGAACAGAGCGGCCGCGTCGACCGCGTTCTCGACCGCCTTCACGGCGTCTTCCCTGGTGAGCATAGTTTGAGTCTAGACGACTCTTACTTCGGATCGCAAGGGGTGGGTACAAATCCCGTGCCGTGCGGCGGCCTCGGCCTATAGGCTGGGCGAGCCGGACAGGGGGTGTTGGTGGTCTTCCTCGAACTGGATCGGAAAGACGGGCAGCGCACGAACGCGATGATCATCGCGTTCGTGATCGGGATCGTCTGGGGTTCAGTCGCGGCCTTCGCCGGACGATGGGCCGTCGAAGGATTGGCCGGCACCTACGATGTGCGCGCGGTGATCTCCGAAACGAACTCCACGACCACCGAAGGACAGCACGGCCCGCGTACCTCCTACGAGGTTCTGGCGATCACCGAAGACGGCCGCGCGATCGAAGTGCCGACAAGAGACGCGTTCGGCCTCGCTGATCCGGTGGTCGCCCGGCTTTCGTCGGTGACGGACCGGGTTCTGTCCGTGCGCGGGGCCGCCGACGTCGTGGAAGCCCACCATCCGTGGGAGAAGATCACGGCGATGTCCCTCGGCTGGGCGCTCCTGGCGCTCGCGGCCATCGTGCTGGTCAGAGTGGCGAGACCGGGGATCGCGTGGAAGTCCCTGCCGTTCCTGGCCGGGCTGGCCTTCGCCGCGTTAGTGGTCCTGACGCCGGTCGGCTTCGGCGGGAAGGCCTACCGTGAGGCGGCCGACCCCGTCCCGAATCTCTGGGAACACCGTCGCGACTTATGGGGACCGCCGCCGGTGTTCGCCCGTGGGCAGACCGCCGTATCCGGGGAGGCGGTCGTGCGGGTGCTCGACAGCAGGACCGGGCCGCCCGAGGGAGCCGAGGCGTGGTTGAGCGGATTCCACGTCCTCACCTTGCGGATCGAGGCGTCCCGCCTCGGCGACACGCCGCTGGAACTGTCGGCCGACGAACACGGTGAGCCGGAGCGGGTCAAGGACTGCGCGGGCGCTCCCGGCGCTTTCGGCGGCACCACGGGTCTCGTCTGTTTCGTGGTCCCGCCCGGATATCGGCCCGAGTACCTTCTCGTCGGCAAACTCGAACACGAAGTCCTGCTGAGGCTCCAGTGAACGACGAAAGGACTCGTGTGTCGGAAAAGGCGCGGAAACCCGGAGGCCTTTCCCAGGTACGCGAGCAGCCACAGCGGCCGCGGGTGAAGGACCCTTCCCTCGGCTGAGCCGAGGAAACTCGACCTTCATGTACCTCAGACGGAAACCGGCGCCGGTACCGCGCCCATCGACACACCTTCGAGTTCGTGAAGGGTGACGATCTGTCCGGTTTCGGCCTCGCCTTGCGCGACCTTCTCTCCGGCGGCAAGCAGGGCGGCACGGCCCTGGTGGGCAAAACCGCCGACTGCGGCAAGGTGACGTGTCGCGGGACGGCGGGTTCTCGAAACCAGGACAGAGGTTCGAGGCCTGCACCATGTACGGCCAACTGGGGCGACTGAGGCTCAGGAGCGGGTCGCTTCGATCTGGCGCTCGTCTTCGGTCGAACAACTCGTCACCGGATCGTTCGGCCCGCTCCCGCACGTCCAAGCCCCGACCACCACGGGGCCGGGCCCTTGCGGTGACGCCGCCTCGGCGGGCGTCAGCTTGGCGAAGTAGTCCGTGAGCACCTGCGTCGCTTCGGCGCACTCGGCCTTCCCGCGCACGACGACCTTGTTCTTCGCGCCCTGGAACCCGGTGACCTCGCCACACGGCGTACCGGCCAGGACCTGGTCGGCCGTGGGGGCGGGGGAGGGCGGCGGCGCGGCCGCGGGAGCGGGATCGGCGCCGCAACCGCTCAGCAGGACGACGGCGAACGCGGCGGGGAGCACGGCGAGGCTCTTCATGGGCCCTTCTTCTCGAGGATGGTTCATTCGACGGGGACGACGGCGGCGAACACGTTCTGTTCGCCCTTGCTGCAACTGGTGCCGCCTTGCGCGGCGGGAGCGCCGGAGACGCACAGCCAGCCGTCCACGGTCTCGCTGACCGGTTCGTCCGAGCCCGCGGACTGCCGTCCGGCGATCCTCTGGTGGAACGAACCGACTATCCCGGTCGCGTCCGCGCACGAGACCCCGGGGCCGTTGAGCACCTGGAGGGTCAGCCCGCTGGCCGCGGTGACCGTGCCGCACGAACCCTGAACCGGTTCAGCGGGTTTCGGCTGGGAAGTGGGAGGCGGGGCGGCGGAGGGACTCGGCGGGGTCCGCGACGGGATCGGCGGCACCGGCACGCTGGACACCACTGTGGGGAGTGAGGGCGGCGAGACCGACATCGAGGTGACAGGCGGTGGCGGATCTTCGCCCGAACAGGCGGCGAGCGTTCCGGTGACGGCGCAGGCCGCGAACAGGCGCCGCCACGTTCCCGTGGTGGTCGAGACGCGCAAGGCGATCCTTTCGTCGGCCGGTCGTGGCCGGCCCATTCTGACCCGGCCGGGCCCGATGCCGTGGCATTGAGCCACGTTCGATTCGCGGGAGGCTATCGCGACCCCGCCGCCGCGGTACGCGAGGACCGCCCACTGACTGTCCATTGTGGACGATTAACATGCCGTTCACAGCGCGACAACATCCTGCTGTCGTCGCGAACCGATCGGACGAATCCATGCCGGATCCGTTAACGCGCGGACCCGTCCTGCCGAAAACAAAGGTAGCGCTCCGGCGTGTCCCAGTCCCCGTCACGAAACCGTGAGAGTGATGAAGACCGACGAACAGACCGACCCCGCGTCACCCCAGGCCGCCGCGCCGGCGAGCGCGGAGCTGCCACCGACGGCGCCGTGCACCGTCGTCTGGTGTAGTGGCCGCCCGTACGTCCTCGAGACCTCCGCCGGCCACAACCGCTGGATGGGCACCGACCACCGAGGCAGGCCCGTGGCGCTGACCAGCGCGGACCTGCAACGCCGCGGCTGGACCCACACCCGGGCCAGCTGACGGGGGAGGACCTGCCGCCGCTGGATAGGCTGAGCGGGTGAGTACGCCCCCCGAACCGAGCGTGACCAGCGAAGAGCCTTCCCTGCTGCGGCAGGCCCTGAACGTTCCCAACATGCTTTCGATCCTCCGGCTCGCCGGGGTGCCGGTCTTCCTGTGGCTGCTCCTCGGCCCGAAGGAGGACGGCTGGGCGCTCGCGCTGCTCGTGTTCAGCGCGCTCACCGACTGGCTCGACGGCAAACTCGCCCGCTGGCTCAACCAGATGTCGCGGCTCGGCCAGCTGCTCGACCCCGCCGCCGACCGGCTCTACATCCTCGCGACCCTCATCGCCTTCCTGATCCGCGACATCATCCCGTGGTGGCTGGTGGTTCCGCTGGTCGTCCGCGAGGCGGTACTGGGCGTCTGCGTGTTGCTGCTCCGGCACCGCGGCTTCGCCCCGCCGGAGGTCACCTACATCGGCAAGGGCGCCACTTTCGTGCTGATGTACGCCTTCCCGTTCCTGCTGCTCACCCAGGGCGGTTCCGACATCGCCGCGATCGCCAGGCCGATCGGCTACGCCTTCACGGCGTGGGGTGCGGTCCTGTACGTCTATTCGGGCGTGCTGTACGTCGTCCAGACCGCACGGGCGCTACGACCGGCCGGACCCGTCGAGTTGCGGGAGGCGCCGGGCGCGTGACCCGGCGGGATGCGAAACTGCGCGCGTCGGTTTCGAGCGAGGGCGTCAGAAAGGGGAGCGGCGTTGTCCACTCCAGAAGAACTGCGGTACACCGAGGAACACGAGTGGGTCTCCGTGCGCGACGGAGGGCTCGTGCGCGTGGGCATCACGGAGTACGCCCAGGACCAGCTCGGTGACGTGGTGTTCGTCGAACTGCCCGAGGTCGGCAAGCAGGTCGGTTCGGGCGACGCGTTCGGCGAGGTCGAGTCGACCAAGAGCGTTTCGGAGCTGTTCGCCCCGCTCGACGGCGAGGTGGTCGCGGTCAACGACGCGGTGACCGAGTCGCCCGAGCTGATCAACAGCGACCCCTACGGCGAGGGCTGGCTGATCGAGCTCCGGCTCGACGACGCGAGCTCGGTGGAATCCCTGCTGGAGGCCGAGGCGTACCAGGCCCTGATCAAGGAATAGCCGCAGGCCGCGGCCCTTCGGGAAGAGTAGGGGGAGCCGCGGGCCGGAGATTCGATCAGGCACGGTACGTTTGACCTCCACACGTTCTTGAGTAGTGGCAACACACATGCGTTAGGAGAGCTCAGGTGAGCACGAACGACGGGCCCGGCGTTCCCCCGGAGCAGTCTCCGGAGCGGACTTCTGTCTTCCGGGCCGACTTCCTGGCCGACGTCGAAGGCACTGAGGCTCCTCCGGCTGCCGAGGCCCCCGTCCAGGGTGTGGACGCGCTGCCCGCGGGTTCCGCGCTGCTGGTCGTCAAGCGGGGTCCGAACGCGGGCTCGCGCTTCCTGCTGGACCGCGACACCACCAGCGCGGGACGGCACCCGGACAGCGACATCTTCCTCGACGACGTGACGGTCTCCCGGCGGCACGCCGAGTTCCGCCGTGAGGGTGGCGAGTTCGTCGTCATCGACGTCGGCAGCCTCAACGGCACCTACGTCAACCGCGAGCCGGTCGACCAGGCCGTCCTCGCCGGTGGCGACGAGGTGCAGATCGGCAAGTTCCGCCTGGTCTTCCTGACCGGCCCGGGTCACGGGGGCCAGGGGGCACGGTGACGGCGGCCGGGCGGCCTGATCGGGACGCGTCGCAGCGCGATGGGTTGAGCATCGGAGCCGTGCTGGCACAGCTGCGCGGCGACTTTCCCGATGTCACCATCTCCAAGATCCGGTTCCTCGAGGCGGAGGGTCTGGTCCAGCCGGGCCGGACCCCGTCGGGGTACCGGCAGTTCGCTCCGGCGGACGTGGAGCGGTTGCGGTTCGTCCTTTCCGCCCAGCGGGATCACTACCTCCCGCTGAAGGTCATCAAGGAACAGTTGGACGCGGCGGATCAGGGCGCCGCGCCCTCGGCGGCGATGCCGCGGCCGCCGCGGAAACTCGTGTCACTCGACGCCCCCGGGGAGAACGGCGGACTGCCGTCCCCGGGGGACTTCGAGACCGACCGCGAGATCAGGCTGACCGAGGAAGATCTGCTCCGCCAGGCCGGCATCGACGCCGCCACCCTGGCTGAGCTGCGGCAATACGGTCTCGTCCGCCCCGGGGCGGCGGGGTTCTTCGACCCGGACGCGGTGCTCGTGGCGAAGACCGTGAAGGCGATGACCGAATTCGGTATAGAGCCGAGACATCTGCGTGCCTTCCGGGCCGCGGCCGACCGCGAGGTCGGCCTGCTGGAGCAGATCGTGACCCCGGTGTATCGGCATCGTGACGAGGACGCCCAGGCGAGGGGTGACGAGGTCGTCCGGGAGCTGGCCGCCTTGACCGTGGCGTTGCACACGCTCTTGGTGAAGGCCGGAATACGGGCTGTCACGGGCGGTTGAACGGCTTCGGGGGCCGGGAGCGGTTGTGCGGTCACTTGTCAATGCCTGAATGTTCGGCACCCTATGCCGTACCGTGAGAGTCGGGTTTGCCACGGGCGAACCGAGAATGTCGGAGACAGCGAGCACAGCGCTCGGAAGACGGGTAGCGTCGGGACTACCGTCGCTTGGTCGTCGAGACAAGCGTTGCAGCCCGTGCGCACGAGAGGGAGGCGAAGCCCGATGAGCGAGATGCGCGTCGTCGGCGTGCGGGTGGAGCTACCCGCGAATCAGCCGATCTTGTTGCTGCGGGAAACCGAAGGCGAGCGTTACCTGCCGATCTGGATCGGCTCGGTCGAGGCCACCGCCATCGCCTTGGAGCAGCAGGGAGTCCGCCCGGCCCGTCCGCTCACCCATGACCTGCTGAAGGAGGTCATCGGAGCGTTGGGCCGTGAGCTGGAACAGGTCGTCATCACCGATCTGAAGGAAGGCACGTTCTTCGCGGAACTGGTCTTCGACGGGGACATCCGGGTTTCGGCGCGGCCGAGCGATTCGGTGGCGCTGGCGCTGCGGGTGGGAGTGCCCATCCACGCCGTGGACGCGGTGCTGGAGGAAGCGGGTCTCATCATCCCCGACGAGCAGGAGGACGAGGTCGAGAAGTTCCGCGAGTTCCTCGACTCGGTCTCGCCGGAGGACTTCCGCGGCGCCGACACCTGATCACATCCTGGGATTCCGCGCGAAGGGGCGGTGCCGGTGGCGCCGCCCTTCTTCGTGCGTGCGTTTAGTCCTCTGAATGCGTGGCGCGGCGGCCGGCCGCGCCTCAAGTACGTGAAGGACCCCTTTCCTCGGCTGAGCCGAAGAAAGGGGTCCTTCACGCGCGGTTGCTGTGACTGTTGGTGCACCTGGGGCCAACGTCCGGTCACGGCGACCGTGAGGGCCTCCTTCACTACCTTCAGGGTAGGCAAGGAGGCCTTCACGGACTTCTCCGATCGGGGCGAGCCGACCTCAGGCGGACCGAAAGGTGCCCTTCGCCTCGCACTCGCGACTCACGCGACCCAGTCAGGCGGCGGTCGCCTTGACGAACAGGTCCGCCAGTTCCCGCCCGTACCGCTCCAGGTCCAGTTTCGGATCCGCCGCGAACTTCGCCGCGACACCGTCGATGGCCTGCGCGATCGACAGCGCCATCACGTCCGGCGCGAACTCGCCGAAAGCGCCTTCCTGCTGCCCCTGCCGGAGCTGACGTTCGAGCCTGCCGGTCCGGAACTCCTCGACCAGCGGTGCCGACATGAACCAGCCCTCGGCGTCCGAGCCGCTCGAGCCCATCTCGACCATGACCCGCACCAGTTCCGGGTACGAGCCCAGGAACGCGATCTCCGACTCGATGTAGCCGCGCAGCAGCCCGGCCCGGTCGGTCGTGCCCTGGATCCGCTCCTCGAGGAACTTGTCCTTCATCCCGGTCGCGGTGGTGACCACGGCCTGCATCAGGCCTGCCTTGTTGGTGAAGTGGTACGAGATGATCCGGGTGCTGGACAGCCCGGCCCGCTCCTTGATCTTCGCGAACGACGTCTTGTGGTAGCCGAGGTCGGAGATCGTCGCGATCGTGGCTCCGATGATCTGGGCCCGCCTGGCCGCCTCGGCGACCGACAGCCCCAGCTCCGCCTGGACCTCTTGCATGGCGCTCTGAGTGGAGGGAGTTACTTGCATGAGTAAAAAATAACACGGCTGAGTAAAAGTGGCAACCATGCGGCCGAATGGGGGACTGTGCTCGACAAGCCTCAAGAAGAGCTTGAGGTGGCCCGCGCGTCGCGTTGACCGCTTTGCCGGACGCGCTTACCGTCAATGAAGGTGAATCGCCAAGGTGTGATTCGGATGTCTGGGGCATTCGTCTTGACGAGGAACTCCGGTGCGGACTCACGTGGGTCCGCGCGGCTTTGTTCGCCGGCCGCCAGGTCGGGCGAGGGGAGGCATGGCGTGGTCGAGGCTGGTAGCCCTCAAGAGCCGCTCGTTCCGGTCGCTGACGGCGAGCAGGGCGAGCTGTTCCCCGACTCTTCCCTCCCGGACGAACTCGTCGGCTACCGAGGCCCCGCCGCCTGTCAGATCGCCGGGATCACCTACCGGCAGCTCGACTACTGGGCCCGCACGAAGCTGGTCGCGCCGAGCATCCGCACGGCGCACGGCTCCGGTTCGCAGCGGCTCTACTCGTTCAAGGACATCCTCGTCCTGAAGGTCGTCAAGCGGCTGCTGGACACCGGTGTCTCCCTGCAGAACATCCGCGTCGCCGTCGACCACCTGCGTCTGCGCGGCGTCCGTGACCTCGCCAAGGTCACCCTGTTCTCCGACGGCACCACCGTCTACGAGTGCACCTCGCCCGAAGAGATCGTCGATTTACTCCAGGGTGGGCAAGGTGTCTTCGGGATCGCGGTCAGCGGCGCGATGCAGGAGATCAGCGGCACCATCCACGAGTTCCCGGCCGAGCGGGCCGACGGCGGCGTGATCGAAACGGTCACGCCGGACGAGCTCACACAGCGCCGTAACGCACGTCGCACCGGCTGATCATGAAGCCGTGCGGGCGGCAGGGTAGGCTCACTTCCGCGGTCGACGAATCCGCGCGGGAGAGACCGAGCCGATAACCGTTGAGCTCGGCGCCGAAGGAGCAAGTCCTCCCCGGAACCTCTCAGGCACCCTGGACCGCGCGGAAGAGACGCCTCTGGAAAGTGGTTCGCCAGGTCACAGCCTGGCGGCCCCGCCGACGGTGCAAGCCCGGCTCAACACTCGGGCGAAACTCTCAGGCGCCCCCTCGGGGGTACGGACAGAGTGGGGAGGGCCAGGACAATCGTCCCGGCCCCACCCCCGCGTCTTGGGAGGTCCCCGATGGAGCCCGTATCACTGGCCGCTCTCGAATCCGGGACCCCCTTCGCGGACCGGCACATCGGTCCCGGCGCCGAGGAGCTCGCGCGCATCCTCGACGTCGTCGGCGTCGCTTCCCTGGACGAGCTCGCCGAGCGGGCCGTCCCCGCGTCGCTGCGGGAGTCCGCGACACCGCCGGATCTGCCGCCGCCCGCCACCGAGACCGGCGCGCTCGCCGAACTCCGCGCGCTGGCCGCGCGCGACCGGCCGATGGTCCAGATGATCGGCCTCGGCTACCACGGCACCGTGACCCCGCCGGTGATCCGCCGGAACGTGCTGGAGAGCCCGGCCTGGTACACCGCTTACACGCCGTATCAGCCGGAGATCTCGCAGGGCCGCCTCGAAGCGCTGCTGAACTTCCAGACCATGGTCGCCGATCTGACCGGCCTGCCGATAGCCAACGCCTCCATGCTGGACGAGGCGACCGCCGCGGCGGAAGCGATGACGCTGGTCCGCCGGGCGGGCAAGGCGAAGTCGAACCGGTTCGTGGTCGACGAGGACACCCTTCCGCAGACGATCGAGGTCCTGCGCACCCGAGCCGAACCGCTCGGCATCGAGCTGGTGACCGCGGATCTGTCCCAGGGCATCACCGGACTGGGCCTGGGCGGCGACTTCTTCGGGGTGCTGCTGTCGTATCCGGGCGCGTCGGGAGTCGTCCGCGAATGGGACCACACGATCACCGAGGCCAAGGCACTGGGCGCGGCGGTGGTGATGGCCGCGGATCCGCTGGCGCTGACCCTGTTGCGGTCGCCCGGTGAGCTCGGCGCCGATGTCGCGATCGGATCCACGCAGCGGTTCGGGGTCCCGATGGGCTTCGGCGGGCCGCACGCCGCGTACCTCGCGGTTCGGCAGGGTCTCGAACGGCAGCTGCCCGGCCGTCTGGTCGGGGTGTCGAAGGACGCCGACGGCGCTCCGGCGTACCGGCTCGCGCTCCAGACCCGTGAGCAGCACATCCGCCGCGAGAAGGCGACGAGCAACATCTGCACCGCCCAGGTGCTGCTGGCGGTGATCGCGTCGATGTACGCGGTGTACCACGGTCCCGAAGGCCTGCGCGCCATCGCGAACCGCGCGCACCGGATGGCCACCGTGCTCGCGGCAGGACTCGCCGAGAGCGGTGTCGACGTCGTGCACTGCGAGTTCTTCGACACCGTGATGGTCGCCGTCCCCGGCCGCGCGACCGGGGTCGTCGGCACCGCCCGGGAACTCGGGGTCAACCTGCGGCTCGTCGACGCGGACCACGTCGCCGTCGCCTGCGACGAGACGACGTCCCGTGAGCACCTTTCCCTGGTGTGGAAGGCGTTCGGGGTCGCGGTGTCCGATGTGGACTCGCTCGACGCGGACACCGCGGACGGTTTCCCGCCGGATCTGCGCCGCACCAGCGACTACCTGACGCATTCGGTCTTCCACGCACACCGCTCGGAGACGGCACTGCTCCGGTACCTGAGGTCGTTGTCCGACAAGGACGTCGCGCTCGACCGGAGCATGATCCCGCTCGGCTCCTGCACGATGAAACTCAACGCCACGGCCGAAATGGAGCCGATCACCTGGCCGGAGTTCGCCGGCCTGCACCCGTTCGCGCCCGCCGAGGACGCGGCAGGGCTGCTCACCGTCGTGAAGGATCTGGAGCGGTGGCTCGCCGGCATCACCGGCTACGACGCGGTCTCACTGCAACCGAACGCCGGCAGCCAAGGCGAGTTCGCCGGATTGCTGGCGATTCGCGCCTATCACCGCGAGCGCGGGAACGAGGCGCGTGACGTCTGCCTGATCCCGTCCAGCGCGCACGGGACGAACGCCGCCAGCGCGGTCATGGCGGGGATGCGCGTGGCCGTGGTGAAATGCGACGACGAGGGCAACATCGACCTCGGCCACCTCAGGTCCACTGTGGACGAGCACGCGGACGACCTCGCCGCGATCATGATCACCTATCCCTCGACGCACGGCGTCTACGAGGACACCGTCCGCGAGGTCTGCGCGCTGGTGCACGACGCGGGCGGTCAGGTGTACGTCGACGGGGCGAACCTGAACGCGCTGATCGGAGTCGCGCAGTACGGGAAGTTCGGCGCCGACGTCTCCCATCTGAACCTGCACAAGACCTTCTGCATCCCGCACGGTGGCGGCGGGCCGGGCATCGGCCCGATCGGTGTCCGCGCGCATCTGGCGCCGTATCTGCCGAACCACCCGCTGCAACCGGACGCCGGCCCGGCCACCGGCGTAGGCCCGATCAGCGCCGCGCCGTGGGGGAGCGCGTCGATCCTGCCGATCTCCTGGGCCTACGTCCGGATGATGGGCGCCGACGGCCTGCGGAGGGCGACGCTGACCGCGGTCGCGAACGCCAACTACGTCGCGAAACGTCTCGCCGCGCATTATCCAGTGCTGTACTCCGGGCACGAGGGACTCGTGGCGCACGAGTGCATCCTCGACCTCCGCGCGATCACCAAACGCACCGGCGTCACGGTCGACGACGTCGCCAAACGGCTGGCCGACTATGGCCTCCACGCGCCGACGATGTCCTTCCCGGTCGCGGGGACACTCATGGTCGAGCCCACCGAGAGCGAGGACCTCGGCGAACTCGACCGGTTCTGCGACGCGATGATCGCGATCCGCGCCGAGATCGAGAAGGTCGCCGCAGGGGAGTGGCCGGTGACCGAAAGCCCGCTGCGCAACGCCCCGCACACCGCGCGCTGCCTCGCTGGGGAGTGGGATCGCCCGTACAGCAGGGAGATCGCGGTCTTCCCGGCCGGGTTCACCGCGTCGAAGATCTGGCCCCCGGTGCGGCGGATCGACGGGGCCGCGGGGGACCGCAACCTCGTCTGCTCCTGCCCGCCACCGGAGGCCTTCGCCTGAACCCGCTCCCGATCGCGGTCGCGGGTTCACTGGCATACGCTGCAGCTCAGCCGGGCATCTTGTCGAGAAATCCCAGCACCTGCTTGATCCGCCCGTCCTCGACGGTGATGACGTCGAAACCGATCGCCAGCGGCTCTTCCGCGCCCTCCGGGCCGAGGTGCCACTGGAACCGCGCGATGTCGTGATGCGCGTCGGGCGCCGACGGCAGGCTGAACTCCAGGCCCGCGAACTGGGCTTGCGCGCCGGCGATGAAGCCGTCGACACCGTCGTGGCCGGTGACCGCGCCGAGCGGGTCGGTGTAGGCGGCGTCCTCGGTGAACACTTCGGCGATGAGCGCGCGGCGCTTGTCCGCGTCGGTCTCGTTCCACACGGCGATGTACTGCTCGGCGACGCGCTGGATGTCCGACATGGTGTCTCCTCGTTCTGTTGTGGGGTAACCGATGCCGCAACTCTGTCGGCTGAAGGTGGGGCCCGTCGATTACGCGGGAGGTAATGGCGGCTCCGCGCGCGTGGCCGTAGGTTCGTGATCGTGACGACCACAGTGACCGCGAGCCGTGCGGGCCGCCCCGTCGGCGAACTCCTCCGCGAATGGCGCGACCGCCGCCGGATCAGCCAGCTGGATCTCGCCATCTCGGCGGACATCTCCACCCGGCACCTGAGCTTCGTGGAGACGGGCCGGTCCAAGCCCAGTCGCGAGATGGTGCTGAGGCTCGGCGAGCACCTGGAGGTGCCCTTGAGGGAACGCAATCAGCTGCTGCTGGCGGCGGGTTACGCGCCCGCGTACGCCGAAAGCGGTCTTGGCGCCCCGGAAATGGCGGCCGTCCGCAAGGCGGTCCGTCAGCTGATGACGAGTCACGAGCCGTATCCGGCCGCCGTCGCCGACCGCTGGTGGAACCTGGTCGATGCCAACGCGAGCATCTCGATCATGACCAGCCTGGTCTCGCCCGCCTTGATGACGCCTCCGGTCAACGTCCTGCGGGTGACACTGCATCCGGAGGGGATGGCGCCGCACGTGCTGAACCTGGGGGAGTGGCGCGCTCATCTGCTCGGCAGGCTGCGGCGGCAGGTGACCCAGACGGCCGACCCGGCGCTGACCGAGCTTCTGGAGGAACTGCTGTCCTATCCGTGCGCGGATCCCGTCCCCGAGGTGGAGGTCCCCGGACCGGGCGACATCTTCGTCCCGTTGAAGCTACGCCACGAGGACGCGGAACTCACGTTCTTCAGCACGGTCTCCACCTTCGGGACGCCGTTGGACGTCACGGTGGCCGAGCTGGTGATCGAGTCCTTCTTCCCGGCCGACGCGGACACGGCGGAATATCTGCGCGCGTACGCCGCGCGCGGGGTGGAATGATGCGGGACAAGAAGTCCTGCCACAGACTCCAGTGAGGATTCCTCTTCCATGGCCGTGCCTTCCGTCGTCCTGAACAACGAGGTAGCCATCCCCCAACTCGGTTTCGGTGTCTGGCAGGTCCCCGCGGGCGACACGGCCAAGGTCGTCCGGACCGCCATCGAGGCCGGGTACCGCAGCATCGACACCGCCGCGTCGTACCGGAACGAAGCCGGTGTCGGCGAGGCGATCCGCTCATCGGACGTGCCCCGCGACGAACTGTTCATCACCACGAAACTGCCGAATCCGGGCCACGGCTACGACGAGGCGCTCCGTGCGTTCGACACGAGCCTCACGGAACTCGGCCTGGACCGCGTGGACCTGTACCTGATCCACTGGCCGACGCCTGCCCGCGGGAAGTACGTCGAAACCTGGCGTGCGCTGGAAAAGCTCTACGCGGACGGCCGGGCGCGCGCCATCGGGGTGTCGAACTTCCACGTCCCGCATCTGCGGCGGCTGTTCGACGAAACCGGGATCGTGCCCGCGGTCAACCAGGTCGAGCTGCACCCGCGGCTCCAGCAGAAGGCGCTGCGGGAGTTCCATGCCGAGCACGGCATCGTCACCGAGGCCTGGAGCCCGCTCGCGCAGGGGTCGCTGCTCTCGGACCCGACACTGACCGCCCTCGCCGCCAAATACGGGAAGAGCCCCGCGCAACTGGTGCTGCGCTGGCATCTGCAGCTCGGCACGGTCGCCATCCCGAAATCCGTGACCCCGTCCCGGATTCGCGAGAACTTCGACGTCTTCGACTTCGAACTGGCCGAGGATGATCTCGCGGCTCTCGCCGAGTTCGACGACGGGACGCGCACCGGCCCGGACCCGGACACCTTCGGCTCGTGAGTGGTAACGACGGTTCTAACCGTCCTTACCACTCACGAGACCGATGTGACCGCTGCTGCGCGTGGGAGTCCCAGAGGTAGTGAAGGCCTCCTTGCCTACCCTCAGGGTAGGCAAGGAGGCCTTCACGGACCGGCTGCGGCCAAGTCCTGAGCACGGTTGGCCCTAACGTCCTTGCCGCTCACGAGAGTCGAGGTACGGGAAAGGCCCCTTCCCGAGCGGTGAAGGGGCCTTTCCCGTAGGTTCGTGGACTCTCAGGTGGCCTTGATACCGGCGGCGGCGAAGTCGGCCTGCTGGGCGGGTTGCTGCAGGTACTGCCGGAACGTCTGCGAGGCGCGCATCTGGACCTCGTCGATGCTCTTGCCGGCGAGCCCGACGAGCGGGTAGTCGGCCGAACGCGCCGTCGCGACCGACTGGGCGGGTGAACCGACCAGCTCGGGCTTGGCGGTGTTCAGTTCGGTCACCCAGTAGGTGGACTCTGGGATCCAGGCGGCGGGGAGGCCGCCGATCGAGTCCAGGTTCGTCCGGCCGATGAGGCCGTCGAGCACGGAAGCGGAGGACAGCGCGTCGACCTGGATGACCACGCAGTGGTCGCGGACCACGGTCGCGGCGTTGTTCCACCGCTCGGCCGCCGCTCGCACGGGCTTTTCGATACTGGGGGTGACGATGATCCGCATCGGGGTGTCGCCGGCGCTGCACGCCTTGGCCTGGGCTTCGGCGCGGGTGTTGAGCTCACCGTCGGCCCAGTTCCAGCCGAAGACGCCGATCGCGACCAGGACCACGAGGACCAGGCAGGCGATCGGCCACTTGGCGATCCGGCGCCGCGGGGCCTTCTTCCCGACGATCCGGTGTGAACCGGTCGCCTCACCGCGACCCTGAGGCCGCTTCGGCGGGTCGAGGGGATGCGGCACCGGCTCCTCGGCCACGCTGTGTCGCCCCATCGTTGTCCTTTCGAAACGTGCGCGCTCGCGCTGCGTATGCAATCAAACCGTTATCACTCTAACAGGGGAGGATGTTACGGGGAATGCGACGACTCACAGTTGTTTGCCGCGTGTCGCGGGCACCTTCTTTAACTCGGCGAGGAGCCGTTGGCAATGCGCTATCAGGTGCTCACGCAGCGGCGCCGCCCGGCGGGCGAAAGCGGCTTGCGCGCGGGCGTACTCGGCCCGGCCATCCGGGCTCTCGATCCGCACGGGCGAGTACCCGAACTCCGCCAGATCGTACGGGCTCGCCCGCATGTCCAGTTCCCGGATGTCCGCCGCCAGCTCGAAGCAGTGCCCGACCAGCTCGGCGGGCACGAACGGATCGAGTTTGTACGCCCACTTGAACAAGTCCATGTTGGCGTGGAGGCAGCCCGGTTGCTCGAAGTCGATCTGGTTCTCCCGCTCCGGTCGCAGGGCGTTGAGCGGCCGGGCGGGCTCGGTGAAGAACCGAAACGCGTCGAAATGTCCGCATCGGATCTCCAGCGACTCGACCACGCCGTCGGTGCCGGCCGAACCGAGCCGGAGCGGAAGTTGTGAATGACGAACCTCGTTCGCTGATTCCCGGTAAACCATTGCCCATTCGTGAAGGCCGAAACAACTGAGTCTCGGAGAGCGGGACGCGGTCGCGGAAAGCAGTCCGAGGACGAATTCGGCGGTCTTGGCGCGGCCCTCGGTGAAGCCCGCCGGATCGAGCATGACGCCCTCCGGCGTCTCCACGTAACCCTTCCTCTCCAGGAACTGCCGGGCGGACGCGCCTTCGAGCACGACCCCGGGGCCCGGTTGCCAGCGTTCGAGATGCCCGGGCCGGTGCGAGTAGTAGGTGAAGAGGAAGTCGAGCACCGGATGCTTCTCGCCCCGCGAGCGGCGCCGCTGGTGCGGTGTCGTCCAGCGCCGCATCCGCGTGACGTGCTCGGCTTCCCGAGCCCGCCAGACGGGCTCGGGAAGGACGATCGGGCCGGTCATGATCTGACGTGGGTACCGTCGCGGACAGTTCCCACGTATTCCTCGACGAGGTCCTCCAGCGCGACGACGCCGACCGCGGCCCCGGCCGGGCTGAGCGCCCGCGCCAGGTGACTGCCTTCCTTGCGCATCGCCGACAACGCCTCGTCGAGCCGGGCGTCGGCGTGCAGTTCGGTGAGCGCCCGCGTCTTGTCCGGCGGTACCACGGTGGTCGGGTCCTCGCCCACGAGGTCGAGGATGTCCTTGACGTGGATGTAGCCGGTCAGTGTCCCGTCGTCGGTGCACACCGGGAAGCGGGAGAACCCGGTCGAGGACACCGCGCGCTCGACGTCGCCCAACGTGGGCGAGCAGGGCAGCGTCGTCAGCTGAGCGGTCGGGACCAGCACGTCGGCCACCGTCTTCTCCACCGAGGACAGCGTCTTGCTCAGCCGCTGGTGTTCGGAGTGCTCCAGCAGCCCCTCGCGCCGCGACTCACTGAGCAGTTCCGCGAGCTCGTCGGAGGTGTAGGCGGTTTCGAGTTCGTCCTTCGGTTCGACCTTGAACACCCGAAGCAGGGAGTTCGCCACGAAGTTCAGCAGCCAGATGAACGGGTTGGCGAGCTTCACCCACGCCACGTGCACCGGCACCAGCCACAGCGCCAGCCGCTCCGGCTCGGCGATCGCGAGGTTCTTCGGCACCATCTCGCCGATGAGGACATGCAGGATGGTGATGAACGCCAGCGCGATCGCGAACGAGATCGGGTGCAGCAGGACCTCGGGAATCCCGAACAGCTCGAAGAAACCGGCCAGCCGGTGCGCGACGGCGGGCTCGCCGAGCCGTCCCAGCAGCAACGAGCAGATGGTGATGCCGAGCTGCGCGCCCGCCAGCATCAGCGAGACGTTCCTGCTCGCGTTGATGACGATCCTGGCGCGGGTCTTTCCCTGCTCCAGCAAGGCTTCCAGCCGGTCGCGCCGCGACGAGATGAGCGCGAACTCGGCGCCGACGAAGAACGCGTTGGCCAGCAGCAGGACCACGACGAGGAAGATGTTGAACCAGTCGCTCATCGGGCGGGCTCCTGCTCGGCGGACGTGGCGGTCTCGCTGATCCGCCGGACTTCGACCTCGGCGATGCGCAGACGGTCCATCCTGGTCACCGTGAGCCGCCAGGCGTCGAGATCGGTGGCGTCGCCGGGGGAGGGGATCCGGCCGAGGCGCTCGAGGATCAGCCCGGCGATGGTCTCGTAGTCGCCGTCGGGCATCCGGAACCCGGTCTCGTCGGTGACCTCGTCGGCGCGAAGCTGCCCGGACACGAGCCAGTTGTCGGCGCCGACCTGCTGGGAGGACGGCGCTTCCCGCTCGTCGTGTTCGTCGCGGACGTCGCCGATGATCTCCTCGACCACGTCCTCCAGGGTCACCAGTCCCGCGGTGCCGCCGTACTCGTCGACGACGATCGCGAGCTGGAACCGGGAATCACGCAGCCGGTTGAGCAGCGAGTCGCCCGGCAGGGATTCGGGCACCGTCGGGATCGGCCGCATGACCGAACCGATCCGTACCGTGGCGCGCTGGGCGGCCGGGACGGTGAACGCCTGCTTGATGTGCACCGCGCCCTGCACGTCGTCGAGATCCTCGGTGTAGACCGGGAAGCGCGAAAAGCCGGTGCGGCGCGAGATCTCGATGAGGTCGGCGATGGTGTCGTCCACGGTCAGCGATTCGAGCTGGACGCGGGGCGTCATCAGCTCGTCGGCCGTCCGTTCGCCGAAGCGCAGCGACTTGTCCAGCAGTTCGGCCGTCGAGGTGTCGAGCGTGCCGCTTTCCGCGCTGGACCGCACGATCGAGCCGAGTTCCTGCGGCGACCGGGCCGACCGCAGTTCTTCCTGCGGCTCGACGCCGAACTTGCGGACGAGGAAGTTGGCGCTGTTGTTCATCAAGGTGATGAGCCAGCGGAACAGCGACGAGAACCGCGAGTGGTACCCCGCGACGGCGCGCGCGGTCTGCAGCGGCCGGGCGATCGCGAGGTTCTTCGGCATCATTTCGCCGAGGATCATCGACAGCGACGTGGCCAGGATCAGCGCGACCGTGAGCGACACCCCGTTCGCCACGCCTTCGGAGAACCCGATGGCGGTGAACAGCGGGTGGAGCAGGTCACCGATCACCGGCTCCGCGAGGTAACCGGTGATCAGGGTGGTGATGGTGATCGCCACCTGCGCGCCGGAGAGCTGGAACGAGAGCGTGCGGTGCGCCTTCTGCACGGTGTGTGCGCGCTTGTCGCCGACCTGGCGGACGTTCGCGTCGACCGTGCTGCGCTCGAGCGCGGTGAGGGAGAACTCGGCGGCGACGGCGAGGCCGGTGCCGACGGTCAGCAGGAGGAACAGGAGAATGCCGAGAACGGCGAGCAGGATTTCCATCATTCCCTGCCGGCGGGGTCGGCGGGAAGAGCCACGGAACAGCCGGGTGTGCCACCCGGCTCGATACTGTCACCAGGTGACTGCGCGTCGCGCACGAAAAGAGTCACTCCTCGATCGGAAACCAACAGACACCGCCGCTGTACTGCGACGATGGGACAATCTTAACGCGTTCCCCCGGCCGCGTGGGCCCGGTGCCGCCGCACGCTCTCTTCGACCAGGTCGAGCACGGGGCCGAGATCGTCACCCGGCTGGCCCATCGCGAGATGGGAGACGAGACCTTCGAGAACGAGCTCGAGGTACGCGGTCAGGACGTCGACGTCGACGTCGTCACGCAGGATCCCGGCGTCGCGCTGACGGAGCAGACGACGGCGGGTCGCGGCGGTCAGCTGGTGGGACCGCTCGGCCCAGCGGGCGCGGAACTCGGGGTCGGTGCGCAGCCGCCGGGAAACCTCCAGCCGCGTGCCGAGCCAGTCCGCGGGGTGCTCGCTGCGGTTCGTCAGCAGCTCGCGCATCACCTGGACGAGACCCTGCTCGGCGACGATGTCGGCCATGCGCACCGCGTCGTCCTCGGCCAAGGCCAGGAAGAGGGACTCCTTGTCCCGGAAATGGTGGAAGATCGCACCACGGGAAAGGCCGGTGGCTTCCTCCAGCCGCCGGACAGTGGCACCCTCGTAGCCATAACGTGCGAAGCACACGCGGGAGCCGTCGAGGATCTGGCGCCGGCGTGCGTCGAGGTGATCCTGGCTGACCCGTGGCATTCTGGAATCCTGTCACCGGGAACCCGGTCAATGCAATCCGTACGTACGTACTGTGACCAGTTCGCGGGATGATCGCCCGGCACGGGAACCAAACGGCTACGCGACACGTCGGACTACTCGGCCGGATCGGCTGACACGCCGTCCGCCGCTTGGCTACGCTTTGTCCGTCACGGTGCGTGAATGCTGAGGGGAAGGTGCGGGCGTGAACATCATCGACGACGCCGCGAGCGCGATCAAGGCCGTCTGGGGTGACTTGACCACGCCGAAGGAGCCGACCGTTTACGGCGGCGGCGGTGGCGGCGGCGGGTTCGAGATGAGCCCCGAGGAGTTGAAGACCGTCATCGGGCTGTGGCAGGACGAACTCAAGAAGGTCATCGACGACGGCAAGAAGATCGAGTCGATCATGCAAGACCTGATGCCGCCCGGCCAGGACGAAGCCAGCTCCAGCTATGTGAACTCCGGTGTCGACTCGCTGCTGTCCCTGCAGAAGCAGAACGACTCGATGAAGGCGTACATCGAGGGTTACATCGAGAAGCTCGAGATCGCCCGCACGAAGACGATGGCGACCGACCAGGCCAACACCCTGCGCACGACCTGAGGATGCCGAACGTGTTGAGGAATCGCGTCGCCGCGGCGGCGCTCGTGCTCTTTTCAGTCGCGGTCGCGGGCTGCTCGGGAGAGAACCCCGGGACACCGTCGCCCAGCAGTGGGACGGCTTCGTCGCCGGAGTCGTCAGCCGCACCGCAGGACCCGAACGTTCCGAAGGTGGCGAATCCGCTGGATGCCTCGGCGTTCGTCGGCGACGTCTGCAAGCTGCTTCCGGCCGCCGAGGCCGCGGAATTGGGGTTCACGGAGCCCGGCGAACCGGGGAGCGAGACCAGCAACCCCGATTGCAGCTGGAACATTCGAGGCAAGGCGGACGGCCTGCATCTCATTCTCGGTAGCGGTAACCGAGAAAAGGGCATGGGCGGCCTGGCTGGCCTGCACAAGGCGAAGAAATCCGGGCAGCTGCGGTTCCTGGAGCCCGGCCCCGATGTCGACGGCTATCCGACCGTCTATTTCGGCCTGCAGGACCGGCGGGCGAGCGGCAACTGCGACCTCGCCGTCGGCGTCGCCGACGACCTCTCCGTCAGCGTGCACGCCGGGGGCTACGACAACGAACAGCAATCCTGCGGGAACGCGCAGAAGGCCGTGTCGGCCGTGATCAAGACACTCAAGGGGGCATGAGGGTGGACGGCAAGCAGATCTACGAGAACTTCACTCAAGGCGACACCCGCAACCTGCGTTCGGCGGCCGATCGTATCGCCGAACTCTCGGATGCTTATGTCGAGCGCGGCATGGGCATCAAGTCCCTGCAGTCGCGGATGACGTCCTCCTGGACCGGGTCCGCCGCGGACGCGGCCAACGCCGGTGCGGGCCCGCTCGAGCAGGCCTTCAAGGAGACCGCGGACCCGCTGTTCACCACGAAGGCCTCGGTCACCATGCAGGCCGACAGCTTCGACGACTCCGGGTCGTCGGTCGTGCCCGTGCCGCCCAAGCCGGACAAGCCCAACCCCTGGACCACCGGCCTGAAGGGCGCGATCCCGATCGCCGGGCCGTTCATGGTCAACAACGACATCAAGAACTACCAAGAGGGCGTCGCGAAGCACGAGGCGGCGAACCAGAACAACGTCCGCGTGATGGACCAGTACGACTCGGTCACCAGCAGCACCAGTTCCAGCCTGCCGACCGATTACGGCGTGCTGAAGAACGACGGCGCGAACGTCAGTGTCAAGACCCCCGGCGGTACGCCCCCGATCGTGACGCCGCCGACCATCCCGGTGAGGCCCGGCAGGAACGGCGGCGGGGACGACAACGACGGCACCGACACCAGTGGCACGGACGACAACGGCACCAACCAGAACAAGCCGGGCGGCGACCAGAACCAGAACAGGCCGGGCACCAACGAGGACCGCCCGGTGCCCCCGAGGGACAGGCCCGACGGCAACATCACGACGCCGACGCGGAAGCCGGGTACCGGGGACGACGACACCACGCGCCCGACCGGCGGCGGCAAGGGCAAGCCGGGACCGACGACCGAGATCCCGGGCAGGACGCCCGGACGCGGACCGGGTGACTCGGACAACGTCATCGGCCTCCCGAACGGGCAGGGCCAGAGCTACAACCCCGGCGGTGGCACTGGCCAGAACCCGCCCGGCGGCACCAGCGGACGCAACGTTCCCGGACCCAACAGCGCGGCGGGCAGGCTTCTCGGTGGCGAGGGCGGCGCCGGTGGCCGTGCGGGCGGTCCCGGTGGGCCCGGTTCCGGCGGTCTGGGGGCGGGCAGGGGGTCCGGCATGGGCGGGCTCGGCGGCCTGGGCGGCGGAGACCTGGCCGGTGGCCGCGGTGGTGCCGGCCGTGGTGGCGCCGGAGCGATGGGCCCGATGGGGGCAGGCGGCAGGCGTGCCGATGGTGACGAGGACGACGAGCACCAGCGTCCCGACTACCTGATCGAGGCCGACCCCGACGCGATCTTCGGCACCGACCAGCGGACCAGTCCGCCGGTCATCGGCGAGTAGCGGATGACGGTGAGAACGGGCCGGGTGGACGTCCCGGTCGAAGCCTTGGCGGCGCTCGCCGAACGCGAACGCGTCGGCGACCTGCACATCACGTTGCGTCCCGAACCGCGCTGGCTGTCCAGGACGGCCCGCGCGGAGGCGGACAGGCGAGTGGAAGCGGCGTTGGCGCAAGCCGGGCTGCTGGACTCGAGCGGCCGTGCGTCGGTCGACTTCCTGGACTGGCTTCCGGTGCTCACGAAACCGGCCATCGAGTACTACGGCTGGGTGAACACCGGAGGCGAGACCTACGGCGTCCTGGCCGCCTCGCTGGGCCTGCAGGCGGTGCTGGCCGTGGCGTCCGGTGACTGGGTCGGGCTGCAGGAGATCGATCGGCGGCGGCTGCCCGAAACGCTGATCGAACAGCTGCCGCCCGTTCCAGCGGGCGGCGGCAGGCTTCGCACGGTTCGCGCATATGAGCTCGAAGAGGCGGCCCGGCGCGGCCCGGACACGCATTCGCTGCCGCCGGTGATCGCGGACATCGTCACCCTCGTGCAGCGGCCGGTCGAGGGGAGCGGCGAGCTCTACGTCGGCAAGCGGGACGAAATCGGCAGGCACGTGGCCGTCGAGGATCCGCTCCACTTCGCCGACACGGACTGGGGCCGGTACCTCAGCTACACGACCGGACACGGCAACGACGCGGTGGTCCACATCGGCCCCGCCGGCCCGGCGGAGCTGGCTGACGCGCTCCGGCACGTCGCCGCGGCCCTGCCAGGCTAGCCACAGGCAAGTACATGAAGGGCCCCCTTCCTTGCGCCAGACGCAAGAAAGGGGGCCCTTCATGTACTTGAAGCACGCGCGCCCAGGCGCCCAACCCGGCTATTGTGACAGCGCTGTTGTATTTCTGGCGGGGTCTGGGAGGACGAGAACGTGACACGGCTGTATCCGGAAATCGAACCGTACGACCACGGGATGCTCGACGTCGGCGACGGGCACCTCGTGTACTGGGAGGTCTGCGGGAACCCCGACGGCAAACCCGCCGTCACGCTGCACGGCGGCCCGGGGACCGGGTGCAGTACCGGCCTGCGCCGGTACTTCGACCCGGCCAAGTACCGGATCGTGCTGTTCGACCAGCGCGGCTGCGGCCGGAGCACCCCGCACGCGGGCGAGCCCGAGGCAGACCTTTCCACCAACACCACCGACCACCTGATCGCGGACATGGAACGCCTTCGCGAGCATCTGGGAATCGAGAAGTGGCTGCTCTTCGGTGGTTCCTGGGGCTCGGTGCTCGCGCTGGTCTACGCCGAGCGCCATCCGGACCGGGTCTCGGAGATGGTCCTGATGGGCTTGGCCACCGGACGCCGGAGCGAGACCGACCTGCTCACCCGTGGCCTCGGCGGCGTCTTCCCCGAGGCGTGGGCGAAGTTCCGTGACGGCGTTCCCGAAGAGGATCGCGACGGTGACCTGGCGGCGGCTTACCTGAAGTTGCTGATGGACCCCGATCCGGCGGTGCACGAGAAGGCGGCGGCCGGTTGGTGTGCCTGGGAGGACGCGATCATCCCGACCTCCCCGCCGTACAAGAGCTTCGAGAGTCCGAAGTTCCGGCTCGCCTTCGCCAGGCTGGTCACGCACTACTGGAGTCAAGGGTCCTTTTTGGACGAAGGCGTGGTCCTGCGGGAGGCCGGGAAACTGGCTCACATCCCGGCCGTACTCGCCGAAGGAAGTCTCGACCTGAGCAACCTCATCGGCACCCCGTGGGAGCTGGCGCACGCGTGGCCCGGCAGCGAGCTTGTGGTCATCGACGAGGTCGGCCACAGCACCCAGGACGAGCCGATGCGCGAAGTCCTCATCGGCGCGACGGACCGCTTCGCCGCGTAGCAGTAGCGCGTGAAGGCCTCCTTCCCTCAGCTCAGCTGAGGGAAGGAGGCCTTCACGCGCATTCTCAGGGGATGACCAGGGCCGGGGCGGTTTCGGGAGAGGTGGCGACCGAACGGGTGGTTTCGGCGAGCCGTAGCCCGGTGGTGCGCGGCGCGATCCGGTCGAGGTTCCACGAACTCAGCAGCAGGGCCACTTTCGCCCGCATCTCGGTCCGCAGGCGCAGGAACGAATCGGCGGGATCGGCGCCGACCTCGCCGAGCAGGAGCCACCAGGCCCACGCGGCCGCGCCCGCGTTCGCGACGAAGTCCGGGATCACCGGGATGCCACGAGCCGCCAGTCCGGCCTCGGCGTCGGGGGTGGTCGCCGCGTTGGCGGCTTCGATGACGACCTTCGCCTTGACCATGCCCTGGTTCCCGGCGCGCAGTGCGTACGAGATCGCCGCCGGGACGAGGATGTCGGCGTCCGTCGCCACGATCTCGTCGCGCGGGAGCAGCCGGACGTCGGCGGGAAGCCGGCTGCGGTCGATCTCGCCGTAGGAGTCCCGCAGCTCCAGCAGCGCCGGGATGTCAAGGCCTTCGGGCCGGTAGAGCGTCCCGGCCGCGTCGGCGACCGCGACGACCTTCATGCCGGCTTCGTGCAGGTACCAGGCCGCGCCGCCGCCCATGGTGCCGATGCCCTGGATGGCGACCGTGGTCTTCTCGGCCGCCCATTCCCAGGCGTCGGCGACACCGAGGCAGGCCTGCGCGACGCCGTAGCCGCCGATCACGTCGCCGAGCAGGAGGCCGCCGGGGACCGGTGTGCTCAACCCGGCCTGCACGCGGCGAAGGGTGTGCGCCGGGTCGGCCGAACGGCGGATCGCCGCGTGGTACGACTGCTCGAGCCCGAGCTTCGCGAACACCTCGTCGATCAGGTGCTGGGGTACGCCGAGGTCTTCGGCGGTCACCCAGTGGTTGTCGATCCACGGCCGCAGGAACGCGCAGAACCGTTCCAGCACACCGAAAGCGCGCTCGTCCTTCGGATCGAAGTCGATGCCGCCCTTGGCCCCGCCGACCGGCAGGCCGAAGGTCGCGGTCTTGTTCGCCATCCCCCTCGCCAGGTCCTCGACCTCCGGCATCGTGCAACCCGCGCGCATCCGGGTCCCGCCGGTCGCGATGCCGGAGACCAGGCTGTGCACTACGAGGTAGCCGGTGGCACCGGTGACGGGGTCGGTCCAGATGAGCCTCATCAGCGGTTCGGCGTTCCTCGCGGCCATGCGGCCACCTCCTTCGGGATTCGGGGTCGTCCTGCGCCACTTCCGAGAGTGCGCCCTGCCGGGCACGGGCGTCCATTTACCGAATCTGAACGATGTCGTGCAGAGAAACTGGTGTAACGCGTCATCCGGCGTCCGCGACCGCGCCCGATTACGTTGGGATCATGGAGCTTTCGTTGCACCGCCTGAGGATGCTCCGCGAGCTGAGCCGGCGTGGCACCGTCACGGCGGCCGCCGCTTCGCTGCATTACACCGCTTCGGCGGTGTCGCAGCAGCTGGCGCAACTGGAGCGGGACGTGGGCGCGAAGCTGTTCGAACGCTTCGGCAGGCGGGTGCAGCTGACCGAACTGGGGTTGTTGCTCACCGAGCACGCCGAGGAGATCCTGGGGTCCGTCGAGCGGGCGACACTGGCCTTGGAAGAGGCGCAGGAGACCGTTTCGGTACGGCTCATGGCCGGAGTGTGGGCGTCGGTCGCTTCGGGACTGCTTCCGCACGCGCTGGCCGCGCTGGCGGGTGAACATCCGGGGATCCAGGTCCGGACCCGGGAGCTCGCCCCCGAGGACACCGCCGACGCCGTCCGGGACGGCGAGCTGGATCTGTCGTTCGTGATCGACTACTCCGACGCGCCGATGCCGTGGGACGCCGGTCTGGAACGCGCGGTGATCGCGGTCGAACGGCTGCACGCCGCGGTGCCGGCCGGCGCCGTCCCCGCGGGGAGCGCGTCGTTGCTCGAACTGGCCGAGCACCCGTGGATCCTCGCCAGCCCGAAGAGTCACTTCGGCCGCGCGGTGCGCACGGCGTGCCATCGCCACGGGTTCGAGCCGAAGATCAACCACGAGGTAGAGGAGCAATCGACGGCGATGGCGATGGTCCGGGCGGGGCTCGGGGTAACCCTCGTTTCGGATCTCGGACTCGGCCTCCGGCCGCCCGGGATCGACGTCGTCGCGTTGACCACACCGTTGCTCCGGACGGTTTCGATCGCCTATCGGACGACCTCCTCTCGGCGGCCGGCGCTGCAGCTGGTGATCGAGGCGGTCCGCAACGCGGCCGCCGCGCTCGGGCTGGGCACGGAGCCCGCTTTGCCCTGAATCGTCCGGTCCTAAGAGGTGGTCGGGGGATCCTGCCCCGCAAGAACCGGCCTGAATTTGTCGGACCCCGCGTGTAGCGTCCGAAGTCAAGGTATCTCAGTTATCGGACAACCGACTGGACGGCGGAAAGATGACTACTGTTCATGATTTCCCCGAGAAGTCCGGGAGCGCGTCGAACGCGACGGCGAAGGTCCTCTCGGACCGCGCCGAGGGTGAGGCGTATGTGGCTTCCGTGTGCTTCAAGCACGGGCCACCGAGACTCCTCGGCGTAGAGCTGGAATTCACCGTGCACTACGCCGACGAGCCCGCCCGGCCTCTCGATCCCGACGATCTCGCCACCGCGCTCGGCCCGCACACCCCGCGGACCCTGCGCCCCGACAGCCCCGCCCTCCCGCTTCCGGCAGGTTCACCGCTGAGCCTCGAGCCCGGATGCCAGGTGGAGATCTCCGCTCAACCACAGACCACGCTGCGCCACTTGGACGCCGTCGTCTCGGCCGATCTGGCCCACCTCGAAAATCTTCTCGCCGCCCGCGGCCTGCACCTGGGGGACTCCGGGATAGACAGGTATCGCGCCCCCGTTCGCAAACTGGGCACACCGCGCTACGCCGCGATGGAACGCCGCTTCGCGCCGATGGGCGCCGGGGGCGCGACGATGATGTGCAGCACCGCCGGCCTGCAGGTCTGTGTGGACGCCGGTGAGACGGGCGACCTGGCCGACCGCTGGGCCGCGGTCCACGCGCTCGGTCCGCCCCTGCTGGCCACCTTCGCCAACTCCCGGGTCCACGCCGGACGCGACACCGGCCACGCGTCCGCGCGCTGGCTCGCCGTGATGGAAACGGAAAGGGTCCGCACCCGGTCGGCGGAACCGGGCAAGGATCCGGCGGGGGAGTGGGCACGCAGGATCCTGGACACCCCGCTGATGGTCCTTCCCGGCCGTGACGGCCGCTGGGACGCGCCCGATTCCCTGACCTTCGCCGACTGGATCGACGGACGGGGCGAGGGCGCCGGGCTCGACAGGCCGACCGAGGAAGACCTGGCCTATCACCTGACGACGTTCTTCACCCCGGTCCGTCCACAGGGGTATCTGGAGATCCGGTACCTGGACGCCCAGCCCGCCGCGAGGTGGCTGCACCCGGTCGCCCTGTTGGCCGCGCTGCTCGCGCGGCCGTCCACAGTGGACAAGGTGCTCGAACTGTGCGAACCGGTCATGGGCAGATGGGAGCGCGCGGCCCGGTTCGGCCTGGCCGACAGGGCGATCGCCGGCGTCGCGAGCAAGGTGGTGGACCTCGGCTGTGCCGAACTCGGCACCACCGGTCTGCCGCCGGAGACCATCACGGAGATCAGCGAGGGCGTGCAGTCCCTCGTGCACCGTTCGAGGAGCCACCAGTCATGAGCGTGGAAAGCACCGAGACCAACCCGCTTCGCGCGCTGAGCCCGCAAGACCTGCGGGCGCACGCGGCAGAGGCGCTCACCAGGGCCCGCGAGCGCAGCGTCGCGCTGACGGACGTGGACGACGAAGACCTGGTCCGCCAGCATTCGAAACTGATGTCGCCGCTGGTCTGGGATCTCGCGCACATCGGCAGCCAAGAAGAGCTCTGGCTGGTGCGTGACGTGGGCGGCCGTGAGGCGCTCCGGCCCGACATCGACGACATCTACGACGCGTTCCAGCACGCTCGAGCGGATCGTCCGGCGCTGCCGCTGCTGGGCCCGGAGGAAGCGCGCAAGTACGTCCGCGAAGTCAGGGAGAAATCCTTCGACATCCTGGAAAGCGTTCCGCTGCAAGGCAGGCGGCTCACCGAGGACGCCTTCGCCTTCGGCATGATCACCCAGCACGAGCAGCAGCACGACGAGACGATGCTGGCCACCCATCAGCTCCGCAAGGGCGATCCGGTGCTGCACGCGCCAGCGCCACCACCGTCCCGGTCCGGGCCGCTGCCCGCGGAGGTGTTCGTCCCCGGCGGCGCTTTCACCATGGGCACCTCCGCCGAGCCGTGGGCGCTGGACAACGAGCGTCCCGCGCACGAGGTCGCGGTGGAGGCGTTCTTCATCGACACCGCACCGGTCACCTGCGGGGCGTACGCCGAGTTCCTCGACTCCGGGGGTTACGAAGACCCGAAGTGGTGGAGCGAGCGTGGCTGGGCGTACCGGAGCGAGCACGGCATCGAGGCGCCGCGCTTCTGGAAACGGGAGCAGGACGGCTGGTGGCGGACGCGGTTCGGCGTCTACGAGAAGGTGCCCGCCGCGGAGCCTGTCGTCCACGTTTGCTTCCACGAGGCCGAGGCGTACGCCGCCTGGGCAGGCCGTCGCCTGCCGACGGAACCGGAGTGGGAGAAGGCCGCCCGGTTCGACCCGGCCACCGGCCGGTCGCGCCGGTTCCCCTGGGGCGACGAGGAACCCACTCCCGACCACGCGAACCTCGGACAGCGGCATCTGCGGCCCGCGGAGGTCGGCGCGTACCCGGCGGGTGCGTCGCCGTTGGGCGTGCACCAGTTGATCGGCGACGTGTGGGAGTGGACCAGCAGCGGCTTCGAAGCGTATCCGGGCTTCGCCGCGTTCCCGTACAAGGAGTATTCGGAGGTGTTCTTCGGAGGGGACTACCGGATCCTGCGCGGTGGCTCGTTCGGGACGGACGCGGCGGCCATCCGCGGCACCTTCCGCAACTGGGATCACCCGATCCGGCGACAGATCTTCTCCGGGTTCCGCTGTGCCCGGGACGCACGGCCGAGCGAGGTGGCCTGAGGGGCATGTGCCGTCACCTCGCGTATCTCGGCGAGCCGCGCTCGCCCGCCGAGATGCTCTTTCACGCCCCTCATTCGCTGCTCGTGCAGTCCTACGCTCCCCGTGACATGCGGGGCGGTGGTTCGGTCAACGCGGACGGGTACGGCCTCGGCTGGTACGCCGACGGCTCCGAACCGCTGCGGCTGCGCAGGTCCGCTCCCTTGTGGACGGACGGGGATCTGCCGGCGCTGGCCGGCTCGGTCCGGTCGCACGCCTTCCTGGCGGCTGTCCGGAACGGGACGACGGGGATGCCCGTGGTCGAGGCGGCGAACGCGCCGTTCACCGGCGGCCGTTACCTCTTCAGCCACAACGGGCTGGTGCGGGGCTGGCCGGACTCGATGGCCGAGCTCGCCGCGAAACTGCCGATCACCCGGCTGCTGACGCTGGAGGCGACCACGGATTCGGTACTGCTGTGGGCGTTGCTGAGTGAGCGGCTCGAGGCGGGCGAAGACCCGCTCGCGGCCGTCACGTGGCTGACCGGAGTGGTCGAGGAGGCGGGGCCGGGTTCGCGGCTCAATCTCCTGCTCACCGACGGCCGGACACTCGTCGGTACCGCGTGGACGCATTCCCTGTCCTATCGGGACACCGGAGGCGGTGTGCTCGTCGCGTCGGAACCGTGCGACGACGATCCCGGCTGGACTCCCGTTCCCGACCGCCACGCCGTCCGGGTCACCGGCGCGGGCGTGGAAATCCTTCCCCTCGAAGCCGATCGGAGCCCTGAGGCACGATGACCGAAGTCGACCTCGACGTACACCACAGCGAATCGGATATCACCGAGCAACTGCGCGCGGACGTCCGCGCCGGCCTGGAGGCGGATCAGAAATGGTTGTCGCCCAAATGGTTCTACGACGCCCGCGGCAGCGAACTGTTCGAGAAGATCACCGCCCTCCCCGAGTACTACCCGACCAGGAGCGAGCGGGAGGTGCTCGCCGCGCGCGGTGGCGAGATAGCCGAGAGTTCGGGCGCGCACACCCTTGTCGAACTCGGTTCCGGATCGAGTGAAAAGACGAGGCTCCTCCTCGACGCGCTCACGAGCCACGGCACGTTGAAGGAGTTCGTCCCGCTCGACGTCTCCGAAACCGCGCTCGCCGAAGCCGCGGAAGCCATCACGGCCGACTACCCGTCCCTCGAAGTCCGGGGCGTGGTCGGTGACTTCACCCGTCATCTGGACCTGTTGCCGGGCGACCGTCCGCGGCTGGTGGTCTTCCTCGGCGGCACGATCGGCAATTTCCTTCCCGCCGACCGCGCCACCTTCCTGCGCTCGGTCCGCGAAGTGCTCGACGAGGGGGAGTGGTTCCTTCTCGGGACTGACCTGGTGAAGGACCGGGAAACCCTGGAACGCGCGTATGACGACGCGGCCGGGGTCACCGCCGAGTTCAATCGCAACATGCTCCGCGTGATCAACAACGGTCTCGGCGCGAACTTCGACCCGGCCGCCTTCGACCACGTCTCGTATTGGGACGAGGAGAACGAATGGATCGAAATGCGTCTGCGCGCCCGTGAACCGCAGACCGTCGACATCCCGGGCGCCGACCTGCAGGTGAAGTTCGCCGAGGGCGAATACGTGCGCACCGAGATCTCCGCGAAGTTCCGGCGGGAGGGAATCGCCGCGGAACTGGCCGCCGCCGGTTTCTCGGTGGAGAAATGGTGGACGGACTCGGAATCGCGGTTCGGGGTGAGCCTGGCAAGATCTGTCCGTGGCTAACCCTCTCACGTCGCTCGCCCGCGCGCTCGGCACGAAACCGTGGCTGATGGGGCTCGCGGGCGGGATCATCTGGGTGGACAAGAGACTCCATCGGCTGTTCAAGGGGAAGGTGAGTCTGGTCGCGCTGGCCGGGCTCCCTTCCCTGCGCCTGACCACGACCGGCCGCAAGAGCGGCCTGGCCCGCAGTACCAATCTCCTGTACTTCCCGCACGGTGAGGACTTCGTGCTCGTCGGCTCCAATTGGGGGAGACCGAACGATCCCGCGTGGACGCACAACCTGCGGTCGAATCCCGACGCGATCGTCGCGCTGGCGGGCAAGGAGATCCCGGTCAGGGCCAGGGAACTGCGCGGAGACGAGTACGAAGCGATGTGGAAACTGCTGCTGGAGTTCTGGCCCGGTTACTCCATGGAGGAGCAAGCCGCTTGCCGTGTGTTACCGATTTTCGAGTTGAAGACAACCACTCGATAGGTTCGTACCATCCTTTCGGCCGGTGACTGGGTTACCGGCTTGTGCGAGGCTCGCTTGGTGTTACGCGCCGTGACGTCGACGGCGCGCCGAGCGACGTGGCCCATCACGTCGCCAGCCGAGGGAGGAGTCGTTTTGCCGAGATCCACAAGGAGGCCGGTGCGCGGTTTCGCACTGGTAGGGGCACTCGTGGCCGGCGCCGCGTTGACCGGGGCGTCCGGGACGGCGGTCGCCGCCCAGGAGGCTGGGACGCCCGCCGCCCAGGTAGGCGCGACGGCGCCGGTGAACTGGGGTGCCTGCACGGCGGACCAGGTCCGCGGTGTTCCCGCCGACCAGGCCAAGTTCTACAGCTGCGCGCGGTATCGCGTGCCGATCGACCACGACAACGCGGCGCTCGGCACCATCGACATCGCGATGCTGAAGCGGGCGGCGAAGACGCCCGACAAGAAGGTCGGTTCGCTGTTCCTCAACCCGGGCGGTCCCGGCGGTTCCGGTTTCCGGATGCCGATCGGCGCGGCGAACTACTTCCAGCCGCAGGTGCTGGACCGGTTCGACCTGATCGGATTCGATCCGCGCGGGGTCGGGGCCAGCAACCCGCTCAAGTGCTTCACCACGCAGGAAGACGCGGACGACGTCTTCTCCGCGCAGATCCCCGTGCCGCTGACCCGGCAGGAGATCTCCGGGACGCTGGCCTCGTACCGCGACTACGGCCAGTTCTGCAAGAACAACGCGGGCGCGCTGCTGAACCACATGTCCACCAAGGACGTCGTGCGTGACCTCGACAAGATGCGGGCGGCCGTCGGCGACCAGAAGCTGACCTTCGTCGGCTTCTCGTACGGGACCCTGATCGGGTCGACGTACACGTCGATGTTCCCGAAGCAGAGCCGGGCGATCGTCATCGACGGCAACGTCGACCCGGCGCTGCGCACCAGCGACGGTGTGCAGTACGACCGCGAGCGCGCTCGCGGGTTCGAGATCGCGCTGGACGCCTTCCTGCGCAAGTGCGCGCAGGTCGGGCCGAAGTGCTCCTTCAGCCCAGGCACGCCGCGGGAGAAGTTCGACGAGATCCGCGACCACCTGCGCCAGCAGCCGATCAAGCTGCCGGACGGGAGCAGCTACGACATCAACGCCTTCACCAGCACGGTGGCCGGGGTGCTGTACTCGCCGACGTCGTTCCCGCCGCTGGCCGACGACCTGCAGGCGCTGTACAACATCGTCCACCCGCCCGCGGCGCAGACGCAGACGGCACAGGCCGTCGAGCTGAAGGTGCTGCGGTCGGGGGCGAACGGGCGCGCGGACGTGAACCCGGACAGCCCGTACACCGGTGACGACTCCTACTTCGCCGTGAACTGCTCGGACAAGAAGATCACGATCAAGCAGGAGAAGGTCCCCGAGATCGCCGCGAAGTGGGAGAAGGAATCGCCCACTTTCGGCCGCTACCAGGCGTTCTCGGACGTGGCGGGGTGCCCGGTGTGGCCGGCGAAGAAGCCGGACGTCTATCGCGGTCCGTGGCAGGCCAAGACCGACACCCCGGTGCTGGTCATCGGCAACTACTACGACCCGGCGACCCAGTACCTGTTCTCGAAGCGGATGGCCGACCAGCTGGGCAACGCCCGGTTGCTCTCGGTCGACGCCTTCGGGCACTGCATCCTTGGCGACTCGCTCGGGGTGGACAAGGTGACGGCCGACTACCTGATCGATCTGAAGGTCCCGGCCAACGGCCAGGTGTTCCAGCCGAACGTCCAGCCGTTCGAAACCACTGCCTGATCCTGGGCGAACGACCACGAAGGCCACCGTCCCGGCGGTGGCCTTCGTGGCGTCCGGGGACCGGTCCCCAACGCCCGGCCCTAGGGTTCCCGACGGGGAGGGCCGGATAGGCCGGACGACTGCTCGTCCCGGCCATCCGGGTGGGTAACCAGGGCACCGGCTTCGGCGTGGTCGCGGCCGCCGGTGCGCCTGGCTCACCCACCGGCCGACGAGGCTGAGGCATGCTGGACGGATGGATCCGGTCCGAATCGCCCGCCAGGTGGTCGAGAGTCGCTTTCCCGGTGCGAGGGCCGCGATTCTGGGCGGAAGCGCGATCACCGGATGGCGTACCGCGAGCTCGGATCTCGACATCGTCGTGATCCTCGACGGCCCACCCGCGCCGTACCGCGAAACGACCGAACACGACGGCGTGCCGGTGGAACTTTTCTGCCATACCCCCGAGTCGTACGAGCGCTTCGCCGATCAGGAGACGGCGAACCGCCGCTCGCCTCTCCTGCACATGTGCGGTGGAGGTGTCGTTCTCCTCGACCACGACGGCTTCGGGCGTCGGACCCGGGCGGAAGCCCGGGCGCGACTGCGCGCCGGGCCTCCGCCGTTGTCCGCGACCGACCTGGAGGACCATCGTTATCTGCTCACCGACCTCTTGGACGATCTTGACGGGGCCGATGATCCCGACGAACTGATCTTCATCGCCGATCGGCTGTTGACCGCGGTGGCCGAACTGATCCTCCTGGCCGGGGGACAATGGCGATCCCACGGCAAATGGCTCCTGCGACGGCTTCGAGAGGCCGATCCGGAGACCTGCCGGGAACTCCTGCTCGGCTACCGGCAGGTCGTATGCACTGGGGATCGGGCTCTGATGCGGCGGGTCGCCGCCGCGGTCCTCGACGGTGTGGGAGGCCGCCTTCTGGTGGGTTACCGGCGAGACGCGCCCACCGGCTTCAGACGTTGACGCTCGCGCAGGCGTCGAGACCGTAGTTCGCCGCGTACGCGTTCTCGACCCCGACCAGGAGGTCGACGACCTCGAAGTACCGGTCCCAGAAGGGCGTCTCACGGAGCGCCTCGATGAGCAACTGGTACGAGTGATGGTCCTCCGCTTCCCATACCCACACGTCGGTCACGCGCGCGGAGTAGAACTCCGTGTCGAAGAACCCGGACCGGACACCTTTCACCTTGCTTTCGATCACCGGGAGGATCTCGGTCTTGAAGGCCTCCACCCGTTGCTCGACGGTGAGGCCGAGCCATTCCGGCGTGGTCTTCACCAGCATGAACGCGGTCACTTCGGACATGGTGTTTCCTTTCGGCCAGGCGTAGGCGCCGGTTTCGATGTCCTTGGCCATATGGGCTCCGTACGGGGTTCACTTGAGGAGTTCTCGGGTGCGCGCCCTAGTCGTGCTTGTTCGCCAGGTGGATGACGGCGCCGGCCTCTTCGGCACCCGAGCGGAGGCCGTCGAGATCGTCCAGGTCGCCGCGGCGGATCCGGGACGGCCGAGCCGATCCAGCCGGTCGCCCTGGTGACGAATACCTGCATGGGAAGCTCCTTCTACTCGGGGGTTACGGGAAAGCCTTGATTGCAGGACGACGAGCGCCCCGAGGACGAGCACGCTGACGCCGATCACCCGGAGGGCCGTGCTCGCGCCGGTGACGGACGCGGAGATCACTTCGGGAGAGCGGCCGGGGACGGTTGCCAGCGCCTGCGCCACGGTGTGCGGATCGTGGTCCGCGCGGACGTCGGACGGCAGCGCGGCGACGAACCGTCCGGTGAGGACGGTGCCGATGACCGCGACACCGAGCGCGCTGCCGAATTCCCGGGTGGTGGCCTGCAGCCCGGCACCGACACCGGCCTGGGCGGGAGGCAGCGAACCGGAGATCGCGGCGGAAAGCGTCGGAAGGGCCAGCGTGACACCGATCCCGGTCACCACGAGCCAGGCCGCGTAGACCGGGTACGGAGTCGAAGAGTCGCTTGTGGACAGTCCGACGAGGCCGCAGCCGCAGAAGACGAAGGCGATGGCGACAGTGGTGTCGACGCCGGCGCGCCGGACGAGTTTGCCGACGTGCCGCGCGCCGAGGATGACCGGACGGTCAGCGGGATGATCCCGAGCCCGGTCAGCAGCACACTGAAACCCTTGCCGTATTGGAGGAAGGACGCGTTGACGTAGAACAGCGCGAACATCCCGAAGAAGATCGCGGTCATGCCGAGGCAGGCACTGCGCAGCGCGGGCACGCGAAGCAACCGGGGATCGAGCAAGGGGTGTTCGGCCTTCAGTTCCACGAACGTCCACAGGGCGAAGAGCGCGACCGCACCGGCGAACCCGGACAGAACGATCGGGCTGCCCCAACCCGCTTCAGGGCCTTCGACGATGCCGAGCAGCAACGCGAACGACGCGCCGACGAGCAGGACGGCGCCGAGTGGACTGAGTGGCCGGTCGTGCCGCGGGGACACCGGCGCGATCCGGGCGGCCAGCGCGAGGAGCACCGGGGAGAGCGGGACGGCGGCCGCGAACAGCCATCGCCATGACCCTCCTGTCAGCACCGCTCCGCCACCGACGTTCCCCAGGACACCGCCGATCCCGGTCATCGAGGCCCAGGTCGCGATGGTCACCCCCTTGCGTTCGGCGGGGACGGCGTGCAGCAGGACGGCGAGGGTGTTGGGCAGCACCGCGGCGGCCCCGATCCCCGTGATCGCCCGGCCCGCCAGCAGGAAAGGCACGGTGGGCGCGAGCGCCGACAGCAGCGCACCGAGGGCGAAGAGCGCCAGGCCGGCGAGCAGGACACCCTTGCGGCCGAAGCGGTCGCCCGCCGCTCCGCCGGGGATCACGAGACAGGCGAAGAAGATGACGTAGGTGTCGACGATCCAGATCAGTGCCGACGCGGACGGGTGAAGCTCGCTCGCGGCCAGCATCGGGACGGCGAGGTTGATCGCGGCGACCATCCCGACCACGAGCACGACACAGGCGCACATGGCGGTCAGCAGGCCGCGCCGGTCCGTTGCGGCTTCGGGAGCGTCGCGGACTTGAAGTCGGAGTGGCATGTCCACGACGCTATGGGCCAGCGCATTCTTCGTGCCATGCAACTTTCACAACCCAAAGTTGCATACGATGCAACAATGGCCGATCAGCTGGACCTCAACCTCTTGCGCGTGTTCGACGCGTTGCTGCGAGAGGGCAGCGTGACGGCGGCGGCCGAACGGCTGCACCTGTCGATCCCCGCGGCCAGCCGGGCGCTGGGCCGGTTGCGGCGGGCGATGGGCGACCCGATCCTGGTGCGCGCCGGCCGCGGGATGGTGCCGACGCCGTTCGCGCTCCGGACGGCCCCGCGGGTGCGGTCCCTGCTCGACGAGGCGTCGGCCCTGATCAGCGCCGACCGCGAGCTGGCGATCGGCGACCTCGAACGGACCTTCACCATCCGCATCAACGACGGTGTCGCCGCCACACTGGTGACGGCCGCCGCCGAGACGACCGCCGCGGTCGCGCCTGGCGTCGTCCTGCGTTTCGTCGCCGAAGGCAGCGAAAGCACCGAGGCCCTGCGAGACGGTTCGGTGGACCTGGACATCGGCGCGGGCCACATCGCCGCGCCCGACATCCGTTCGACGCTGCTGTACCACGAACGACTGGTCGCGATCGTCAGGGCGGACGGCCCGCTCGGCGGCGTGCGCCGCCCGACGTTGAGACAGCTTTGCCGGTATCCGCACGTTTCCGCCTCACGGCGAGGGCGGGGCAGGGGACCGCTCGACGACGTGCTCGAGGCGGCCGGTCTCCAGCGCCGGGTCGCGGCGGTCGTCCCCACCTCCGCCGTCGCCACGTTCCTGGTCGCGTCGAGCGACTACATCGGGCTGGCGCCCCAGCGGCTCGCCGAGCAGTACGGCCGGTCGCTCGGAATCCGCTGGTTCCCGGTCCCCGCGGAACTCCCGCCCATCGAGGTCTGCCAGCTCTGGCACGCGCGACTCGACGCCGACCCCGCCCAGCGCTGGCTGCGTGACACGATCCACGCCGCGCTCGGCTCGTCCGGTGGTACAGTCCCGAAGGTTGATCAACACCGATCGAGTACGGAAGCGAGGTGAGCGGCACATGCCGGAAGACAGTTCTGGACCGACCGGACATGGTCGCCGTTCACCCGTGTGCGCGGTGCGCTGACCTTCTCCGGTCTCCTTTCTCTGTCTGGCTTTGTGTACGCACGCCAGAAAAGAGCCGGAATCATGAACACCTTCGAAATGCTGCTCAGGGTCGGCACCGGCGTCGGCCTCGGCGCCGTCATCGGCATCGAGCGCCAGTACCGCGCCCGGATGGCCGGACTCCGCACCAACGCCCTCGTCGCCGTCGGCGCGACCCTCTTCGTCCTGTTGTCCGCCCACGGTTTCGGCGGGCTGAGCACCAGCGGCGACGCCGACCCGACGCGTGTCGCGGCCCAGATCGTCTCCGGTATCGGTTTCCTCGGCGCCGGGGTGATCCTGCGGGACGGGCTGAACGTGCGCGGGCTCAACACGGCGGCCACGCTGTGGTGCTCGGCGGCCGTCGGCTCCCTTGCGGGAGCGGGACTTTACGTCGTCGCGCTCGCCGGGACCGTGGTGATCGTCGGGGTCAACGTGCTGTTGCGCCCGCTCGGCCGCGTCGTCGACCGCCGCCCGGAGCACCGGGAAGACGACCTCGTGCGTGGTAGGGACGGTTCTGTTGAGGGGTAAGTCAAATGTGGCGTGACCGAGCCCGGTACGCCCGCATCACACTCTCGATGCTCGCGCACGCCTGGCTCGCCGTCACCAGATCCCTTGCCATAAAAGGGGAATCGGTGTCGACGAACCAGGCATGATCGCGTTCACGCTACCGGAGATCCGACGCCTGCTCACCAAACTCATCCTGCGTGTCTCCGACACCGCCGAACACATCTGGCACTGGTCACGATTCCGCCGCCGACGACAACACCAAGCCCGCCTCAGCCACTACAAACGACGCGGCTACCCACTCACCGAACTGCCGTTGCAGTTTTAGAGCCCAAATCGCCACTCACGACCACCTGGACCGACCACTCACCGGAAGCCTCAAGCCGGTAGGTCCGTGAAGGCCTCCTTTCCTACCTTGAGGGTAGGAAAGGAGGCCTTCACGGACCTGGCACATTTGGCTTACCCCTCAATAGCCCGATCGTCGCGCCGCTTCTGCCAGAGCCGGCCACCACGGCGCGGTGAGGGCCTTGGCGAACGAGGCGTGCGCGATCCGTAGGGCCATTTACCCGGTATCGAGTTGAGGCAGGGTTGCGCTACGGCTGCGGCAGCCGCAAGCGCGCCGCAATCGCCAGGCGCTCTAGTGGTCACCAGAACGAACCAAAAAGTTCTGTACGACGACAAGGCTTCCAATGGCTCCTCCCTTGGCGCGCTAACGCTTGTAATGTGAGGCGCGGCCCGCCCGCGGAAGCCACCCCGCGCGGGATCCCGGCGTGTCCGTCATAACCCCGCACGGTCATCTCTCGATGTACTGCTCAAAGGAGACGACATGCCAGTGGATCATCGGGCCGTCGATCGCGCCGACGCGACGACCGGCACCGAAGGGATTCTCGCCGAGGTGCTGGCCGGTGTCGTGCGCGTCGAACGGGTGTCGGTCGACAGCCACTTCTTCGACGACCTCGGCGCCGACTCGATGGTGATGGCCCGGTTCTGTGCCCGGGTCAGGAAGCACGGGGACCTGCCATCAGTGTCCATAAAGGACATCTACCAGCATCCCACGATCAGAAGCCTGGCGACGGCGCTCGCGCCATCGAGCGATACCCCGGTCGAGCCGGCCCAGGCGGCCATCGAGGTGGCGACGCCGGTCAGCGCACGGCAGTACGTCCTCTGCGGAACGCTGCAGTTTCTGATCCTGCTCGGGTACGCCTACCTTGCCGCGCTCGCCGTCGAGCAAGGCGTCGACTGGATTTCCGCTGGGGATGGCAGCCTGCTCGATGACTACCTGCGGATGGCGCTGGCCGGCGTCGCGGGTTTCGTTGGCGTGTGCGCTCTCCCGATCTTGGCGAAATGGGTGCTCATCGGCCGGTGGCGGCACCAGCGGATCCGCATCTGGAGCCTGGCCTACGTCCGCTTCTGGGTGGTCAAGACGTTGGTCACGCTGAACCCGCTGGTCCTGTTCGCCGGTTCGCCGCTCTACGTGCTCTATCTGAGGGCGCTGGGTGCGAGAGTCGGGCGCGGTGCCGTGATCTTCTCCCGGCATGCGCCGGTGTGCACCGACCTGCTCACCATCGGCGACGGCACGGTCATCCGCAAGGACACGTACCTTACCTGCTACCGGGCCTGCGCCGGCGAGATCCAGACGGGCGCGGTCACCCTCGGGAAGGACGTTTTCGTCGGCGAGAAGGCGGTGCTCGACATCGAGACCTCGCTCGGCGATGGGGCCCAGCTCGGCCATACCTCCTCGCTGCACGCCGGGCAGGCCGTGCCCGGCGGCGAGCGCTGGCACGGGTCCCCGGCGCAGCCGACCGGAGCGTATTACCTGGGGGTCGAACCGGCCGGCTGCGGCACCGGGAGAAGGGCCGCCTACACCGTCCTGCAACTGGTGAGCGTGCTGTTCTTCTACGCTCCGCTGGCGTTCGGCGGCGTGGATCTCCTGTTCGCCAAGTCCCCGGTGCTCGCCATGCTGCTCGAGCCAGGGCCGTCGGCCTTCACGAACTGGAGGTTCTACGGCGCAGCGCTGGTGACCTCCTTCGTGCTGTTCTTCGGCTCCGCGCTCGTCGGCCTCCTCGTCGTCGTGACCGTCCCGCGCATGCTCAACCTCGCCATCGAACCGGACAAGGTCTACCGCCTGTACGGATTCCACTACGCCGTCCATCGGACGATCGCGCGCCTGACCAACTGGACGTTCTTCATCAAGTTGCTCGGGGACAGTTCCTACATCGTCGGCTATCTGCGCCGGCTCGGGTATCGCCTCACTCCGGTCGTGCAGACCGGGGCGAACTTCGGCAAGAAAGTGAAGCATGAGACCCCCTATCTGGTCTCCGTCGGCAGCGGCACGGTGATCGCCGACGGACTGTCGATCGTCAATGCCGACTTCTCCGGCTCGTCCTTCCAGGTGTCGCGAACCTCGATCGGGCCACGCAACTTCCTGGGCAACGAAATCGTCTATCCCTCGCAGGGCAGGACCGGTGACAACTGCCTGCTCGCGACGAAGGTCATGGTCCCGATCGACGGAGAGGTCCGGGAAGGTGTCGGTCTGCTGGGCTCGCCCAGCTTCGAGATCCCGCGTACGGTCGAGCGGGACAGCAGGTTCCACCATCTGGCCACCGGACCCGAGCTGCCACGCCGTCTCGCGGCCAAGAACAAGCACAACGCCCGCACCATTGGCTGGCTCCTGCTGTCGCGGTGGTTCTACGCCTTCGTGCTCGCCCTGATCGGTTTCTGGGCCACGGACCTCTACGGCTCGTGGGGAGCGCCGGCGATCGCGTTGTCCCTCATCTTTTCCCTGCTGTTCGGCGTGCTCTACTTCACGCTGGTCGAACGTGCCGCTACGGGATTCCGGGGCACGCGGCCGACATCCTGCTCGATCTACCAGGTTGATTGCTGGCGGCGGGAACGTTTTCTGAAGATGACCGGGCACATGCACTTGGCGCTCAACGGCACCCCGCTCAAGAACGTGGCCTGGCGGCTGCTGGGTGTCCGGCTCGGCAAGAGGCTCTTCGACGACGGCTGCACCATGGCGGAAAAGGACCTGGTGACGATCGGCGACGACTGCACGCTCAACGCGGGAAGTTCGATCCAGTGCCACTCACTGGAGGACTTCGCCCTCAAGTCCGACCGCACCACGATCGGTTCCGGCTGCACCATCGGGACCGGCGCACTCGTCCACTACGGCGTGACGATGGGCGACGGCGCGGTGCTGGCCCCCGACTCCTTCCTCATGAAGGGCGAGGAAATGCCACAGCGCGCACGGTGGGGCGGAAACCCGGCCCGGGAGATGCCGGACAACTCGGCCGACCCGCTGGTTCGCCGGAACGTCGACGTCGAGCGGAGGTGAAAGGTCTGATGGAAACGCCAGCGGAAGCAGGCCGGGAATTCTGGCGGAGTGTGCTCGTCACGGGCGGGTTCACCGCGATCCCACGGTGGACCACCGATCCGGTGCCGGGCGTCGCCGAGCGCGAGGTGCCGCTCCCCGGCGAGGAGATGGCGACGTTGTGGCGGCTCGCGGACGAGCTGGCGGTGTCGCTCAGTTCGGTGCTGCTGGCCGCGCACGCCAAGGTGCTCGCCGCGCTGTCCGGCGAGCGAGAGGTCACGACCGGCTACGTCGCCGTGGCGGGCGGCCGGCCGTTGCCCTGCCGGCTGACGACCGAACCGAGCTCGTGGCGGGCGTTGCTCCTGGGCACTTATCGAGCCGAGTCGGAACTTCTGTCGCACAAGGATTTCCCGGTCGATGATCTCGGGCGCGAGCTGGGCCTGACCGAACCGCCGTTCTCGACCGTGCTCGATCCGGCCGGTGACGATCAAGACCTGGCCGAGAACACCGTGCTGTGGTTGGGGATCTCGCGGCACAGCGGCCAGCTTGTGTTGCGGTACCGGACCGACGTCATCGACGCCGGCTGTGCCGCCAGGATCGCCGGCTATCACCGCACCGCGCTCGCGCTGATCGCCGCCGATCCGGAGGCCGAGCACGAACGGCAGAGCCTGCTGTCCGCCGAGGAACTCCACTTCCAGCTCAACGGACTCGCCGGACTTCGCCGGGAGCTGCCGGACAGGCGGGTACACGAGCTGTTCGAGCAGCGAGTGGAGGCACACCCGGATGCCGTCGCGGCCGTGCACGGCGGCCGGCAGTGGACCTACCGGGAGCTCAACGCCCGCGCCAACCGGCTGGGACGAACCCTGATGGCGCGGGGCCTGCGCCGCGAAGGCGTCGTCGCGGTGGTGATGGAACGCAACCTGGACTGGATGGCCGCCGTCCTCGCGATATTCAAGGCCGGTGGCGTGTACTTGCCCCTGGAGCCGCATTTCCCGGCCGATCGCATCGCGACCGCGCTCGCCCGCGCCGAGTGCGGGCTCGTGCTGACCGAACGCGGCAGCACCACCACGCTCGACGCGGCCCTCGACACCCTGCCCGGAATCGGGATCCTCAGCGTCGACGCGGCCTACCAGGAGGACCATGCCGACGGGAATCTCGGCATCGACGTCGCGCCGGACCAGCTCGCCTACATCCTGTTCACCTCGGGCTCCACCGGAGAACCCAAGGGCGCGATGTGTGAGCACGTGGGCATGCTCAACCACATCTACGCCAAGATCGCCGACCTGGAGATCCGCGAGGGCGAGGTGATCCCCCAGACCGGACCGCAGTGCTTCGACATCTCGGTGTGGCAGCTGGTCGCCGCGCTGCTGGTCGGTGGGCGGACCCTGCTGGTCGAGCAGGAGGTGATCCTGGACATCGAGCGGTTCGTCGACACGATCGCCGACGGCCGGGCTGCCGTGCTCCAGGTCGTGCCGTCATATCTCGACGTCGTCCTGTCCTATCTGGAGCAGCACCCCCGCGAACTGCCGGACCTGCATACGGTGTCGCCCACCGGCGACTTCGTGAAGAAGGAGCTCGTAGAGCGCTGGTTCGCGGCCCAGCCCAAGATCAAGCTGGTCAACACGTACGGGCTGACGGAGACCTCGGACGACGCCGTCCACGAGGTCATGGACCGGGTACCGGCCGGCGAACGGGTCCCGCTCGGCCGCCCCATCGACAACGTGCACGTCTACGTCGTCGACGAGAACCTGTCACCGGTGCCGCTGGGCGCCCCCGGCGTGATCGTCTTCTCCGGGGTCTGCGTCGGCCGCGGGTACATCAACGACCCCGAGCGCACCCGACTGGTCTTCACGGTCGATCCGCACCGCGAGGGTCAGCGGATCTGCCGGAGCGGCGACTACGGCCGCTGGCAGCCGGAGGGCAAGCTCGAGTTCCTCGGCCGCCGGGACAACCAGGTCAAGATCCGTGGCTTCCGGATCGAGATCGGCGAGATCGAGAACGCCTTGTCGCGGGTGGCCGAAGTCCGTGACAGTGCCGTAGTGGTCGCCGAGGGGCCCGACCAGAGCAAGCGTCTGGTGGCCTTCTACTCCGGTCGGCGGCCACTCGAGGCCGGTGTCATACGGGACCGGCTGGGTGAGTCGCTGCCCGAGTACATGGTCCCGTCGGCCTTCCATTGGAGGGAAGGTCTGCCGCTGACCGCCAACGGCAAGATCGACAGGAGAACGCTGACGGCGCTCGCCGCAGAACTCGACGCCCACGACGTCACGAAGAAAGACTTCCAGGCGCCGGGTACACCGGCCGAAGTTCGGCTGGCGGCCGCGTGGGCGACGGTGCTCGGGATCCCGGCCGGCCAGATCGGCCGGCGGGACCACTTCTTCGACCGGGGTGGCACGTCGCTGTCGGCAGTGCGGCTGGTGATCGCCCTGGACCGTGCGGTGTCCCTCACCGACGTCACCCGGCATCCGATCCTCACCGATATGGCCGCGATCCTCGACGACAGGTCCGAACGGAGCGCCGTCGAATTGCTGACTTCTTCCCCGAGTGGCAACTGAAAGGAAACCGAGATGTCGTCCTCATCCCGGGCGTCACAGCTCGCCGTGGACTTGCGGCCCGGCACACCTCCGATACTGCGGATCGATGCCAACGGCGACGCACTGAGCTGGGCGGCCGAGCACTCGGACGCGCTGCGAGCCGTCGTCGCCGAGCACGGTTCGGTCCTCCTCCGCGGTCTCGGGCTGTGCGACGCGGCCGAGATCGGTGCCGTCTTCCGAGTCATGGTGCCCACCGGTCTGATGACCGAGAGGGAGGCCTTCGCATCCCGGAAGACCTACTTCGGCGGCGTGTACTCGTCATCGACGTGGCCTGCGAACCAGCCGATGTGCATGCACCACGAACTGAGTTACACGCTTGAGTTCCCCGGCCTGATGCTGTTCGCCTGTCTTCGCGCGCCCACCGTCGGCGGAGCCACTGGGGTGGCCGACTCGCCGAGTGTGCTCGAGGCGCTGCCCGGCGAGGTGGTCGAGCGGTTCGAGCGGGAGGGCTGGCTGCTCACCCGCACCTACAACGACGAGATGGGGGCGTCGATCGCCGCAGCCTTCGGCACCGAGGACCGTGGCGCCGTCGAGAGCTACTGCCGTGCCAACGCGATCGACTTCGAGTGGCAACCCGGTGGTGGACTGCGCACCAGGCAGCGCCGCAGCGCCGTGGTGCGTCATCCGGTCACCGGCCGACGCTGCTGGTTCAACCAGATCGCGTTCCTCAACGAGTGGACCCTGGACCCGGAGGTGCGCGAGTACCTGGTGGACGTTCATGGCGCCGACGCCCTGCCGTTCAACACCCGCTTCGGCAACGGTGACGCGATCGGCGAGGACGTCATCCGACTGATCAACAAGGTCTACGAGGCCACCACCGCACGCGAGCCGTGGCAGGCCGGCGACCTGATGCTCGTCGACAACATCCGTACCGCGCACAGCAGAGACCCCTACGAGGGACCGCGCGAAGTGCTTGTCGCGATGGCCGACCCGGTGCGCCTGGCCGACTGCTCGCCAACCGTGGAGGTGACCACAAGATGACCACAATCCGTTCCACCGCAACGGAGCCCGCAATGTCCGAACCGATCGCCACCGAACCGATCACCGTGCCATCGTTCGCGGTGATCTCCGGCGCCCAGGTCCAGCATACGCTGCGGGGGCGTGAAAACCTGATCGTGGAGTTGGTCGAGGCCGCCTATCGGCTGCACAGCGCCGGTGATTCGGTGAACCCGCCGTCCTACTTCCTGCGTTTCCCTGACCGTCCGTCCTCCAGGATCATCGCGCTGCCCGCCGCGATCGGCGGGCAGGTGCGGGTGGCCGGCCTGAAGTGGATCTCCAGCTTCCCGGAGAACGTGGGGACCGGCATCCCGAGGGCCTCGGCCGTGCTGATCCTCAACGACCACGACACCGGCTACCCGTTCGCCTGCCTGGAAAGCTCGATCATCAGCGCCACCAGGACGGCCGCGCTGGCGGCGTCGGCGGCCGACTGGCTGTCCCGCGGCCGGCGACGCCCGATGCGCGTCGGGTTCTTCGGGGCGGGCCTGATCGCCCGTTACATCCACACCTTCCTGGCCGGCACGGGCTGGTCCTTCGCCGAGATCGGCGTGCACGACCTGTCCGCCGACAGCGCGGCAGGCTTCCGTGGTTACCTGGAGCGGTCGGGCACCGGCGGCCGGATCACCGTGCACGAGGACGCCGAGCGGTTGATCCGGTCGGCCGACCTGGTGGTCTTCGCCACCGTCGCCGGTCAGCCGCATGTCAGCGAACCGGCGTGGTTCGAACACAATCCGTTGGTGCTGCACGTGTCGCTACGCGACCTCGCGCCGGAGATCGTGCTCGCCTCGACCAACATCGTCGACGACATCGAGCACTGCCTGAAAGCCGATACCTCGCCACATCTGGCCGAACAGCTCACGGGCGACCGGGACTTCCTGCACGGCACGTTGGACGACGTGATCTCCGGGCGGGTGACGGTACCGGCCGACCGGCCGGTGGTGTTCTCGCCCTTCGGCCTCGGAGTGCTCGATCTCGCGGTGGGCAAGTACGTCTACGAGGAAGTGGTCCGCTCCCGCGAGTTGCGGGTCGTCGACGACTTCTTTTACGAGCTGCGCCGGTACGGATGAGCGGCCGAGTAGCTGCCACACAAATGAAGGGGGCAAAGGTGCCGGTCATATCCGTTCCCCAGGACTTCAACGAAGACGAGCTCTACGTCGATCTTCGGTCGATCTTCGGGCACTCGCTCTTCCTGAAGTGTGAAGGGTTCAACTTCGCCGGCTCGATCAAGCTGAAGGCCGCCACCGAGATGGTGGCGGCCGCCGAGCGGGACGGAGTCCTGATGCCGGGGTCGATCCTGGTCGAGTCTTCGTCCGGGAACCTGGGCGTGGCGCTGAGCATGATCGCGGCGAGCAAGGGCTACCGGTTCCTGTGCGTGACCGACTCCCGCTGCAACCTGTCGACCAGGCGGCTGATGGAGGCGTTGGGCAGCCAGGTGCACGTCATCACCGAACCGGACACCGTCGGCGGCTTTCTCGGTGCACGGATCGACCACGTCCGTGCGCTGTGCGCCTCCGACGACCGGTACGTATGGCTCAACCAGTACGCCAATCCGGGCAACTGGGAGGCGCACTACCGCAGGACCGCCCCGGCGATCGCGGCCGCGTTCCCGCAGCTGGACGTGCTGTTCGTCGGGGCCGGGACCACGGGGACCCTGATGGGCTGCGCACGCTACTTCTGCGAGTGGCACCGGCCGGTGCGGGTCGTCGCGGTGGACAGCGCCGGCTCGGTGACCTTCGGCGGTCCGCCGGGCCGCAGGATGATTCCCGGCCTGGGCACAAGCGTCCGTCCACCGCTACTCGACGAGTCCTATGTGGACGATGTGGTACGTGTCGAGGAGGCGGACACCGTCCGTGCCTGCCATCGGTTGGCCGGAAGCGGATTCCTGTTCGGCGGCTCCACCGGCACAGTGGTCAGCGGCGCGATGGACTGGCTGGCCCGGCGCGACGCGCGTGAACTCACCGCTGTGGCCATCGCCCCGGACCTCGGCGAGCGCTACCTCGACACCGTCTACCAGACCAACTGGCTGCGGGATCTTTACGGCGAGGATGTGCTCGGCGCCGACGAGCTGCCCGCCGGTTCCCGGGCAGTCTGACACACAGAGGGGTGGTTACGACGTGGGCAGCGTGACCGGGTCGGCCGACCTGGCGGGATGTGAATGGCTGCAATACGACTATAGCCCCGCGCTGATGTCGCGGGGGCGGCCGGGTTCGTTCACCATGTGGCGATACCGGAAGCTGCTGCCGGTTCCCGATGATCCGGTGCGGTACCCGCTGCCGGTCGGCGGCACCCCGCTCTTGCCCGCACCGGCTCTGAGACGGGAGCTGGGCACGCCGCAGCTATGGATCAAGGATGAGACGCGTAATCCGAGCGCGTCCAACAAGGACCGTGCCACCGCGCTCGTGATCGAAGACGGGCTGCGGCGCGGAGTGGATACGATCACGACAGCCTCCACCGGCAACGCGGCTGTGGCCACCGCCTTCGGTGCCGCGGCAGCCGGAATGCGGGCAGTCATCTTCGTGTCCACCGACTGCCGTCCGGGGAAGCTCGCGCTCATGACGCAGGCCGGTGCACAGGTCTTTCAGGTGCGCGAAGGTTATGCGGCCGCTGTCGAGCTCTCCCGGGCCGCCGCCCGCACGTTCGGCTGGCTCGACCGCAACACCGGCGCCAACCCGTTCACCATCGAGGCGAAGAAGACGGTGGCGTTCGAGGTGTGGGAACAACTCGAACGCCGGGTTCCGGACGTGATGATCGTCCCGGTCGGCGACGGCCCCACGTTGGTGGCGCTCGACAAGGGCTTCGCCGAACTCGTCAGCTGCGGCCTCGCAGCGCGCCAACCACGTCTGATCGGGGTACAGGCCGAGCGCTGTCAGCCGTTGGTGCGAGCCTGGTTCGGCACGCCCGCCGGGCAGACGGAGCTGGAGCCCGCAGCCACGGTCGCCGACGGCATCGCGGTGGTACACCCGGCCATCGGTGATGCCGTGCTGGACGCGGTAAGCCGAGGCGGCGGAGAAATGGTGGCGGTCACCGATGACGCCCTGCTGAACGCGGTCGCGACCTTGGCCGGCCGGGCAGGCGTGGGTGCCGAACCAGCCGGGGCCGCGGCCCTGGCCGGGCTGGAAAGTGCCGTCGAACGCGGTCTGGTGGACCCGTTGGAAACCGTGGTTCTGCTGGTCACCGGCCGGGAGGTGAAAGCGGGTGGGGCGACGGCCTACCCGGGCCGGGTGGCGGTCGTCGAAAGACTCGACGAGGTCGAGCGGGCTCTGGCGGACCCGATTCCTGCCCCATGAAGATGTGCCCTCGGTAAGGACCAGGTCATCCAGTGGATTGCACGACCGCGTTTCCCGGCCGTACTCGGAGAGGTGACGCCCGGTGCCGGTGTTGGTGATGGCCTGCCCCACGAAACGTCGTCTTGCCTGGCTCCAGCTCGCACGCATCGACCTGGACGCTCAGCTCCGCATTGTCACGTCGGGGAGGTCCAGTGAAACCGCCAGGTCTCGCTCGGCGGGTTTCGATGATCCAGGCATTGGGCGATGACAGCCGATTGTCCGATTTGCGAAAATGACGCTTTTGGCCTTGTTCAAACCCTTGCTTTCCCGGCGGAGCGGATAGCATCGATGATTCTCGGATCCGTGTCTGACCTGCGGATGGGGGATGCAGGTGGGGGTGGGAATGCCGGAAAATGTGAAGATCCATCTGTTGGGGCCGGTGGAGGTACTCGGGCCCGGCGGCGTGGTGGAGTTGCACGGTGGGGGACAACGCACCTTGATCGCCCGTCTGGCATCGCCGCCGGACAAGACGGTGACCCGTGGGGCGCTCATCGACGCGTTGTGGGCTGACGCGGGACCACCAGCCGCCCCGAAAACCCTGCACAGCCACCTGGCTCACCTGCGCCGGTGGCTTCGTGAGGCCGGTCTCCCGGATCTGATCGCCACCCGGGATTCCGGCTACGTACTGCGCGCACCCGCGGACGCGGTGGACGCCATCCGCTTCGAAACTCTCTCTGCGCAAGGGCGAAACGCGTTGGCCGCAGGAGACCTCAAAGCGGCAACCGAGTCGCTGCAGGCCGCGTTGAAGATGTGGCGTGGCGAGGCATTGACCGACTGCCGTCCCGGCGAATGGCGGCGTGCCGAGACAACCCGGCTCAACGAGGCCAGACTTGCCGCCACAGAGGACCTGATCAGTGCCCGCCTCGCCCTCGGCGAACACATCACCGCAGTCGGCGAACTGGAATTCCTCGTCATCCAGCACCCGTTCCGGGAACAGTTGTGGGAACAGCTGATCCTTGCCCTGTACCGCTCGGGCCGTCAAGCCGATGCCTTGTCCGCCTACCAACGCGCCCGCGCCACATTGATCGACGAACTGGGAATCGAACCAGGCCCGAAGCTACGCCGGCTCGAAACAGCCATACTCACCGCCGACCCCTCGCTCGATCAGCCGGTTGCTCCGGAAGTGACCGTGACCGGCCACCGCTTCAGAGGGCGCTTGCCAGTGCCGCTCACTCGCCTTGTCGGCCGGGAGGCAGACATGTCGACGCTGCGGCGGTCTCTCGCCCGGCGGCGTCTGGTCACCGTCACCGGCCCCGGAGGCTGTGGAAAGACGCGGCTGGCCGTGGCCATAGCGGCGCAGCACGCCCAACCTGTCTGCTTCGTAGATCTAGCCCCACTGGCCGAATCCGACCTCGTACCGCAGGCGATCGCCGACGCTCTCAGCCTGAGTGAGCAGGGCGGTCGCAGTATCATCGACAGCCTGGTCGACCACCTGGCAGATCAAGCGCTCCTTCTGGTACTCGACAACTGCGAGCATCTCGTCGACGCCTGCGCGCAGCTAGCCTGTGCGGTGCTCCCCAGCTGTCCTGAGTTACGGGTCTTGGCAACGAGCCGAGAGCCGCTGCATGTGCCGGGTGAAACGATCCACGCTCTGCGGCCCCTGGCAACCCCGGACCCCGGCGCCCCGCATTCCCACCGAGATCTTCTCCGCTACGACGCGGTCCGGCTGTTCCTCGATCGGGCACAGGACGCCGGAGCCCAGATCGGCACGGACGGGGCTACCGCACACGAGATGGCCTTGATCTGTGCACGCTTGGACGGGCTGCCACTCGCTCTCGAGCTGGCGGCGGCCCGCGCGGCGGCGCTGCCGATCCGGCAGATCGCCGAACACCTGGACGACCGCTTTCACACGCTCTTGTCCGGCAGCCAGGTCGCACGTCCCCAGCATCGGGCACTGCACAGGACCATCAAGTGGAGCTACGACCTGCTCAATCCCGACGAACGCGCACTGTTCCGGCGGCTTGCCGTGTTCGCCGGGAGTTTCGGGCTATCCGCCGTCACGGCACTATGGCCGCACGGCGACGATGCTGCCGCCCTGCTTGGCCGATTGGTAGAGAAGTCATTGGTGGCCAAGGAAGTCGGCGCCGCGCGTTACCACCTGCTGGACACCATCCACCAGTTCGCCGCCGTCCAGCTGGTGGGGAACGAACTGGCCGGCGCGCGGCGACGACACGCCGAATTCCACCTGGCACTGGCCGAACGGGCGGAAGAACACCTCGACGGTGTGAGTGCCGTGGAGTGGCTGGACCGGCTGACCGCCGAGCACGAGAACTTTCGAGCTGCCATCACTTGGACAATGGCGCATCCCGATCCCGCACCGGTCTTGCGACTGGCCGGCTCACTGTCGCGGTACTGCCGGCTGCGCGGACACTACGGGGATGGCCGGAAGTGGCTGGCGGGCGCTCTGGATCATGCTGGGCAGGCCCCCTCCGCGCTGCGGGCGAAGGCAATCGCCGGGGCGGTCACCCTCACCTTCCTTCAGTGCGACTACGACGCTGCCGCACAGCTGGCCGAGCAGAACCTGGACTTGTACCAGTCGCTCGGTGACGTGCACGGCGTTGCCAGCACTCGTCTGCTACTCGGCTCGATCTGCCGGGAACATGCCAGCTACCAGCAGGCCCTGGAGTACCACCGGTCCGCTCTGGAGACCTTCCAAGCCATCGACGACGCTCCAGGGATCGCGCGAGCCCTGCAGCTGTGCGCCTTCACCGCATGGCTGCGCGGCGACTTCGACTCAGCCGTCGCGTGGGCGCAGGAAAGTCTGCGCCGTTCGGAGGAACTGGGCGACGCGGAGTCGACCGCCAGCGCGGTCATCCATCTCGGCGCGGTAGCGCATTACCGAGGCGACAACACGCAGGCGCTCCAGCTGCTCGCCAAGGCGCACACGGTTTCCGAGCACAACGGATTCCTGGAAGGAATCGCCTGGACGCTGAACCTGCTCGGCCTGGTACACCACGCGACCGGCTCGGCGGAAGCCCGCACGCTCCTTGAACGAAGCCTTACCCTGCACCGCAAACTAGGCGACCGGTGGCGGATGGCCAGCGTGCTCGAGGCGATGGCCGCGATCGCTTGTGAACAGCACCGCTGGGAAGAGACGGCCGGCTTGCTGGACGAGGCCGGAACCTTGCGCAGGGAGATCAACAGCCCCATCCCCACCTGCGAACTTCCCCTCTACCAACGCACACAGGCCGCGCTCAAAGCCGCCGACAAACGCCCGATCGCCACCCTTCAGACGACCCGCCGAGCGAAGTAGTCCCGCCGGATTCTCGCGGTTCATGCATCCGACCTGCCGTGACAGGCACGTTCGACGGGTAAGGCATGATCGCCGGCCATGTCGTTGCGTCTGCTCTATCCGACCTTCTTTCGGCTGGTGGGCCTGGTGGTGTTGCTCGCCGCCCGTCGGCGCCCGAGAACGTCGAGGTGCTGGTCCTGCGCCATGAGGTCACCGTGCTGCGCAGAGGCAAACCGAAACCTCGTCTCGACTGGGCTGACCGGACCCCTCGTCAAACCGCACAAATCGCTCGACTCGGACACTGACGCCGCAGAAACTGTCCCTTATGGACAGTCGGGAAGGTGTCTCTTCGGCGAGTCCCGCTCCTGCCGCCAACTCCGGCACGCCACGTTTGCCTTACCCTGCTTGAGGATCAAGCTCACCACTCACGAGCAGGCCAGGAAATCCAGCACCATCCGGGAAAACTCGGCGGGCTTCTCCAGATTGATCATATGCGCGACCCCGGGGACGACCAGTTTCCGGGCGTCGCGTGCTTCGCTTTCGATCTGGCAGGCGATGGCGAGAATGTCCGAGGAATCCAGATCTCCCACCAAGGTCAAGGTGCGTGGGGTCAGCTCGCCGGTGCGCTCGATGGCCCGGAGCTCGTCCATCAGCGTGAAGCCCGAGAGCCCGTGCCGGACTATCGTCTGCGTGTACATCTCCTGGCACAGCCGCCGGACTCGCTGATCGACGTCCGCGGGTGCGCGCCGCGGCCCGTCCACCCACATGCGCAGGATGCACTCGATGGCGCCGGAAAGATCGCCCCGAGCGCCCGCCTCTTCGAGCTTCTTGGTCTGTTCCAAGACGAAAGGATCCTTCGTCACCATCGCGCTGAGGCCGGTGGCGACGAGCACGAGGTTCTCGACCAGATCCGGGTAGGTCAGCGCGAAGTCGACCGCGATCCGGCCACCACCGGAGAGTCCGACCAGCGACGCGCGGGGGAGTCCCAGCGTGGCCATCAGCTCGCGGAGATCCTCGTAGTGGCTGAATCGCTCCGTCGGCGTGGACGACTCGCCGTGCCCGCGCGCGTCGTACCGGATGGCGGTGTGGTGGCGTTCGAGCACCGTCATCTCCGCGTCCCACATCCGGGAGCCGAGGATCCCGCCGTGCAGCAGGATCACCGGATCGCCATCGCCCCGGGCCTCGTACGCCAATTCGCCGTTTTCGACCTGAACTCTCCCCGTGGTCATACCCGCACGGTACCGAAGAACGCGAAAGGCCCCTTTCCCCAAAGTGCGGGGAAAGGGGCCTTCGTGTGCCGTGCTTACGCCTGGGTCATCTTCCGCAGGACGTACTGCAGGATGCCGCCGTTGCGGTAGTAGTCCGCCTCACCCGGGGTGTCGATGCGGACGTCCGCGTCGAACTCCACCTTGGTGCCGTCGGTCTTCGTCGCGGTGACGTGGACCGTGCGCGGGGTCTCGCCGTCGTTCAGCTTCGTGATACCCGAGATGTCGAACGTCTCGGTGCCGTCGAGGCCGAGCGACGAGGCCGACTCGCCCGCCGGGAACTGCAGCGGGATGACGCCCATGCCGATCAGGTTCGACCGGTGGATGCGCTCGAACGACTCGGTGATCACCGCGCGCACGCCCAGCAGGCGCGTGCCCTTGGCCGCCCAGTCACGGGACGAACCGGAGCCGTATTCCTTGCCGCCCAGGACGACCAGCGGGATGTCCTGCGCCGCGTAGTTCTGCGCCGCGTCGTAGATGAACGCCTGCGGGGCGTCGTCCTGGGTGAAGTCGCGGGTGTAGCCGCCCTGCACGTCGTCCAGCAGCTGGTTGCGCAGCCGGATGTTCGCGAAGGTGCCGCGGATCATGACCTCGTGGTTACCGCGACGCGAGCCGTAGGAGTTGAAGTCCTTCTTCTCCACGCCGTGCTCGGTCAGGTACTGCGCGGCCGGGGTGCCCGGCTTGATCGCGCCGGCGGGGGAGATGTGGTCGGTGGTGACCGAGTCGCCCAGCTTCGCCAGCACGCGCGCGCCGGAGATGTCGGTGACCGGGGCGGGCTCCGCCTGCATGCCCTCGAAGTACGGGGGCTTCCGGACGTAGGTGGACTCCGCGTCCCAGTCGAAGGTCTTGCCCTCGGGGGTCGGCAGCGACTTCCACCGCTCGCCACCGTCGAAGACGTCGGCGTAGTCCTTGGTGAACATCTCCTGCGTGATCGCGTAGTCGATGGTCTCCTGGATCTCCTTGGCCGACGGCCAGATGTCCTTCAGGAAGACGTCGTTGCCGTCGGTGTCCTTGCCGAGCGGCTGGGCCTCGAAGTCGAAGTCCATCGTGCCGGCGAGCGCGTACGCGATGACCAGCGGCGGCGACGCGAGGTAGTTCATCTTCACGTCGGGGTTGATGCGGCCTTCGAAGTTCCGGTTGCCCGAGAGCACCGAAACCGCGGTGAGGTCGTTCTCCTGGATCGCCGCGGAGATCTCGTCCGAGAGCGGGCCGGAGTTGCCGATGCAGGTGGTGCAGCCGTAGCCGACCAGGTGGTAGCCCAGCTTCTCCAGGTACGGCCAGAGACCGGCCTTGTCGTAGTAGTCGGTGACGACCTGCGAACCCGGCGCCATCGAGGTCTTGACCCACGGCTTGACCGCGAGACCCTTGTCGACCGCGTTCCGGGCGAGCAGCGCCGCGCCGAGCATGACCGACGGGTTGGACGTGTTGGTGCAGGAGGTGATCGAGGCGATCACCACGGCGCCGTGGTCGAGGATGAACTCGCCGCGGTCGGGGGTGCTGACCTTGACCGGGTTGGTCGGGCGGCCGCTGTGGCCGTTCGCCGCGGACTGGATGTCGACCGCGCCCTCGTCCTTGAACGAGAGGGCGGCCGGGTCGCTGGCCGGGAACGACTCCTCGACGGCTTCGTCCACGTTGGTGTGCGGGACCTCTTCGCCGCCCACGTAGTCGTGGATCGACTTGCGGAACGAGTTCTTCGCGTCGGTGAGCTCGATGCGGTCCTGCGGTCGCTTCGGGCCGGCGATCGACGGGACGACCGTCGACAGGTCCAGCTCGATGTACTCGGAGTACTCCGGCTCGTGCGACGGGTCGTGCCAGAGGCCCTGCTCCTTGGCGTAGGTCTCGACGAGCGCGACCTGCTCCTCGGAGCGGCCGGTGAGCTTGAGGTAGCGGACGGTCTCCTCGTCGATCGGGAAGATCGCCGCGGTGGAACCGAACTCCGGGCTCATGTTGCCGATGGTGGCGCGGTTGGCCAGCGGCACCGCGCCGACGCTCTCGCCGTAGAACTCGACGAACTTGCTGACCACACCGTGCTTGCGCAGCATCTCGGTGATGGTGAGCACGACGTCGGTGGCGGTCACGCCGGTCGGGATCTCGCCGGTGAGCTTGAAGCCCACGACGCGCGGGATGAGCATGGAGACCGGCTGGCCCAGCATGGCGGCCTCGGCCTCGATGCCGCCGACGCCCCAGCCCAGCACGCCGAGGCCGTTGACCATGGTGGTGTGCGAGTCGGTGCCGACGCAGGAGTCGGGGTACGCCTGGCCGTTGCGGGCCATCACCGTGCGCGCGAGGTGCTCGATGTTGACCTGGTGCACGATGCCGGTGCCCGGCGGGACGACCTTGAACTCGTCGAAGGCGCCCTGGCCCCAGCGAAGGAACTGGTAGCGCTCGCGGTTGCGCTCGTATTCGATCTCGACGTTGCGCTCGAAGGCGTCGGCGCGGCCGAAGACGTCGATGATCACGGAGTGGTCGATGACCAGCTCGGCGGGGGCGAGCGGGTTGACCTTGTCCGGGTCGCCGCCGAGGTCGGTGACGGCCTCGCGCATGGTGGCGAGGTCGACGACGCAGGGCACGCCGGTGAAGTCCTGCATGATCACGCGGGCGGGCGTGAACTGGATCTCGATCGACGGGTCGGCCTTGGCGTCCCAGTTGCCGAGCGCGCGGATGTGGTCGGCGGTGATGTTCGCGCCGTCCTCGGTCCGCAGCAGGTTCTCGAGCAGGATCTTCAGGCTGTAGGGAAGGCGCTGGGAGCCCTCGACCTTGTTCAGGCGGAACACCTCGTAGGAGGCGTCGCCCACCTTCAGCGTGTCTTTGGCGCCGAAGCTGTCCTTGCTGGCGGGTGCGGTCACTTCTAACTCCAGTGGCGGGTCAGTTCGGTGAGTTCTCCAGGCCGTTCGGGTCGGCCGGGAGCGAGTCTTGCGCACCCCCACCGTAGGTCCGGACGCGGGATGGCACACCTCGTTCGTCTCCTCAAACAGTACGCCCGTCCTTTTTTAAATTCAAGTCGCCCCCCCCGGTTCCGGACCGTTCCCGCTCACTTTGACTGGCAAGCCGACACGCGGGTCAGGAACGTCTCATCCACCGGCGGCCGTTCGAGTGACGAAACGGTCGTCTGTCGTCCCCCGTTGAGGGGAAATGGTGCCTACGGTGTGTAAGTTCCTGGTGGTGCTTCTGGTAATGCTGTGACGGCAGTGGCACAGTGAGTTCATTGTTCAAGATCAGGAGGTGGGTGGATCGTGCGTGGTGAAGCCGGGTCTGGGGCACGCGCCCGCCGTGGCGTGACCATTGGCGCGCTCGGTGTCGCCCTGTTGCTCGGGGTGACGGGTACCGCCGTTGCGGTACCGCCGCCCCCGCCGAATCCCAGCGACTCCGAGATCAACTCCAGCAAGGCCGACGCCAACGCCAAGGCGGGCGACGTCGGCAGGCTCACGAACCAGCTGGCCCAGGCCGAGTCGAAGCTCGCCCAGCTCAACGACGACGTCGAGCTGAAAATGGAAGAGGCCAACAAGGCGAGGGTCGACGCGGAGACCGCGCAGGACGAAGCCGCGCAGGCCGATCGCGACGCGCAGGCCGCGCGCACCGAATCCGACGCGGCGCAGGCTGCCATCGAAAAGGCCCGCGCCGACCTCGACAGGTTCGCCGCCGCCAGCTTCCAGCAGGGCAGCAAGATCGGCTCGGTTTCGGCATACCTGACGGCCAACAGCCCGAAGGAACTGCTCGGCCGCGCCCAGATGCTCGACGCGGTCGGCGGCAGCAGGCTCAACGCGCTCGACACGATGAAGCGCGCGCAGACGGACAAGTCCAACAAGGACGCGACCGCGCGCAAGAAACTGGAGATCGCGCAGGAGCGCAAACGCGCGGCCGAGGCGGCCAAGCACGAGGCCGACAACGCCCAAAGCGCCGCGCAGCACGCGCAGGACACCCAGGCCGCGCAGAACGAGAGGCTCGAAGCCGACAAGGCGAGCGTCGAGAAGCAACTCTTCGAAGCGCAGCAGAAGGTCAGCGGCCTGCAGGGGCAGCGGCAGCGCTACGAGGACTGGAAGGCGCAGAAGGCACGCGAGGACGAGGAGCGTGCCCGTCAGGCCGCTCTCGCCGCGTCGAGGCCCAGCCCCAGCCAAGGCGGGGGTGGCCGCCCGACGGCCAGGCCCGTCCAGTCGGCCCCCGCCGGAGCGAGCGTCGAAGCCGTCGTCCGGCGCGCTTTGTCGCAGCTCGGAGTGGTGTACGCCTGGGGTGGCGGCAACGCGTCCGGCCCGACGCGCGGTATCCGCGACGGTGGTACGGCGGACCGTTACGGCGATTACAACAAGATCGGCTTCGACTGCTCGGGCCTGATGATCTACGCGTTCGCCGGGGTGAAGTCGCTCCCGCACTACAGCGGCTATCAGTACAACGCCGGGCGGAAGGTGCCGCTCTCCCAGATGCGCCGCGGCGACATGCTCTTCTGGGGCGGCAGCGCGCGGGGTATCCACCACGTCGCGATGTACCTCGGGAACGGGCAGATGGTCGAGGCGCCGCAGTCCGGTCTGCGGGTCCGCATCGCGCCGGTGCGCTACGGCGGAATCATGCCGTACGCGACCCGCTTGATCGGCTAGGCGTGACGTACTCGGGGATCGTGCTGGCGGGCGGCGCCGCCCGTCGCCTGTCCGGTGTGGACAAACCCGCGCTCCCTGTCGGCGGAAAGCCGTTGCTGTCCAGGGCTTTGGCCGCGCTCGCGGACGCGGACCCGGTGATCGTCGTCGGGCCGGAACGGCCGGGATTCGGCGACGTCGTCTGGACCCGGGAGTCCTCACCCGGTACGGGACCGGTGGCCGCGCTGGCCGCCGGGCTCGCGTTGGTGCGCTCGGACCTCGTCGTGGTGCTGGCCGGTGATCTCGCGGGCGTCCGGAAGTCCACTGTGGACCGGCTGCTGGCCGGGCTCGGCCGGGCATCGGGCGCGGTGCTGGTCGACGACTCGGGGGAGCGGCAATGGCTGCTCGGCGCCTGGCGTGTGGAGGCATTGCGCGACGCGCTGCCGGAGTCGGTGGAGAACGCGTCGCTGCGGCGGACGCTGGGCGGGCTGGAGATCGTCGAGGTGCCCGAGGAGCCTGGCGAGAGCGAAGACATCGACACGCCAGAGGATCTGGACCGGCTCTCTTAGGGCGGTCGTGAGTGGTATGGACGGTTAGAACCGTTCCTGCCACTCACGAGACCCGACCGGCTCGAAACCTGCGCCTTGGGCGGGGTGTGGCCCAAGCACACGAAGGCCCCCTTCATGTACCTGGGCCTTCACTCGCCATAGTCGTGGCGGTGGTTCGCCGTAGGCTCCAGCAGGCGTCGCCGAGGCCTTCACAGCCGTCATACCGCTGATCGGGTTGGCTACCGTCACGAACGGCTGTGTCACCGACCACTACGGTCACATCCGGACACAAGTACGCAAGCGGGGAACACAGGAGGCACAGTGACCGAGCCCGGCTACGCCGACGGCGCGCAGCAGCCCGGAACGCCGGCGCGGGACGCCCAGTTGCTTGAGCGGACCGTGTTCGAGGTCAAGCGGATCATCGTCGGCCAGGACAGGCTGGTCGAGCGGATGCTGGTCGGCCTGCTGGCCAGGGGGCACCTCCTGCTCGAAGGCGTTCCCGGTGTCGCGAAGACCCTCGCCGTCGAGACCTTCGCGCGAGTGGTCGGCGGTTCGTTCTCGCGGGTGCAGTTCACCCCGGACCTGGTCCCCGCCGACATCCTCGGCACCCGGATCTACCGCCAGGGCGCCGAGCGGTTCGACGTCGAACTCGGCCCGGTGGTGGCGAACTTCGTTCTCGCCGACGAGATCAACCGCGCGCCGGCGAAGGTGCAGTCGGCGATGCTGGAGGTGATGGCCGAGCGGCACGTGTCCATCGGCGGCCAGACCTTCCCGATGCCCGACCCGTTCCTCGTGCTCGCCACGCAGAACCCGATCGAGAACGAGGGCGTGTACCCGCTGCCCGAGGCGCAGCGCGACCGCTTCCTCTTCAAGATCGTCGTCGAGTACCCGACGGCCGAGGAAGAGCGGGAGATCATCTACCGGATGGGCGTCACCCCGCCCACCCCGCAAGAGGTATTGACCCCGGCCGAACTGGTCCGCCTGCAGAACGTCGCTTCGCAGGTCTTCGTGCACCACGCGCTGGTCGACTACGTCGTCCGCCTCGTGCTCACCACTCGTACGCCGAACGACCACGGCCTCGCCGACGTCGCGGGCTGGGTGTCCTACGGTGCCTCGCCGCGGGCCAGCCTCGGCATCATCGCCGCGGCCCGCGCGCTGGCGCTGGTCCGCGGCCGGGACTACGTGCTGCCGCAGGACGTCGTCGACGTCGTTCCCGACGTGCTGCGCCACCGGCTCGTGCTGTCCTACGACGCGCTGGCCGACGGCGTGCCCATCGACCACATCATCACGCGGGTGCTGCAGACCGTGCCGCTGCCGCAGGTCTCGGCCCGTCCGCAGGGCGGCGCCGGGCAGGGCGGCCCGGTCCCGGCCGGCGCACCGGTCAGGTAGGGAAGCGAGCGTGAAGAACGAGAAGGGCGAACGTCCTTCCTGGGCTCCGCCGGTACTCCGCGGGGAGCGGATGGAGGCGGGCCTGCGCACACTCGAACTCGACGTGCGCCGCCGCCTCGACGGTCTGCTGCAGGGAAACCATCTCGGCCTGGTGCCGGGGCCCGGTTCGGAACCGGGGGAGGCCCGGCCGTACCAGCCCGGTGACGACGTCCGCCGGATGGACTGGGCGGTCACCGCGCGGACGACGAGCCCGCATATCCGGGAGACCGTCGCCGACCGTGAGCTGGAGACGTGGCTGGTGGCGGACGTGTCCGCGAGCCTCGACTTCGGCACCGCGCTGTGCGAGAAGCGAGACCTGGTCGTCTGCGCGACGGCCGCGGTCGCCCATCTGACCGGCGGTGGCGGCAACCGGATCGGTGCGCTCGTCTCCAACGGGGCGGGCAACATCACGCGAATTCCGGCGCGTGGCGGCCTCCCGCACGCGCGGGGGCTGGTCCGCAAGATCGCCGAGACCCCGCGCGCCGAGGAAGGTGTCCGCGGGGATCTCGCCGCGGCACTGGAAAAACTGCGCCGTCCGCCCCGCCGTCGCGGGCTCGCCGTCGTGCTCTCCGACTTCCTCGGCGACACCGAATGGCAGCGGCCGTTGCGCGCGCTCGGCGGGCACCACGACCTCATCGCCATCGAAGTCCTCGACCCGCGCGACATCGACCTGCCCGACGTGGGCACCGTCGTGCTGGCCGACCCGGAGACAGGGAAACAGCGCGAAGTGCACGCTTCGGCCTTGCTGCGCAAGGAATTCGGCGCCGCGGCGCACGCTCACCGGCAGGACGTCGCGGCCGCGCTGCGCCGGGCCGGTGCCGCGCATCTGGTGCTGCGCACCGATTCGGACTGGATCGCGGACATGGTCCGGTTCGTGGTGGCCCGCAAGCGCCGCTGGTCCGGTGGTGTCGCGTGAGCCTCAGCGGATTCGCCTCGCCGTGGTGGTTCCTGCTGCTGCTGGCGGTCGCCGCGGTGGCCGTGGGCTACGTGCTTTCCCAGCGCGCGCGGCGCAAGCGCACCATGCGGTTCGCCAACCTGGAACTGCTGGAGAAGGTCGCGCCGAAGAGCCAGGGATGGGTGCGGCACGTTCCCGCCATCCTGATCGTGCTTTCGCTGCTGGTGCTCACCGTCGCGCTCGCGGGGCCGACGGCCGAACAGAAGGTGCCCCGCAACCGGGCCACCGTGATGCTGGTGATCGACACCTCGCTGTCGATGGAGGCGACCGACGTCGCCCCGACCCGGCTGAAGGCGGCCCAGGAGTCGGCGCGTTCGTTCGCGCAGAACATGACCCCGGGGGTGAACCTCGGGCTGATCTCCTTCGCCGGGACGGCGACCGTGCTGGTCGCGCCGACCACCGATCGCGGCGGCGTGGTGAAGGCGATCGACAATCTCAAGCTGGCGCAGTCGACGGCCACCGGCGAAGGGATTTTCGCCGCGTTGCAGTCGATCGAGAGCTTCTCGGCGATCGTGGGCGGCGCGGAAGGCCCGCCGCCCGCACGGATCGTCCTGATGAGTGACGGCAAGCAGACAGTTCCGGACGATCTGTACGCCCCGCGAGGCGGCTACACGGCGGCGCAGGCGGCGAAGCAGGCTCAGGTGCCGATCTCGTCGATCTCGTTCGGCACCACGCACGGTTCGGTCGACATCGACGGCAAACCGCAGGACGTGAAGGTCGACGACGAATCGCTGGAGGAGATCGCCCGGCTTTCGGGCGGCGACTTCTACAAGGCGGCGAGCGCGGACGAGCTGAAACGCGTGTACGACGACCTCGGCGAGCAGATCGGATACGAGCTCAAGGACGCCGACGCGAGCAGGCCTTGGGTGATTCTGGGGACGCTGGTGCTGATGATCGGGGCGGCGGCTTCGCTCTTCCTGGGGCAGCGGCTGCCGTAGACGCTCGGGCTCTGCAATGAAGGGGCCTTTCATAGCAAAATTTGCTATGAAAGGCCCCTTCATTGCAGTGGGGCTGCGTCTCAGGGAGTCGCGAAGCCGTTCTGCCGCCAAGCCTCGTAGACGCTGATCGCCGCGGTGTTCGACAGGTTCAGCGACCGGCTCGACGGCAGCATCGGCAGCCGTACCCGGTCGCTCACCTGCGGGGATTCCTGGATCTCGGCGGGCAGCCCCGCCGACTCCGGCCCGAACATCAGGACGTCACCGGGCTCGTACGCGACGTCGGTGTGCAGCCGCGTCGCCGAAGCGCTGAACGCGTAGACCCGCGCCGGGAGGAGCGCCGCCCAAGCGGCGTCGAGATCCGCGTGGACGTGGACACGTGCGAGGTCGTGGTAGTCGAGCCCCGCACGCCGTAATTGCTTGTCCTCCAGCGTGAAACCGAGCGGCTCCACCAGGTGGAGTTCGCAGCCGGTGTTCGCGGTCAAGCGGATCGCGTTACCCGTGTTGGGCGGGATTTCGGGGCGGTAGAACAGGATGCGGAACACGAGGGTTGATCGTCTTTCGTTCACGGGCGCTTCGCCTGAGCGCGGCCGGGTGGCCATCAAGCCGGACGAGCATGAGGCCCGCCCGTGACCATCCCACCACAGGAGGGCATCATGCCTTCGCTCCCTCACCCCCTGTCGCGGCGTCGCTTCCTCGGATACGGCTCCGCCGGCGCGGCCGCAGTCCTGCTGGGGACCGGTGCCTGGAACGCCGCCGGCGCGATGCCGCTCGCCAGCGGTGCCGGTAACCCGTTCACCCTCGGAGTCGCGTCGGGTGACCCGTTGCCCGGCGGTGTCGTGCTCTGGACAAGGCTCGCGCCGAAGCCCTACGAGGCCGACGGCTTCGGCGGTATGCCGCGGACGCCGGTCCGCGTCGAGTACGAGGTGTCGCTGGACGAGCGCTTCCGCGCCGTGATCCGCCGGGGATCCGTGGTCGCCACGCCCGAACTCGGTCACTCCGTGCACCCGGAGATCCACGGCCTCGCGCCGGACCACGAGTATTTCTACCGTTTCCGCACGGGCGGTGAGATCTCTCCGGTCGGGCGCACCCGGACGGCGCCGGTCGCGTGGTCGTCGCCGCGTGAGCTGAACTTCGCGTTCGCGTCCTGCCAGAACTGGGAGGCCGGGCATTTCACCGCGTACGAGCACATGGCGGCCGAGGACCTCGACCTGGTCGTGCACCTGGGCGACTACCTCTACGAAAGCGGTGTCACGGGCGTCGGCCGCGGAACGCCGGTGGGGCCGCAGTTCAAGGGCGAGACCTTCGACCTGGCCCGCTACCGGCTCCAGTACGCGCTCTACAAATCCGAAGCGCCGCTGATGGCCGCGCACGCCGCCTTCCCGTGGATCCACGTCAACGACGACCACGAGGTGGAGAACAACTGGGCGGGCGACATCTCGCAGATCGACAAGGAACCGGACCAGGACCGCGCGGTGTTCCGGCAGCGGCGGGCTGAGGCGTTCCAGGCGATGTACGAGCACCTGCCGTACCGCATCGCCCAGCTGCCGAAGGGCCCGGACGCGCGTCTGCACCGGCGGCTGAGCTACGGCACACTGGCCGACTTCACCATGCTGGACACCCGTCAGTACCGCGACGACCAGCCGTGCGGTGACGGCCAGTCGGCGAACTGCACGGAACGGTTCGACGAGAACCGCACCCTGCTCGGCTCGGAGCAGCGGAACTGGCTGCTCGACGGCTTCTCCCGGTCCCGTGCGCGGTGGCAGATCCTCGGCAACCAGGCGCCGATGGGCCAGACCGACACCGACGCGGGCGAGGCGACGAACGTCTACCTCGACCCGTGGGACGGCTACGTCGCCGACCGCGACCGCGTGCTCGCCGCGGCGCAGGACCGCGGGGTGCGGAACCTGGTGGTCATCACCGGCGACAGGCACCAGAACTACGCTTGGGACCTCAAGCGCGACTTCGCCGACCCGGATTCGCCCACCGTGGCTAGCGAGTTCGTCGGGACGTCGATCACCAGCGGCGGCAACGGCGCGGACATGACGCCTGGCGGTGAGAACCTGCTGAAGGCCAACCCGCACATGAAGTTCTTCAACAGCCAGCGCGGGTACGTCCGGGTCAACGTCAACCGGCAGCGCTGGCGGAGCGACTTCCGGGTGGTGCCGTTCGTCAACACCCCCGGCGCGCCGATCAGCACGCGCGCCAGCTACGTCGTCGAAGACCGGCGACCCGGCGTTCAGTCCGCCTGAGCGGGCAGGAGGGCGGCGTACACCTCGCGCACCGGCGCTGGTGGCGCCGCCTTCTTGAGCGTCTTCGGGTCGACGAAGACGTAGCGGGTCTTCACTTCCGTGCACAGGTCGCCGCCGCGGGTGATCTCGAAGTCGATGATCAGCGACGTCGTGCCGAGGTGTTCCAGGTACACGGCCACGACCAGTTCGTCGTCGTAGCGGCAGGGCGCGCGGTAGCGGAGGTTGGACTCGGCGACGACGACGTCGACGCCGCGGGCCAGCGCTTCCTGGTGCGAGCCGAAGAGGGCTTTCTCCACTTCGAACATGGCCATGTCGACGTAGGCGAGGTAGTTGGCGTTGAACACGATGCCCTGCCCGTCGCACTCGTGGTAGCGCACGCGCAGCGGCATTTCGACGATCGGTTTCCGTGGCTCCGTCACGGTTCCAACCTACGTGAAGGGCTCCTTCCCTTGGCTTGGGCAGGGGCTCGGCAAAGCCGCATGAACGCCGGCCGGTGTCGCTCTTGGTGATTCGAACTGGACGTCCGAACGGGCAGACGACAGGGGTTTGAACGGGCGGTGTCCGCAAAGGACGCCAGCTGACAGGTGGATGTCCGTCCGGTGCTCATCTGTACGGTTTTCGATCGGGGTCGTGAGTGGCGATTCGGGTTCTAACCCTCATTGCCACTCACGACCCCCTCGTCAAACCAGTCATATGGCCTTGAAGCAGGAGAGCGCGGCTGACTCCTGTCGGCCAGTCCGGAACCACGCCGCGAAGAGCCGCCTCTCTGCCCTGACTCAGCGAAGTGGTCCTTCACCGCAGAGGCTCGGTCACGCCACATTTGACTTACCCCTCCCTGGCACTCACGACCCCCTTCGCAAAACGCTCGAATCGGGTACGGCCGTCCCCAAAGTGTCCCCTGTGGACAGTCGAGAATGTGCAGGCCACTGTGACGAGCCCCTCCAACACCCACGTGACCAGCGGATAGAGGACTTCGCCGGGACCCTGTGGCTTGGGGGAAGGGAGTCCTTCACGCGGCTCAGTCGATGAAATCGATATCCGGGTGGCGCGGCGACTCGCCGTCGAACAGGTGCCGGTCACGGCCCTTCAGGTGCAGATCGAAGAACGCGCCGATGTAGTCCCGTTGCGCGGCCAGCGAACGACGGGGATCGATCGTGCCGATGACCGCCTCACGCTTCTCCGGCGCCACGCGCGAGCCGAGCTGCGGCACCACGACCTGCAGATCGCTGTACGCCATATGCGTGCTCCCGCCGCGCAGCAGCAGGTCTCGCTTCCAGCCCCGCTGGTTTGCCCAGAAGTCCGCCCAGCTGCGATCGAACTCGGGCTGCCGGTGCGTGTGCTCCAGCGGCTTCCCGTTCTCGTCGACGCCCTCGGCGCCCATCAGCAGGAACGGCCGGTCGAGACCGCGTTTCGTGACTTCACCGGGCACGTAGGCACTGCCCGGCGGGTAGCCGAACGCGGTCGCCATGGCGCCGTCGAGATTGATCCCCGCGTCGACACGGCGGTCGTGGACCATCGTCTCGCCCGCGGTGAACCCGCCGTAGGAGTGACCGTAGGCGCCGACCCTGGACAGGTCGAGCGACCAGCCGAGCCCGCGGGGGAGCGGCCGGTTCTCCGCGTCCGGGTTCTGGCCGCGGGTGATCTTCGCCAGCTGGTCGAGGACGAACCGGCTGTCGGCGACCCGGGCGTCGAGAGCCTTCTTCATGAACTCGGGCCCCTCGCCCGGCGGAAGAGCAGTTTCGAGCCGTCCGCCGGGGAACTCGACCGCGGCGCTCTCGTAGGTGTGCGAGAGCGAGACGACGACGTAGCCGCGGCTGGCCAGATCGTCGACGATCGCCGAGTACGTTTCCCGCGGCCCGCCGAAACCGGGGGAGAAGAGCGCGACCGGCTTGGGCGCGCCGTGCGCCGCGGGAACGCCGATCTCGGCCCGCCGCTTCGCCGACGCCCAGTCGATGGAGCCGACCGGGAGGCCGAGGTAGTCCTCGCCGGACAACGCTTGGTCGATGACACCGCTGATGCCGGGCGTGAGCCACGGAGCGCGCGGTCCGTCGGCGAACCGGTCCGCCGGATAGGTGACGGTGACCATGAGTTCCCGGCGCCGCTCCGGTTTCCACGGATCGGGTCGGGACGGGTCGACGAGATGGAGGTCGGTCGTGCCGACCTCGTAGTGGCCGGTGAGGGCGGGTGCGGTGAGTTTGGCCTGGTCGGCCGCGACGGCGGGGGCCGCCGCGGCGAGTCCGCCCGCGAGCGCGAGGCTCGCGATCAGCGCCGAACCCCGCACCACCCTGGTGTGTCTCGATGACACTGCTGGAGTCCTTCCGGATCGGGGCGGCCCGTTGGCCGCCTGGTTCCGACCCTGGCAGCGCGCCGGTGCGACGCGCATCCCTCTGAAGATGGAGCCCGGATCACCCGTGCAGGGCACGGTAGGCCGAGGCGGCTCCGGGATGCAGGGGCACCTTGCCGGTGCCGATCAGCGTCCGGACGTCGAGGAACTGCGTTCCCACCGCGGCCGCCGGGACGAGATCGGCGGCGTGCCCGGCCAGCACCCGGGTCACCGCCGCCGCGACGTCGTCGGGCAGTGAAGGAGCCGCCAGCAGCAGGTTCGCGACGCCGATCGTCCGCAGCTCACCGACCCCCTGATAGGCCTGCGCCGGCACGAGGACCTGGTCGTACACCGGGCCGTAGCCCGCGCGCAGGGCGGGGAGATGAGCGTCCAGCGGGAGAAGGGTGATCGGAGTGGTCCGGTTCAGTTCGGTGAGCGCGGGGGTCGGGATCCCGCCGGACCAGAGCAGCGCGTCGACCTCGTGCGCCGCCAACGCGTTGATCGCTTCACCCAAGAGCAGGTTCTTCGCCTTCACCGGGACTTCGGCGCGGGCGAACAGGCGCGTGCTGAACACCGCGACGCCGGATCCGCTCGCACCCATCGCCACCGGCCGCCCGGTCAGATCGGCGAGCGAGCGCACTCCGCCGTCCGCCCGGACCACGAGCTGGTGGTAGTTCTCGTAGACACGGCCGATGGCCGAGAACGCGATCGGGACGGAGAACGGCTCCGCGCCGGCGAAAGCGGACTCGGCGACGTCGCCGAGGACGAGCCCGAGATCCGCCCGGCCGTCCCGCAACCGCCGCAGGTTCTCGACGCTGGCCTCGGTGGCGACGGCCGTCGCGCGCAGCCGCGGTTCCGCCAGGTTCAGCTGCTGGGCCAGCAGTTCCGCGAAGGCGAGGTAGAAACCGCCGCTCTCTCCCGCCGCGATGACGACCTCGCGTTCCGGGCCCCGGTAACCCGCGGTCGAGCAGCCCGCGAGCGTCGCGAGCCCGGCCAGGAGAGCGGTGCGCCTGGTGACGGTCACGGCATTTCCCCTGTCGCGAGAGGCAGTTCGACGCGGACTTCGAGCCCATGTGGTTTCGCTTCGCGCAGTTCGAGTTTCCCGCCCCGGGCGAGCACGTGCTGGCTCGCGATCGCGAGCCCGAGGCCCGTTCCGCGCGGCGCGCCGTCGCCACCCGCGCGCCAGAACCGTTCGGTCGCGCGTTCACGGTCCTCAGCGGACAGTCCGGGACCGTTGTCGGAGACGAAGAACGTGGCCGTCGTGTCTCCGGTTTCGTAGCCGGTGGTGATCGTCGCGCCGCGTCCCGCGTAGTGCACCGCGTTGTCCAGCAGGACATCCAGGACTTGGGCCAGCTCGCTTTCCGTGCACCGCACCGGCACCGGCTCGTCGTGGCCTTCCGCCGCCGCGAGGCTCACCTCCGCGTCTTCGGCCGAGGGACGCCACGCGTCGACTCGTTCGGCCAGGACCGCCGGGAGGTCGCAGGGTTCGTCGCCGGACTCACCCGCGGCGAGCCGGGTCGCGGCGCTTTCGGCGAGCGCCAGCGCGAGCAGGCCGTCGAGCAGGGACTCCAGCCGTTCGACCTCCGCGACGGTCGCGCGGTAGGCCCGCTGACCGTCCCCGTCGACCTGCGCGGCCAGCGAGTCCACGCGCAACCGCAAGGCGGCCATGGGATTGCGCAGCTGGTGTGACGCGTCCGCGACGAGCCGCCGCTGCTGTTCGGACGCCTCGACGACGGCGTCGGACATCCGGTTGAACGACGTCGCGAGCGAACGCAGCTCGCGGGGCCCGGCCCGGTCGGGAACCTGGGCGCGATGCCCCTCGGTCACCGCCTGCACGCCGGTCTCCAGTTCGTGGAGCGGCCGCACCATCCAGCGGGCCAGCAGGACCGCGAGCACCACGAACACCGTCGCGACCAGCACCGCGCCCGCGACGATCGCGGCCCAGCGGATGGCGACGTCGGTCGCCGCCGTGGTCACCGAAGCGCGAAGCACGACCACTCCGGCGACCCGAGTGCCCGTGCCCACCGGACGAGCGAAGTAGACCGGATCGGCCGACCACGGGCTCAGTTGTTCCGGTCCCTTCGCGGGCTGGTTGCGAAGCGCGGCCTCGACAAGCGAGCGGGCCACCGGCTCGGCGGCGGTCATCCCGCCGGTTTCGACCAGCGGCACCCCGCGTGCGTCGACCACCACGACCGCTTCGCCGTATAACGACGAATACCGCTCGGCGTCGACCGCCAGCGCGGTCGGGTCGGCGGCGTCGACGGCTTGCTGCGCCAGGACGACGAAGCGGTCGACGTCGGCGTTGCGGGCGATCACCAGCTGCTGGGTCCGCTGCGCGGCGGTCGACCCGAACAGGGGGATCGCGAACGCGGCGACCACGGTCAGCGCGAGCGCGACGAGGACGACCAGCAGCCGGGTGCGCACCGCTCAGTCCCGGCCCAGCCGGTAGCCGAAACCGCGGATCGTGGTCAGCAGTCCCGGCCTGTCGAGCTTCGCGCGCAGCTGGGTCAGGTGCACGTCGAGGGAGCGGGAGACGGCGAGGTACGCGTCGCCCCAGACCTCGTCCATGAGCTGCTGGCGGCTCACCGCCGTGCCCGGCCGGGCGGCGAGCACGGCCAAGACGGCGAACTCCTTGGCGGTCAGCCCGATGTCGTTCCCGTCGACCAGCACGCGCCGCGCGCCGAGATCGATCTCGACGTCCTCGATACGGACGACGCCGTCCTGTGGTGCGGCGGAGACGGCCGCACGGCGCACGACCGCGTCCATCCTCGCCAGCAGTTCGGCCAGGCGGATGGGTTTGGTCAGGTAGTCGTCGGCGCCGAGCCGCAGGCCGCGCACCACGGACCGCTCGTCCCCGCTCGCGGTGAGCACGAGCACCGGCACCGGCGAGACCTGCCGGACCTTCCTGAGCACGTCGAGCCCGTGCATGTCGGGCAAGTCGAGATCCAGCAGGATCACGTCGGCCGCGCGATGCCGGTGCAGCGCGTCGCTGCCACGGATCGCGTGGGAGACGGTGTGGCCGCGCGTTTGCAGCGCCTCGGCGAGCGCGTCGGCGACACCGGCGTCGTCCTCGACGAGCAGCACCCGCACGGCCACACCTTCCCGCCTAGCCTTCGCGGCCGGACACGAGCTCGGGCTCGGGCCGCTTCTTCTTGTCCAGCTCCGAGGTCTTCGAGGTTTCCCGCATTGTGCCGTACACGATGAGGGAGACCAGGACACAGCCCGCGACGTAGTAGAAGAACACCGATTCGTGACCGGCGCCCTTCAGCGCCTGCGCGATGAGCTCGGCGGTTCCGCCGAAGATCGCCACGGTGAGCGCGTAGGGGAGACCGACGCCGATGGCGCGGATCTTCGTCGGGAACAGCTCGGCCTTCACGATCGCGTTGATCGAGGTGTACCCGGTGACGATCACCAGTCCGGCCAGCATCAGCAGGAAGGCGAGCACGGGTTCCTTGGTGCCGCCCATCAGCGTCATGATCGGGACGGTCAGCAGGGTGCCCGCGATCCCGAAGAACATCAGCAGCGGGCGACGGCCGATCCGGTCGGACAGCTTGCCCGCGAACGGCTGAAGGATCGCGGCGACGAGGATCGCGCAGAACAGGATCAGCGTGACCGTCCGGCGCGGGATACCCGCGGTGTTCTCCATGAACTTCTGGCTGTAGGTGGCGAAGGTGTAGAACGACACCGTGCCGCCGAGGGTGAGGCCGACGACGAGCGCGATCTCCTTGGGGTACTTGATCAGCGCGCGCAGCGTGCCCTTGTCGCCCGCGTCCTTGCCGGTGCCGGACGCCTTGGTCTCCTCGAAGCTGGCCGACTCGTCCATCCCGCGGCGCAGGACCATCACCACGACGGCCGCGAGCGCGCCGACGACGAAGGCGATCCGCCAGCCCCACGAGGTCAGCTGCTGTTCGGTCAGGATGGCCTGCAGCAGCAGCTGGAGGCCGAGAGCCAGCAACTGGCCGCCGTACAGCGTCACGTACTGGAAGCTGGAGTAGAAGCCGCGTTTGCCCGGTGTGGCCACTTCGGACAGATAGGTCGCGGAGGTCGAATACTCACCGCCGACCGAGAGCCCCTGGATGAGCCGGGCCACCAGCAGCAGGATCGGCGCGGCGATCCCGATCGTGGCGTAGCTCGGCGTCAGCGCGATCATCAGCGACCCCGCCGCCATCAACATGACGGAAAGCACGAGTGCGCTTCGTCGCCCGAAGCGGTCGGCGAACCGGCCCAGCATCCAGCCGCCGAGCGGTCGCATGAGGAAGCCGACGGCGAAGACCGCCGCGGTACCGAGGAAGGCTGCCGTCGTGTCCTTGGTGGGGAAGAAGGACTTGGCGAAGTAAGTGGTGAAAGCGGCGTAGGCGTACCAGTCGTACCACTCGACCAGGTTGCCGATGGAGCCGCGCAGCACGTTGCCGACGACTCGCCTCTCGCTCACGGGCGGCGAGGATTCGCCGATCCGGGTTGTCATCTTTGACCTCCTGTGTTCCGGCTCACGGTGAACAATCCGTGACGACCGGGCAAGGTTTCGGCGCGGTTCCTAACATCCGCTTAGGACGGTCGCGGTTACCCGGAGGTAGGGGTGGCGCGGCTCGGGCGTGAACCTGGCGAGCCGATAACCTCATGCCGTCAGCGCGACAGGACGAGGCGAGGAGAGCTCTGTGGGACGGTCGGTACTGGTCACCGGCGGCAACCGCGGCATCGGTTTGGCGATCGCGAAGGACCTCGCGGCGCAGGGGCACAAGGTCGCGATCACGCACCGCGGTTCCGGCGCGCCCGAGGGCCTCTTCGGGGTGCAGGCCGACGTCACCGACGCCGAGCAGATCGACGCCGCCTTCAAGCTCGTCGAGGAGCACCAGGGCCCGGTCGAGGTCCTCGTCGCGAACGCCGGCATGACCGACGACACCCTCCTCATGCGCATGAGCGAGGAGCAGTTCACCCGCGTGGTCGACGCCAACCTCACCGGCGCGTACCGGGTCGCCAAGCGTGCCTCCCGCGGCATGCTCCGCGGCAAGTGGGGCCGCTACATCTTCATCTCGTCCGTCGTCGGGCTCACCGGGTCCGCCGGGCAGGTCAACTACGCGGCGAGCAAGGCCGGCCTCGTCGGTCTCGCCCGTTCGCTGGCGCGTGAGCTGGGCTCGCGCAACATCACCTCGAACGTCATCGCGCCGGGCTTCGTCGCCACGGACATGACCGACGAGCTCGGCGAGGACCGCAAGAAGGAGATCCTCGCCCAGGTTCCCTCCGGCCGGTACGCCGAGCCGTCGGAGATCGCCGCCGCCGTCCGCTACCTCGCCTCCGAAGAGGCCGGTTACGTCAACGGCGCGGTGCTGCCGGTCGACGGCGGCCTCGGCATGGGCCACTGACGTCCCCGTTTTCCCGTACCGATCGCAAACCACTCCGGACTGGAGGTCCCGTGCCAGGACTGCTCGAAGGCAAGCGCCTGCTGATCACCGGCGTCATCACCGACGCCTCGCTCGCGTTCCACGCGGCCAAGATCGCGCAGCAGGAGGGCGCGAAGGTCGTGCTCACCGGCTTCGGCAGGCTGTCGCTCGTCGAGCGCATCGCCAAGCGTCTCCCCGAGGAGGCGCCGGTGCTGGAGCTGGACGTCACCAACCAGGAGCACCTCGACTCGCTCGCCGACCGCGTCCGTGAGCACGTCGACGGGCTCGACGGCGTGCTGCACTCGATCGGGTTCGCCCCGCAGTCCTGCCTCGGCGCGCCGTTCCTGGACGCTCCGAGCGAGGACGTGAAGGTGGCCGTCGACGTCTCGGCGTACTCCTTCAAGGCGCTGGCCGTCGCGACCCTGCCGCTGCTGTCGCGCGGTTCGTCGATCGTCGGCATGGACTTCGACGCGCGCGTCGCTTGGCCCGCCTACAACTGGATGGGCGTGGCGAAGGCGGCGCTGGAGTCGGTCAACCGCTACCTGGCCCGCGACCTGGGCCCGCAGGGCATCCGGGTCAACCTGGTCAGCGCCGGCCCGATGAAGACCATGGCCGCGAAGTCGATCCCCGGCTTCGCCGACCTGGAGAACGGCTGGGGTGACCGCGCGCCGCTCGGCTGGGACAGCTCCGACCCGGACCCGACGGCGAAGTCCGTCTGCGCCGTGCTGTCGGACTGGCTACCGGCGACCACCGGCTCGATGATCATGGTCGACGGCGGTCTGCACGCCACCGGCTTCTAGGTCTCTTCACGCGCTTCCAGTGGTGGCTGCCGGAGTAATGAAGGCCTCCTTGCCTACCTTCAGGGTAGGCAAGGAGGCCTTCACGGCCCTGCGGGCTGGCGGGATCAGGGAAGGACCGCGTTCGCGACGTGCCACGAGTCCTCGAGCAGCAGGTACTTTGGTGATCAGGCCGTCGTCGTTGACCTCGAACTCGATGGTGAAGGCCGTCTCGATAACCTTGCCGGTGCTGCGGATCGTCGAGCGGAGGCGGCCGATCGCGACGGCGTGCGGCCCGTCGACGAGGACGCGTTCGACATCGAACCGGTCCTTGATGAGCCCCTTGTCGAGCAGGTCGTAGAACTCGCGGATCTCCGCCGGATTCCGGCGCGGGCCGATCCACGGGACCAGCTCGGTCGCACCGGGGATGTCCCACGCGACGCTGTCGGCGAACAGTTCCGTGGCTCCGTCGGTGTCCCCTGTGGACATTCGGCGGAAGAACCCGGCAAGGGTGGATCGGGTTCGTTCGGACATGATTCTCCTTACTGGGTAACGGGTTCGCGGAGCAGGCGGGTGTCGTCGGTGCGCTGGACACCGGCGGCGAAGGTGAGCGCGACGACGGTGGCGACCCCGAGCCCGACGCTCACCCACGCGACGCTGGGGTAGCCGAGACCGGCGTCGATCGATTCGCCGCCGAGCCACGGGCCGAGGGTGTTGCCGACGTTGAACGCGGCCGTCGTGCTCGCGCCGACGAGCGTGGGCGCGTTGCCCGCCACGGCGAAGGCGCGGACGTTCAAAGCGGGGTTGACCCCGAATCCGGCGACGCCGAACAGGAACACGGCGAAGATCGCGACCGGGGTCGCCGGGCCGGAGATCGCGAGCAGGACCAGGGCGAGCAGGGCGACGGCGAGGCCGCCGTAGAGGGTCGCGAAAGGCCTCGCGTCGGCGAGCCTGCCACCCGCGGTGATGCCGATCAGCGCGCCGAGCCCGAACAGCGACAGGACTCCCGGCACCCAGCTTTCCGGCAGCCCGGCGACCTCGGTCAGCAAGGGCGCGAGGTAGCTGAAGGTCGCGAAGATCATCGCCTGCGCGAGCGCGATCACGCCGAGCGCCAGCCAGAACCGGCCGCCGCGGTAGAGCCGCAGTTCGGTCGCGACGTCGGTCTTGTCCGCACCGTTCTGGGTCTCCGGGACCAGGGCGAAGACCCCGATCAACGCGACGACGGTCAGCGCCGTGACCGCCCAGAAGGCCGCTCGCCAGCCCGCGTGCTGGCCGAGGAAGGTCCCCGCGGGGACGCCGGCGATGTTCGCGACGGTGAGTCCGCCGACCAGGATGGCCAGCGCGCGGCCACGGCGCTCGACCGGCACCAGCGCGACGGCGGTGGCCGCCGCGACCGCCCAGAATCCGGCGCAGGCGACCGCGCTGACGACACGCGTCGCGAAGAGCAGGGCGTACCCCGAGCCCAGCGCGCCGACGACGTGCGAAACGCCGAAGACGACGAGCAAGGCCATGAGGGTGGCGCGCCTCGGCACCCGCAGCGTCGCGATCGCGAGCAGGGGAGCGCCGACGACCATGCCGATCGCGAACGCCGAGATGAGCAGCCCGGCCTCCGGGATGCCGACGTTCAGATCGGCCGCCATCCCCGGAAGCAGGCCGGTGATCATGAACTCGGACGTGCCGAGCGCGAACACGCTCAGTCCGAGTACGCAGACTGCCAAAGGCACGGGAAGTCCCTCCAGTATTGTATCGATCAGTCCAAAATGTGGGCAGCGTCGCGCACGGGATTCGTTCGAGGTCTTACTTCGCGGCGATCGCGTCCAGTGCGATGGCGGCGACGGACTCCATGGCCGCCCGGCCGGCGCCTCGGCGGGACATCAGCCGGAGGCCGGCGACGGTGCTGTGCGCGAACTCGGCGATCGCACCGGGGTCGCGATCGCCGTCGATCGTCCCGTCGAGCTGCCCTTCCTTGGCGCAGGCCGAAAGAAGGGCGAGATGCCGCCGGGTGTCGGCCTCGATCCGCGCCTTGACCTCGGGGTCGCGCCCGCCGAATTCGGCCACCGTGTTGACCACGAGGCAGCCTCGTCCGTGGTGCGCGACCTCCTCGTCGATCGTGTACGAGAACAGGGCACGGAATCGCTCGACGCCGGTCCCGGATTCCTCCAGCAAGGCCGTCCTGGCCACGATCCCGCGATCGGCGTAGTGATCGAGCGCGCGCATGAACAGTTCGTGCTTGCTGGTGAAGGTGTTGTAGATGCTGCTACGGCCCAAACCGGTGGCTTCGCAGAGGGCCTGTGTCGACGTGCCCTCGTAGCCGCGTGTCCAGAACGCGTCCATGGCGCGCCCGATCGCGGCGCGTTCGTCGAATTCCTTCGGCCTGGCCATGGAAGTGACCGTACCAGGTTTTGGATCGGTCGGTTCAAAATGGGCCGGGTCAGCGTGCGGGGCGCCATAGCGGCAAGATGGCAGGGTGGGTTACGACGCGCTGCTTTGGCTTTCGTTCGGTGGTCCCGAGGGACCCGGCGAGGTGATGCCGTTCCTGGAGAACGTCACGCGGGGCCGTGGGGTCCCCCGGGAACGCCTGCTCGAGGTCTCCGAGCACTACCAGCACTTCGGCGGGGTCTCGCCGATCAACCGGCTCAACCGGGACGCGATCTCCGCGGTGGAGAAGCAACTCGCGGCCGCCGGGATCGACCTGCCCGTTCACTTCGGCAACCGCAACTGGCGGCCGATGGTCGAGGACACCCTCGCCGAGATCACCGAGGCGGGCGCTCGGCGCGTCCTAGTCTTCCCGACGAGCGCGTACGGCGGCTATTCCGCCTGCCGTCAGTACGACGAGGACATCGAGCGTGCCCGCGCGGCGGTCGGCGACGGCGCGCCGGAACTGGTGAAGCTGCGGCAGTTCTTCGACCACCCGCTGTTCATCGCCGCCTTCGCCGACGCCGTCCGCGCCGCGCACGCGAAACTGGGGAACCGGCCCGGAACCCGCACGGTGTTCTGTGCCCACTCGGTGCCCGAGTCCGCCGACGCCGCGTCCGGCCCGCCGTCGGAAGGCGGACGGCGCTACTCGCGCCAGATCGCCGAGGCCGCGCGCCTCGTCGCGGCCGAAGCGGGGATCGAGACCTACGACGTCGTCTGGCAGTCGCGCTCCGGCCCGCCGCAGGTGCCGTGGCTGGAGCCGGACATCGTCGACCACATCGACGCGCTGCACGCGGAAGGTGTCACCTCGGTGGTCGTCTGCCCGGTGGGTTTCGTCTCCGATCACCTCGAGGTGATCTGGGACCTCGACAACGAGGCCGCCGAGCGGGCCGCGGAACATGGCATGGGCTTCGCGCGGGCCGCGACGCCGGATACCGACCCGCGGTTCGCCGAACTCGTCGTGGAGTTGGTCCGGGAACACACCGAGGGGCTGCCGGCGCGGAAGCTGTCGCCGTTCCCGGCGGCCGGGTGCACGGTCAACGGGGCGCCTTGCGCGATCGGATGCTGCGAGCCCGCCAAGAGGCCCGCGCGCCCGTAAGTGTCAGCGGCCATCGCCGCTCTTCCTGCGCCGCCACTGTGGCTGCTGGGACCAGTGATGTCGCTGAGGCTATGGGTGGCGATCGCGCGTAGTCCGTGAAGGCCTCCTTCCCTACCTTCAGGGTAGGCAAGGAGGCCTTCACGCACCTGTCGCCACAAAAACAGACGTACCTCGGCGCTAACCGTCCTTGCCACTCACGAGATCGATCGTCATCGGGCGGCGATCCTCGACAGGTGGAGGTCGACGAGGGCGATGGCCTCGTCGCCGGTCTGGTAGCCGAGCAGCACCGCGTCGCCCAGGCCGGCCACTAGGGCGAGCAGGAGGTCGGCCTCCATGGCCGGGTCGCCGGTGAGCTGGAGGTCACCGGCGTCCTGGCCGGCGACGAGCAGGGCCGCCACCGCGTCGCGGAGCTGGCCGTGCCCGGTCCGGAAGTGGCCGGCGATCTCCGGATCCTTGAGCGCGCGCACCACGAAGGCGTTCGCGACGAGCGCGTGGTCCCGGCCTGCCTCGTCCAGGGGGAGCAGGGCGATGAGCAGGTCTCGGACCCGCGGCTCGGACGGGGTGGCGATGCGCTCCTCAATGCCACCTCGCAGGGTGGTCGTCGCGTAGCGCAGCATCTCGTCCCTCGACGCGAAGTAGTGCTGGACGGAGCCCTTCGAGATACCGGCTTCTGCCGCGACCTCGTTCAGGCTGACCCCTTCGAGCCCCCGGTCAGCCGCGATGCGGCGAACGGCCGCGGCGATCTGCCGCCGCCGGTCCTCGTGATCGACTCGTTTGGGCACCCGTACTCCTTTTGGCAGTCCGATCGGATTGCAAACTTCTCACCAACTGGTTACAATCCGATCGTACCGTAAAAAGGAGGGGTGAGAATGAAGGTGGGCGGATTCGCCTCGCCGGAGGCGCGCGCCGAGTACGAGGCCGTCTACGAACGAGGTTTGGCGGCCTTGCCCGCGCCGACCGGGATCCACGACGTCCGGACGGCGTTCGGGGTGGCGCGCGTGTACCGGTTCGGGGAGCCGGGTGCGACGCCGATCGTGCTGTTGCCCGGCCGCGCGGGGACCGCGGTGATGTGGGAACCCAACCTCACCGCGCTGCTCGGGCACGGCGAGGTCTTCGCGGTGGACCTCATCGGCGAAGCCGGCCGCAGCGAGCAGACCGCCCCGATCCGCGACGCCGCGGACCAGGCCGCGTGGCCGAGCACGGTGCTCGCCGAGCTCGACCTGCCGTCCGTGCACCTGATCGGGTACTCGTTCGGTGGCTGGCTCGCGACCAACCTCGCCGTGCGGTCACCGGAACGGCTGAAATCGCTCACCGTGATCGACCCCGTGCTGACGTTCGGCGGTCTGACCGCGGGACTGGTCTTCCGCTCCACGCTCGCCGCGATCCCCGGAATCAACCGATGGACTCGCCCGTCGTTCCTCGACTGGATCTCCGGCGGCGCGGAAGTCGACGCCACGGATCCGGTCGCGCGGGTGATCGACGAGGGGATGCGGACCTACCGCATCGCCCTGCCGTCGCCCAGGTTGTTCACCGATGAGCAATTGCGCTCCGTGCGGATGCCCGTGCTCGCCCTCATCGCCGGGCGCAGCGTCATCCACCACCCGGAACGGGCGGCCGCCCGCGCCCGTGAGTTCCTGTCGCGAGGTCAGGTCGAACTGTGGCCCTCGGCGACCCACGCCATCGCCGGGGAAGCGGCGGACGAGGTCAACGCACGTGTTCTGAAGTTCCTGTCCGAGTGCGAGATGGACTCGTGACCGCGCGCGCCAAGAACCCCACGCTGTCCTTGCTGCTCTGGGACGTCGCGCTCCCGCTGGCCGCCTACTACGGGCTCCGGCTCGCCGGACAGAGCGAGCAGGTCTCGCTGCTGGCCGGGGCGGGGGTGGCGGCGGCCCGGATCGTGTGGGTCGCCGTCCGGGACCGGTCCTTCGACGGCTTCGCCGCGTTGCTGGCCGGTGTGCTCGGGGTCGGGCTGGTGCTTTCGCTGGTCACCGGGGACGCGAAATTCCTGTTGCTGAAGGAATCCTTCGCCACCGCGACCGCCGCGATCGTCCTGCTGCTCAGCTGCTTCAGCCGTACGCCGATGGTGCTCGTCGCCGTGCGGGCAGGCTCCAGCGCGGCCAAACGCGCGGAGATCGACCGGCTCGGCGACGAGGTCCCCGAGTTCCGGCGGGCGTTCACCCGGATGTCGGCGGTGTGGGGAGTGGCGCTGCTGCTGGAGGCCGCGATCCGGGTGCCGCTGGTGTACACCTTGTCGGCCGACGTGATGAACGCGCTCAGCGTGGTCCTGCTGCTCGCCGTCATCGGCGGGCTTTCGCTGTGGTCCGTCCGCTATGCCGAGAAAGTCCAGAAAAAGCACACTGTGACCACGTGAACCGCTACGGGTGCCTGTCCGCCTGTTCGGCGAACACTCGCACCGCTTCGTTGATCGCCGCGTAGCGGGCGTTGCGGACCGCTTCGGTCAGCGGCCGCAGCGCCTCCGCCCGCCGGAGCGCCGCCGACGAAGAGAGCGCGCCGCCCGGATCGTCGGATTCGGCGATGGCGAGTATCGCCGCGATCTCCTGGGAACGCTGGAGCACCCGCAGCGCCCGGCTGGGCATCCCGGCGGGCCAGGGCGCGTCGGTGGTGGCCCGCAGCCGCGCCGAGAGTTCCGCCCGCACCCCTGGCCGCTCGCTGGCGACGTCCAGCGCCTGCAACGCGCCCGCACTCGCGCGGATCGCGTCGGTCAGACCGTGTTCGGCCTCGCCCAGCGGGCGGTACTCGAGGACGCCCGGCATGGGCACCGAGTACACCGTCCACCGCATGAGGCCTTCGGCGATCGCCTCGGGGACCACGCCGTAGCCGAGGTCCGGCAGCAGGACGGCCTCTCCGATCCGCAGCGCGGCCTCGGTGAACGGCCCGCCGCCACCCAGGCCCCGGACGTCGCCGGGTACCGGGAGCAGCAGCTGCATGCTCTTGGCGCCCTGCGCGCGCAGGGCGAGCAGCAGCTGGACCGGGGTCGCGGCCCGGTTGAACGCGAGCGGCAGGTCGAACGCTTCGGCGGCCGCCGCGTCCGCGGCGACGAAGTCATGGGCTTCGCCCCAGACCTGCAGGGCGTCAAGGATGTCGTCGGAGGCGGCGGCTCCGTTCAGCCACGCCGAAGACCAGACCGCGAGGGTCGCACTAGGACGGCACACCGGATTGATTTTAGTCGTGCTTTCGGCGAAACCCGGCTATGGGAGGGTTAACCCAGGCTTGCCGTTCGCCATCGCCGGAGCTGGAGTTGCTTCACGTCGACAGGGACCACGCTCGCGACGTAGCGTCGAACGGGTGAACGATGTTCCCGCAAACCTGCCCCGGACCGCCGGGGACCTTCGCGCGGCGGGTCACCTGCCGCGGTCGATCAAACAAGAGCTGCACGACAACCTCCTCGCCAAGCTCCGCGCCGGGGAAGACGCCTGGCCAGGGATCGTCGGGTTCTCGCGCACCGTGCTGCCGCAACTGGAACGCGCGCTGCTGGCCGGGCACGATGTCGTCCTCCTCGGCGAACGAGGCCAGGGCAAGACCCGCCTGCTGCGCACCCTCGCGGGGCTGCTCGACGAATGGACGCCCGTCATCGAGGGCGCCGAGCTGGCCGAGCATCCGCTCGACCCGATCACCCCGGAATCGCGCCGCCGTGCCGCCGAACTCGGCGACGCGCTGCCGGTGACCTGGCGCCACCGCGACGAGCGGTACACGGAAAAACTGGCCACACCGGACACTTCGGTCGGTGACCTGATCGGTGACGTCGATCCGGTGAAGGTCGCGGAAGGCCGCAGCCTCGGCGATCCCGAGACCATCCACTTCGGACTCGTCCCGCGCGCCCATCGCGGCATCGTGGCGATCAACGAGCTGCCGGACCTCGCCGAGCGCATCCAGGTCGCGCTGCTGAACGTGATGGAGGAACGCGACATCCAGGTACGCGGCTACACCCTGCGCCTGCCGCTGGACGTGCTGCTGGTGTCGACGGCCAACCCGGAGGACTACACCAACCGCGGCCGCATCATCACCCCGCTCAAGGACCGGTTCGGCGCCGAGATCCGCACGCACTACCCGCTCGACGTCGAGGCGGAGATCGCGGTCGTCCGGCAGGAGGCCCGGCTGGTCGCCGAAGTCGGCGAGCCGCTGCTGGAGGTGCTCGCCCGGTTCGTGCGGAACCTGCGCGAGTCGCCGGTGATCGACCAGCGGTCGGGTGTCTCGGCCCGGTTCGCCGTCGCCGCGGCGGAAACGGTCGGCGCGGCGGCACTGCGCCGGTCCGCGCTGACCGGTGAGGAACCCGCCGTGGCGCGTCCGGTCGACCTCGACGCGGTCCCCGGCGTCCTGCGCGGCAAGCTCGAATTCGAGCCGGGGGAGGAGGGACGCGAGACCGAGCACCTCGTGCACCTGCTGCGCCGGGCGGTCGCGGAGACGGCCCGTTCGCGGTTCGCCGGCCTGGACCTGCTGCCGCTGGCCGACGCCGTCGAGTCCGGGCATCTGGTCGCCACCGGGGAACGCGTTCCCGGCAAGGACGTCCTCGCCGCACTGCCGGAACTGCCCGTGCTCCACGACGTCGCCGCGCGCGCCGGCGTCGGTCCGGACGAACCGGCGGGGCGGATCGCGGCCGCGGTCGAACTGGCACTGGAATCCCTGTTCCTGTCGAGGAAACTCGCCAAGGACTCCGACGACTCGACGACCGTCTACGGCCGATGAGTCTCCTCCCGGAAGGATATTCATACGGGCCGTGGGACAACGGCCCCGATCCGCTGGCGCCGCCGGCGGACCTGCGGGACGCGCTCGACGAGATCGGCCGCGACGTCATGGCGGGCGCTTCGCCCCGGTCCGCGCTGGAAGAACTGCTGCGCCGCGGCACCCCGCGCACCGCCGGGCTCGACGAACTGACCAGGCGGCTCTGGCAGCGCCGGTCGGAGATCCAGCGGCGGCACCGGCTGGACGGCACGCTCCAGGAGGTCCAGCGGTTGCTCGACCAGGCGCTGGAGGCCGAGCGGCGCGAGCTGTTCCCAGATCCGGACGACGACGCCCGCTTCCGTGAGGCTCAGCTGGACGCGTTGCCGCCGGGGACGGCGGCGGCCGTGCGCGAACTCGCCGGGTACGACTGGCGCTCGCGGGAGGGCAGGGAGAACTACGAGAAGATCCGTGACCTGCTCGGCCGTGAGCTGCTGGATTCCCGTTTCGAGGGGATGAAGGAGGCGCTGCGGAACGCCGGGCCGGAAGGGGCCGAGCGGGCGAACCGGATGCTCGCCGACCTCAACGCGCTCCTGGCCGCGCACGTACAGGGCAGGGAGGACGTCCCGGAGCGGTTCGCGGAGTTCATGCGCGAGCACGGCGAGTTCTTCCCGGAGAACCCGAAGAACGTCGAGGAGCTGATCGACGTCCTTGCCGCTCGTGCCGCGGCCGCGCAACGAATGTTGAACTCGATGACGCCGGAACAGCGGGCCGAACTGGCCGAACTGTCGCAGCAGGCGTTCGGCGACCCCAGGCTCGCGCAGCAGCTGTCCACTTTGGACGCCCAATTGCGGGCGCTGCGGCCCGGCGAGGACTGGACGTCTTCCGAACGGTTCCGGGGCAACGATCCGCTGGGCCTCGGCGAAGGCGCCCGGGCGATGTCCGATCTCGCCGAACTGGACGCGCTGGCCGAACAGCTCGGCCAGTCCTACCCCGGCGCGAGGCTGGAGGACATCGACGTCGACGCTCTCGAACGCCGGCTCGGACCCGATGCGGGCGTCGACGCGCGGCGGTTGTCCGAACTGGAACGCGAACTCCGGCGCCAAGGTCTCTTCGAACGTGCCCCCGATGGCACGCTCCGGTTGTCGCCCAAGGCTTTACGACGGCTGGGGGAGACGGCGCTCGCTGACGTCGTGAACGCTTTGCGCGGCAAGACCGGCCAACGGGAGACGGAGTCCGCCGGAGCCGCGGGCGAGCCGACCGGTGCCACCAGGCCGTGGCGGTTCGGGGACATGCAGCCGTGGGACGTCTCCAGAACGGTCCGCAACGCGGTCCTGCGTTCGGTTTCGGTGGGCGAGCGGTCGGTCCGGATGGACGTCTCCGATGTCGAGGTGATCGAGACCGAACATCGGTCGCGCGCGGCGGTGGCGTTGCTCGTGGACACGTCGTGGTCGATGGTGCAGGAGGGTCGCTGGCTGCCGATGAAGCGGACGGCACTCGCGTTGCACCAGCTGATCAGCACCCGGTTCCGCAACGACGCGCTCCAGCTGATCACCTTCGGCCGCTACGCGACGTCGGTCGAACTGGCCGAGCTGGTGGGCCTGGAGGGCGCTTGGGAACAGGGCACCAACGCCCACCACGCGCTGCTCCTGGCCGGACGGCATCTGCGGCGGCATCCCGACGCGCAGCCGGTGGTCCTGATGGTCACCGACGGGGAGCCGACGGCACATCTCGAGCCCGACGGCACGGCGGAGTTCGACTACCCGCCCCAGCCGAGGACCCTGCTCAAAACCCTGTCCGAAGTGGACAGGATGGCGAAGCTGGGCGCGTCGGTGACGGTGTTCCGGCTCGGGGACGACCCGCGCCTGACGGAGTTCGTCGACCTCATCGCGCGCCGCTCGGGCGGCCGTGTCGTCGCTCCGGATCTGGACGGGCTCGGCGCCGCCGTGGTCGGCGACTACCTGCGAACCAGGAAGCGCTGAACTCGCTTACGCTGGCCCGATGGGGTACTCGGTCGGAAAGGTCGCGGCGCTCTCGGGGGTCACCGTGCGCACGCTGCATCACTACGACGAGATCGGCCTGCTGTGCCCGAGCGGGCGGACGGCGGCGGGGTACCGGAGCTACAGCGACGACGACCTCGACCGCCTGCAGCGCGTCCTGTTCTACCGCGAACTCGGGTTCGGCCTCGAGACGATCGCGAAGGTGATCGACGACCCGGCGGTCGACGCGCTGGAGCATCTGCGGCGCCAGCGGGTGCTGCTCGCCGAGCGGATCTTCGAGCTGACGCGGATGGCCGAAACGGTCGAGCGGGTGATCGCAGCGAAGGAGGCCGGAGCCGCGCTGACCGCGGAGGAGCGGTTCGAGGTCTTCGGCGAGTTCCGTGAGCCGGAGGGCTACGCGGAGGAGGCCGTCCGCCGGTGGGGGGACACGCCGCACTGGCAGGCGGCGGCCATCCCGCGGTCAAAGCAGGAATGGATCGAGGCGGAGAAGCTCCGGGAGGACTGGGTCCGGCGGCTGCTCGCCGTCTTCGACTCCGGCGCGCCCGCCGACGGCCGCGCGGCGATGGACCTCGCCGAGGAGCACCGCCGGATGCTCGCGGCGTTCATGGGGGACTGCGACCTCGCGACGCACCGGGAGCTCGCCGGGCTGTACGCGACCGAGCCGGTCCAGCTCGGCTTCCTGGTGCGTGAGCCGGACCAGCGACCGGGCCTCGGCGAGTACATCCGGGACGCCGTCCACGCCAACGCCGAACGGGTCACGGGATAGCGAATCGGTTACTCCGGCCGTGTCCGTCTCCCACCGGACGGGAACGGCGCGGCGGCTCCGCTTACAGTCGAGGTATGCAGACTTGGTCATCGGTCGACGTGCCCCGTATCCCCGGCACCCCCCGTCCGCTGCGGCTTCACGACACGGCGACGGGGCAGATCCGCCCCACGGCGCCCGGGTCGACCGCCCGGATGTACGTCTGCGGCATCACGCCGTACGACGCCACCCATCTGGGGCACGCCGCCACGTACCTGACATTCGACCTGGTGAACCGCCTGTGGCGGGACGCCGGGCACGACGTCCACTACGTGCAGAACGTGACGGACATCGACGAGCCCCTGCTGGAGCGCGCCGAGCGCGACAAGGACGACTGGGTCGTCCTCGGCATGCGCGAGACCGCGCTGTTCCGCGAGGACATGACCGCGTTGCGGGTGCTGCCGCCGCGGCAGTTCGTCGGGGCGGTCGAGAGCATCCCGGAGATCGTCGAGGTCATCGCCAAGCTGGTGGCGAACGGCAGCGCGTACCGCGCGGACGACGCGGAGTACCCGGACATCTACTTCGAGCACAACGCGACCGGGCACTTCGGTTCGGAGTCGAACTACGACGCCGAGACCATGGCGAAGTTCTTCGCCGAACGCGGCGGCGACCCGGACCGTCCCGGCAAGCGGCACCCGCTCGACGCGTTGCTGTGGCGGATGGCGCGGCCGGGTGAGCCGTCGTGGGAGTCCGAACTGGGCGCGGGGCGGCCGGGCTGGCACATCGAGTGCAGCGCGATCGCGGTCAACCGGCTCGGCCTCGGCTTCGACGTCCAGGGCGGCGGCTCGGACCTGATCTTCCCGCACCACGAGTACAGCGCCGCGCACGCGGAAGCCGTCGCGGGGGACAGGCCGTTCGCGCGGCACTACGTGCACGCCGGGATGATCGGCCTTGACGGCGAGAAGATGTCGAAGTCGCGCGGGAACCTCGTGTTCGTCTCGCGGCTGCGGGCCGACAAGGTCGACCCGGGCGTGATCCGGCTCGCGCTGTTCGCCGGCCACTACCGCGAGGACCGGCCGTGGACCGCGCAGTTGCAAGCGGACGCCGAAGCGCGCCTCGCGCGCTGGCGCGAAGCCGTCTCCCTCGGCACCGGCCCGGCGGCGGAGGACACCGTCGCGCGCCTGCGTGACCACCTCACCGACGACCTCGACACGCCCAAGGCACTCGCGGCCGTCGACGCCTGGGCCGAGCAGGCGCTGAACCGCTCCGGCACCGACCCGGCCGCGCCCGGGCTGATCCGGAACACCGTCGACGCGCTGCTCGGCATCGAGCTCTGACGAACACTGCCGGGGGCGGGAAGTTCCCGCCCCCGGCAGTGTGTATAACGCCCTAGACGGCGACGCGCCCGGCTTCCAGCCGGAGGTGGTCACCCGCCCAATCGCGCCGCAGCCACCGGTCATGCGACGCGATGACGACGGCACCCGGCGCGGAATCGAGCGCGGTGAACAACTCCTCGGCCAAGGTGAGCGAGATGTGGTTCGTCGGCTCGTCCAGCAGGAGCACCTCCGGCGGGTCGGCGATCAGCAATGCCAGCGCGAGCCGCCGCCGCAGCCCGACCGACAACGCGCCCACCCGGGTCCCGAGATCGCGCGGGGCCAGCAATCCCAGGCCGCGCAACGGGGGAGCGTCCTCGCCGAGGGCTTCGGCGTAGGTCCGCTGCGCGGTCTTCTCCGGCTCGGCGAACGCGACGTCCTGAGCCAGCATGCCGATCCGCACGCCGCGTCCGGAAAGGACGGTGCCGGAGTCGGGTGTCAGCGAGCCGGCGAGGACGGACAGCAGCGTCGACTTCCCGGCGCCGTTCCCGCCGGTGATCAGGAGCCTCGACGTCGTGGTGACGTCCAAGGTCGCCAGCCGCAACCGTCCGGCGATCTCGATGTCCCGTACGGAGATCGCCGTCTTGCCCTCTCCGGGTTCGCCGGTCAGCTCGCCCTGGAACCGCAGCGGCGCGGGCGGTTTCCGCACCTGGTCGCGTTCCAGTTCGGCCAGCCGCAGCTGGGCGTTGCGGACTCGGCGTGAGATCTGCTTCTGCACCCTCCCGGTCTTGAAGTCGTAGAGCATCTTGGCGTTGTCGCGCTGCGGCCGGTTGTGCGCGACGTTGCGCGCGGTGACGGCCACCGACTCACGCAGTTCCTTGAGCTCGTCCTGTTCCTCGGCGTAGCGCTGCTCCCAGCGCGCCCGTTCGGCCCGTTTCTGGTCCAGGTAGTCGGAATACGTGCCGCCGTACCGGGTCGGTCCGCCCAGGGCCGGGTCGAGGTCGACGATGTCGGTGCACACCGCGTCGAGGAACACGCGATCGTGCGACGACAGCACGAGGACACCGGTCAGCGAGGCGAGATGCTGCTCCAGGAACTCCATCGCGGCGTCGTCGAGGTGGTTCGTCGGCTCGTCCAGGACGAGCGTGCCCGGTCGCCGGATCAGCAACGCCGCGAGGCCGAGCCTCGACCGTTGCCCGCCCGACAGGGTGCCCAGTTCGCGCGCCGGGTCGATCCCGGCGAGCCCGAGACCCGCGCACACGACCTCGGCACGCCGGTCGGCGTCCCACAGGTCGTGTGCCTGGGCCCATTCCAGGACGGTGCCGTACTCGTCGAGCACGGCGGCGTCGTCCGGCTGCCGAGCCAGCGCCGCGGTCAGCTCGTCGAGCCTCGCCGACGCCTGCCGGATCTCGGCGAGCGCGTCGTCGACGACGTCGGAGAACCGCGCGGTGAGCGGGAAAGGCAGCTCCTGCAAGAGGAAACCGAGTTCGTCGCCTCGCAGTACCTCACCGCTCTGCGGCTCTTCGACGCCGGCCAGCAAGCGCAGGAGCGTGGACTTGCCGACGCCGTTCTCGCCGACCAGTCCGAGCCGCTGTCCCGCCGAAGCGGTCAGGCTGACGCCGTCGAGGACGACGCGGGCACCGTAGGAGTGGACGAGGTCCTTGGCGATCAGGGAAAGAGACATACGACATCACCGTGTTTCGCGGACATGAGGGATCCTCGCCGGGCCTCATGGCTTTACGGGAGCGGTGCTCGACCGAAGCCGCCTCGGAGCGGGGAAGGTGTGATGTCAGTTGTCCATGATGCGAGGAGTCTAACGCAACCGGTGTAGCGTTAGTCAACCCCCTTTTCGGAACGCAGGCGAGCGGCCTCCTGTTCGGCGAACGCGCGCCCGTCGGTCATGACGCCGAGAAGCGCGGTGAGCTGGCGCCGGTCAAGTCTGCCGAGGCGGTCGCCGAAGAAGCGGGCCATGGGGGAGTAGAGGTCGGCGACATCGTCGAGCCGGTCGGGTAGTGGGCGGATCGCGAGGCGGCGCCGGTCGGCCGGGTCGGGGACGCGTTCGACCAGGCGCCGCTCCTCCATGCGGTCGAGCATCCGGGTCACCGCGCCGGTGGTCATGCCGAGGGCCCGTGCCAGCCCGGTCGGCGAGGTCGCGGCACCGCTGATGACCAGCTGGAGGCCGTGCAGCTCGGTGGCGCTGATCCCGAGTCGCTCCGCCATGGCCGCCTGGAACAGGACGGTCGCGCTGACGAACCGGGGGATCTCCAGAGCCGCCGCGGTGGCGAGTTCGCGCTGGTCAGGCATGTGCTTCCTTGTTCAGTCGTTGAGTCATGCAGTGACTGCATCGTGCAGCAACTGTCCCGGCAAGGGTATCCGGGGCGCCTTGACATCCGGTCGGCCACCTGTGAATCTGAAAGAGAAATTTCGAAAGACTTCTTTCAGATTGGCTGGGCCGATGACCGGGTTACCGCCGCGCAAGCGGATCGAAGACGTCGAGCTGATGCGGGCGCTGGCGCATCCGCTGCGTTCGGCGCTGGTGGACCACCTCATGGCGGTCGGTCCGCGGACCGCGAGCGAGTGCGCGGAGGCCGTCGGCTCGACGGCCTCGAACTGCAGCTGGCATCTCCGTCAGCTGGCGCAGCACGGTCTCGTGGAGCGGGTCGAAGGGGAGGACGGGCGGGAGCGGCCGTGGCGGGCGTGCCAGGTCGGCATCGAGTTCGGCGACGACCCGGAGCTGCGCGGCGCGCAACTGGCGGTCGTCGGCACCACCCTCGCGCGGGAGAAGGAGCTGACCGAGCGCTATCTCGACGCCGCCGACCGGCTCGACGAGGAATGGCGGGACGCGTCGGGGATCAACAACTACTCGCTGCGGGTGACCGCGGCGGAGCTGGACGAGCTGGTGCGGGGGATCGACGCGCTCGTGCGGCCCTATGTCGGCGCGATCCGTGAAGACGCTCCCGCGGAGGCCCTGCCGGTCCACTTGGGACTTCGGGCGTTCCTCCGCATCGACGCCGAGGGGAAGCCGAGCAGATGAAACCGTTGAGAGAACCCGCCTTCGCGCGGTTGTGGATCGCTGCCTTCTTCTCCGAGACCGCCGAGTGGATGCTGCAGATCGCGTTGCCGGTGTTCGTCTTCCAGGCCACCGGTTCGGCGGCCACGACGGCGTTGAGCATCGTCCTCGGCCTGGTGCCCGCGGTGCTGCTGAGCCCGGTCGCCGGCGTGATCGCGGACCGCTGGAACCGGCGGCTGGTGCTGTGCGTGGTGTGCGCGGGACAGGCGTTCGTGGCGCTGCCGCTGCTGTTCGTCGCGTCCGGCGGCCCGGTCTTCGTGATCTACGGGGTGATGGCCGCGCAGGCGGGTCTGGCCTCGTTGTTCGAACCCGCCCGCAACGCGCTCGTGCCCGAACTGGTCGCCCCCGGCGAGCTGATCGGTGCCAATGGCCTGATGAGCATCAACGGCAGCGTCGCTCGCCTGGCGGGCGGCTGGGCGGGTGGTCTCCTGCTCGGATTCGGCGGCCTGGGCTGGGTCGTGGTGGCCTACCTCGGCGTGCTGGTGATCGGTTCGGCCCTGCTGGCGCGCCCGTTTCCGCGCGTCGCCGCGCCGAAACCGGCCGGACCGCACGAACCGGTGTTGCGAGCCTGGATCGACGGGCTTCGCGAGATCGGCCGCGAAGGGCGCCTTCGCCTCGCCGGTGTCGTCGTGGTGCTGACGTCCCTGGCGCAGGGGATGTTCCTGGTGCTGTTCGTGGTGTTCGTGCTCGACATCCTCGACGGCACCGAAGGCGACGTCGGCCTGTTGCGCGGTGTGCAGGCCCTCGGCGGGCTGGCCGCAGGCTTCGCCGTCGCCACCGTCGCCCGCAAGGTCGCGCCCGCCGCTCTGCTCGGCTGGGGCGGGCTGGCGCTCGGTCTGCTATCGGCCGTGATCTGGAATCTGCCCGCGTTGACCGCGTCGCTGGGTGTCTTCATCGGGCTCTTCGGGCTGGTCGGCGCCCCCGGAGTGCTGGCAGGCTCGGGTCTGCTCTCGCTGGTCCAGACCGCCGCGTCCCCTGAGCGGTCCGGCCGTGTGCTGAGCACCGTCTTCGCCGGGACGGCGGGGTTCACGGCACTGGGCGCGCTGTTGACGGGCGGCCTGCTCGACGTGCTGGGCTCCGGTGTCCTGCTCAACGTCCAGGCGGGCCTGCACACCGTCTCGGCGTTGGTCGTACTGGGCGTGTCGGCGTCGGGCAAGGTGCGCCGTGACCCGATTCCGGCGGTTCCCCGGTCCGGGTGAAGCTACGGTGGTGGAGTGCCGCATCTCTTCGCCACCAGCGACCTCCACGTCACCCATGAGGGCAACGCCCCGCTCGTCGACGAGGTCGTCCCCAGGACCCCCGACGACTGGCTGCTCGTGGCCGGTGACGTCGCCGAACGCGCCGAATCCGTGATCGGGGTGCTCAGGACCTTGCGTGAACGCTTCGCGAAGGTCGTCTGGGTGCCCGGAAACCACGAGCTGTGGACCACCCAGAAGGATGAATGCCAGCTGCGGGGACAGGCGCGCTACGAGCACTTGGTCGAGCGCTGCCGCGAGATCGACGTCCTCACTCCGGAGGATCCGTACCCGGTGTGGGAACACCAGGAGAAGCCGCTGACGATCGCCCCGCTGTTCGTGCTCTACGACTACAGCTGGCGCACCCCCGCGGCCGACGGCCTGCCGATGCTGGCGGCCATCGAGCAGGCAAGGGAGGCCGGCGTGCTGTGCACGGACGAGTTCTTCCTGCATCCGGACCCGTATCCCAGCAGGCAGGCGTGGTGTGCCGACCGGGTGAAGATCAGCACGGAACGGCTGGAGGCGATCCCCGAGGACCACGGGACGATCCTCATGTCGCACTGGCCGCTGCACCGCCACCCGACCGAGCCGCTGTACTTCCCGGAGTTCGCGCTGTGGTGCGGGACGACGGAGACCGAGGACTGGCACCAGCGCTTCCGGGCGGAGGTCGCCGTCTACGGGCACCTGCACATCCCGCGCTCCACGGAAGCGGACGGTGTGCGGTTCGAAGAGGTTTCGCTCGGCTATCCGCGTGAGTGGCGGAAGCGGTCGCGGGGGCCGATCCCGCTGCGGCGCATCTTCTGACGCCTCCTCAGTACCGGTGTCCCTTGCTCACCCGGAGTCCGTGAAGGCCTCCTTGCCTACCCTCAGCGTAGGCAAGGAGGCCTTCACGGACCGGCCTCGAGGCCGGGAGTTCAGCCGCGTCCGGGACCGTCCTGGCCGGGACGGCGCCGTCGCAGGTACCGCTCGAACTCGGCCGCGATCTTGTCCCCGCTCACGTCGTCCAGCGTGAACTCGGTCTCCGCGTCACCGCGCTCCTCGAGCCCCCGGACGTACTCGCTGATCTCCTCGTCCTCCTCGGCCATCTCGGTGACCGTCCGCTGCCACTCCTCGGCCTGCTCGGGCAGGGCGCCGAGCGGGATCTCGACGTCGAGGACGTCCTCGAGCTTGTGCAGCAGCGCCAGCGTGGCCTTGGGCGACGGCGGATGCGAGACGTAGTGCGGCACGGCCGCCCAGATCGACACCGCCGGGACGCCCGCCTGCACGCAGTAGTCCTGCAGGACCCCGACGATGCCGGTCGGCCCCTGGTAGTTGTTCAGCTCCAGGCCGAACTGCGAAGCGGTGTCCTTGTCGTACGCCGTCCCGGTGACCGGGACAGGGCGGGTGTGCGCGGTGTCGGCCAGGAGCGCGCCGAGGGTGACTACCGTGGCGACTTCCAGTTGCTGGATGTGCTCCAGCAGTTCGGCGCAGAAGGCGCGCCAGCGCATATTCGGTTCGGGGCCCTGGACCAGCACGATGTCGCGGCTGAAGCCCTCCGGGCGGCACACCGAGAGCCGCGTGGTCGGCCAGTCGACCCTTCGGGTGACGCCGTCCACCATGCGTACGGTCGGTCTGCTGACCTGGAAGTCGTAGTACTCGTCAGGACTCAGCTCGCTCAGCGGTGTCGCATCCCAGTTGAGCTGGAGATGCTCGACCGCCCGGCTGGCCGCGTCACCTGCGTCGTTCCATCCTTCGAAGGCGACGATCATGATCGGCTTGCTGTCATCCGGGTGGTCGCGGCCGGGCCGCTGGGTCTCGTCGACGGGCTCACTCACCGGACCAGCCTACGACCAGGCGGCCGTGCGGCGTTGGGCATGTCCGGTGGCGTTTCGCCGGGGCGAACCGTGCGGAGCCGACGTAACGCGACATTTCGGGCAGTGGCCTCGCCGCCGACGTGAATCCGTCTCGGCTACCGTGGGTCCCGGAAGGTCCATCCGATCATGAGGGGGAACCGTGACCGAACCGTCCACACTGGACGGACTCGCCGCCGTGCTGTGGGACATGGACGGCACGCTGGTCGACTCGGAGAAGCTGTGGGACGTCGCGCTCTACGAGGCCGTCGAAAGCCTCGGCGGCACCTTGGCCGAGGAGCAGCGCCTGAGTCTCGTCGGGTCCAATATGGACGACACGGCCGCCTTCCTCCTCGAAGTGTGCGCCAGGCCCGTCACGCCCGAGTCGATCGCGGAGATGGGGGAGTGGATCCGCCGCCGCACGGCCAATCTGTTCGACGGCCCGCTCCCGTGGCGCCCCGGCGCGCAGGAGCTGCTCGAACTGTTGCGCGCCAACGGTGTCCCGATGGCGCTGGTCACCTCCACCGAACGGTCGCTGACCGAGCTCGCGCTCAACACCATCGGCCGCGAGCACTTCGCCGCCACGGTCTGCGGCGACGAGGTCGATGGTCTGAACAAGCCGAACGCCAGGCCGTACCAGCTGGCCGCGGAGTTGCTGGGAGTCCCGGCTTCCCGGTGTGTCGCGATCGAGGATTCCCCGCCAGGCGCGGCTTCGGCGGCCGCCGCGGGCTGCACGGTGGTGGTGATCCCGAACGACGTCGAGGTCGAGCCGGGTGAACGGCGCGTGTTCCGTTCGTCGCTGGTGGGTCTCGACGTGTCGGCGCTGACCGCGCTCCTGCCTTGACCGCCATGTCGCATTTCCGCTAGACCCAGCCCCGTGCGGTCGGTGATGCTTGCCGGGTGCATGAGGATTTCGAGCGCTGCGTCCGGGCGGTCCAGTCGAAGGACGCCCGGTTCGACGGCTGGTTCTTCACCGCGGTGCTGACGACGCGGATCTACTGCCGGGCGAGTTGCCCGGTCGTCCCGCCCAAACCGGAGAACATGAGCTTCTACCCGAGCGCGGCCGCCGCGCAGGAGGCCGGGTTCCGCGCCTGCAAGCGATGCCGTCCGGACGCGAGCCCGGGTTCGCCGCAGTGGAACGAGCGCGCGGACCTGGTGGCCAGGGCGATGCGGCTGATCGCCGACGGCGTCGTCGACACCCACGGAGTGAGCGGGCTGGCCGCCCGGCTGGGCTACAGCGTCCGGCAGGTGGAGCGGCATGTGCGCGCCGAACTCGGTGCCGGCCCGCTCAGCCTCGCCCGCGCGCAGCGGGCGCAGACGGCACGGCTGCTGATCGAGACGACCGGCCTGTCGATGATCGACGTCGCCCTCGCCGCGGGCTTCGGCAGCGTCCGGACCTTCAACGACACAGTGCGAGAGGTCTTCGCCCTGTCCCCGACGGAGCTGCGGGCTCGCGTCCGCACGGCGCCGGCCACCGCACCTGGAACGCTGAGCCTGCGCTTGCCGTACCGGAAGCCGTTGTTCCCGGACAACCTCTTCGGGCATCTGGTCGCGACAGGCGTCCCCGGCGTCGAAGAATGGCGCGACGGCGCGTACCGCCGGACGCTGCGGCTCCCGCACGGTCCCGCCATCGTCGCGCTCAAGCCGGAGGACGGCTACATCGGCTGCCGTCTCACAGTCTCTGACCTGCGAGACCTCTCGACCGCGATCAGCCGTTGCCGCCGCCTGCTCGACCTCGACGCCGACCCGATCGCGGTCGACGAGGCGCTGGCGGCGGACCCGCTGCTCGAGCCACTCGTTGCCGCCGCGCCGGGCAGGCGGGTGCCGAGGACGGTCGACGGTGACGAGTTCGCCGTCCGCGCCGTACTGGGCCAGCAGGTGTCCACCGCCGCGGCCCGCACCCACGCGGCCCGGCTGGTCCTCGCGCACGGTGCCCCCGTCGACGACCCGGACGGCGGCCTCACACATGTCTTCCCGGACGCCGCCGCGCTGGCGGACATCGACCCGGAGAGCCTCGCGATGCCGCAGAGCCGTAAGCGGACCCTGCTCGGTCTCGTGGCCGAACTGAACGACGGCGACCTCGACCTCGGCGCGGGAAGTGACTGGCAGCGAGCCCGCGAGCGGCTGCACGCGCTGCCCGGTTTCGGCCCGTGGACCGTCGAGAGCATCGCGATGCGCTCGCTCGGCGATCCGGACGCCTTCCTGCCGACCGACCTCGGCGTCAAGGTCGCCGCGAAGGGTCTCGGACTCGGCCCGGCCGCGTTCGCCGCGCACGCCGAACGCTGGCGCCCGTGGCGCGCCTACGCCGTCCAACACCTCTGGGCGACCGGAGATCACCCGATCAACCGGCTGCCCGCCGCCTGAATTTCGAGGAGCGCCATGCGCACGCACACCGTCATCGACAGCCCGTACGACAAGCTGACCCTGGTCGCGGACGGCGAAAGCCTCTGCGGGGTGTACATGGTCCAGCAGCGGCATCGCCCGGCCGAGGAGACGTTCGGCCATCCGGATCCGGGCTCGCCGATCTTCGTGGACACCGAAAAACAGCTGAAGGAGTACTTCGCCGGCCAGCGGAAGGAATTCGATCTCCCACTGAGCTTCGGGGGCACCGAATTCCAGCGGATGGTCTGGGAAGGGCTGCTCGGGATCCCGTATGGCGAGACGGTCTCCTACGGTCAGCTCGCCGACCGGCTCGGCAGGCCCACCGCGTCGCGCGCGGTCGGTCTCGCGAACGGGAAGAACCCGATCAGCATCATCGTGCCGTGCCATCGGGTGATCGGTTCCAACGGCGATCTCACCGGATACGGCGGTGGCGTCGAACGGAAGCGGCACCTGCTCGACTTCGAGCGGGGCGGCGCGGCGCTGTTCTGAAGTGTGACGCGACCGGCACCACACCGGCCCGGGGCAGCGCGGTGCGGGCGCGGATGGAAGGATCTCCAGACTGTGAAGACCTTCGATGAGCTGTTCGCCGAGCTTGCCGACCGCGCCCGCACGCGGCCCGACGGTTCCGGCACCGTCGCCGCGCTCGACGCGGGAGTGCACGCGCAGGGCAAGAAGGTGCTCGAAGAGGCGGGTGAGGTGTGGATCGCCGCCGAGCACGAATCCGACGACAGGCTCGCCGAGGAGATCTCACAGCTGCTGTACCGCGTGCAGGTGCTCATGCTCGGCCGAGGACTGTCGACAGAGGACGTGTACCGGTACCTGTGACGCGTTCGCGTCCGGAGAACCAAGGAGAAGCAATGCTGCGTGTCGCCGTGCCGAACAAGGGAGCCCTCGCCGCCGCCGCGTCGGAGATGCTCGGAGAGGCCGGCTACCGCAGGCGACATGAGGCCCGCGACCTGACCGTGCTGGACACCGTCAACGAGGTCGAGTTCTTCTTCTTGCGTCCCAAGGACATCGCGATCTACGTCGGGTCCGGCGAGCTGGATCTCGGCATCACCGGCCGCGACCTCGCGCTCGACTCCGGCGCCCCGGTCGAGGAGATCCTCGGCCTCGGCTTCGGCGGTTCCACCTTCCGGTACGCCGCACCCGCGGGCCGGGAGTGGAAGGCCGGAGACCTGCAGGGCAAGCGGCTCGCGACGTCGTATCCGCGCCTCGTGCGCGAGAACCTGAAGCAGCACGGGGTGGAGGCGGAGGTCATCCGTCTCGACGGCGCCGTCGAGATCTCGATCCAGCTCGGCGTCGCCGACGCCATCGCGGACGTCGTCGAGTCCGGACGTTCGCTGCGCCAGCACAACCTCGTGGCCTTCGGGGATCCGATCTGCGTGTCGGAGGCGGTGTTGCTGCAGCGGGCCGGCACCGAGCACACTCGGCCGAAGGACCAGCTGAAGGCACGGCTGCAGGGAGTCGTCTTCGCGCAGCACTACATGATGCTGGACTACGACTGCCCGCGTTCGCTGCTCGACGCGGCCATCGCGATCACGCCGGGTCTCGAGTCCCCGACCGTCGCGCCGCTGGCGGACGAAGACTGGGTGGCCGTGCGGGCGATGGTGCCGCGCAAGGAGGTCAACCGGATCATGGACGAACTCGCCGAGACCGGCGCCAAGGCCGTGCTGGCTTCGGACATCCGGGCCTGCCGCCTCTGACCCCGGTCACAGACGCCATGAAAGGTCCTTTCCTTGCGAAATTTGCAAGGAAAGGACCTTTCATGGCGTTGGTCAGCGGGGCCGGTTCGGCTTCTTGGGCATCAGGTCGTAGAGCTTCTTGCGTGCCCCGTTGTCCTTCGCACTGCGGGTCACCGACACCTCGGTGATGAAGTCCTCGAAGACGAACTCCTCGTCCGCGGGCACGATCGCCGCGGCAGGATGGTTCTGCAGATAGCCGTCCAGTGTCGCCGCGATCTCCCGGAACGACAGCGCCTGCAAGGTTTCCGGCGCGTAGGTCGTCACCGGTACGCCGTGCGCGGCGGCCTCGTTCATCACGACGCCGAGTGGGACGTGCGACAGCATCGGGATCCCGAACGCGTACAACTCCTGCAACGCCGCCGCCGCGTAGTGCGAGATCGGGCGGCGGTACAGACCGGGGACGAGGCCGTAGTAGGCGATCGGCGGACGGCCGACGGTCTGTTCGACGTAACGCACCTGGTCCGCGAGCAGGCGCAGCGCGCGGATGCTCGTCCGGTCCGGCTGCACCGGCACGAGGATCCCGTGCGAAGCGGCGAGCGCGTTGTTGGTCAGGACGTCGAGCGCGGGCGGGCAGTCGATGATGATGTGGTCGTAGTTCGCGAACTGGATGACCCTGGCCAGCTGCCAGCCGGGCACCCGGAACTGGTCCAGCCGCCGGATCAGGTCGAACATGCCCGGCGAGGTCGGGATGACGTCGAACGCGCCGCCCCGGCCGAGGTTGCTGCGCGGATGCCGCACGGCGAGTTCCTCGATCGGCCCCTTCCATACCTTGGTCAGGGCTTTCGCCAGGCTGGGCATGTCATGCGCCACCTCGTCGAGCCCGAGGAGTTCGGTGGTCGCGTGGCCCTGGGGGTCGAGGTCGATCAGCAGCACCCGGCGGCCGCGTTCGGCCAGTGCGGCCGCCGCGCCCACGCTGAGTGAGGTCTTGCCGACCCCGCCTTTCTGGTTGACCACCGAGGTGATCTGCATGCCGAAGCGCTCCCTGTGTCTGTTGTTCCGGGAAGGCTATTGGAAACCCGCCGAGAAAGCGCGTCTATCCGATGGTGTTTTGGTCGCGCGCTACCGGAAGCATCCCGCACGGCGCGGGCCCGCGACTGCGGTGCAGCTGGTCAGGGCCGTGCGGCTGCCACGTCAGCCCGCCTGTCGCGGTCGCACCAGGAGAGCCTGGGCGCCGGAGGCGACCGGGCCCGAGGCGTCGTGCAGCGTGGTGGTCGCCGTCCCGATTCCGTTCGGGCCGACCAGGGTGGCCGCGTCGACGCCGATCCAGTCGCCCAGCGGTGGGCGGCGGAGGTGCACCGTCAGCTCCGAGTTGATGAACCACCACACACGCGGGTCGAGGAAGTTCGAGATCCCGTTGCCGGAGTCCGCGAGGACGAACAGCCGCTGCAGCGGGCTGGGCTTCTCCCCGTCGACGAGGGCGACGTGCTGGCGGCCCCAGACGGTCGCCGGTCCAGCCGCGTCGAGCGCGCCCTTGACCCGCCGCCACTCGACGGCGTCGAGGTACCCACCGTGCCAGCCCTCCGGCCAGGAGGACGTCGGCAGCCCCTCCGGCGAAGGCAGCGCCGGACCTTCCGCGGTGGCCACCGCCGTGGTGTCCGAGGTCGCGATACGCCACGCCGACGCACGGGCGACGACCCGCTCACCGTGGGAGAGTTCGGCCACCAGCCACTCGACCGAGCGGCCCGGCCGCTCCACCCACGCCCGCACCGAAAGCTCCTTCAGCGGCGCGGGCCCGAGGATCTCGATCGTCACCCGTGCCAGCTGGCTCGCGTGCGTCGCCTCGACCTCTTCGAGCGCGCGGACCAGCAACGCCGAGGGCGGCCCGAAGTGCTGCGCGTCCGGGGTCCAAGGGCCGGCGGTGTGCGGGGTCGGGAGGAAGACGCCGTCACCTGACGGCACGTAGAAGGCTTCTGTCACAAGGGCACTCTAATCAGCACGGTCCAATACGGACTCCTCGCCGGGATCCGGCTCTGGCCAGCCAGGATACGGCGGGGGAGTGCCGCCGTACTGCGGGCAGAGCGCCTGGTGATCGCACCACGCGCAGAGTTTGCTCGGATTGGGGCGGAAATCGCCGGTCTTGCCCGCTTTGAGGATCGCCTGCCAGATCGCCTCCAGTGTGCGCTCGAAGCGGATCAGCTCACCCTCGTCCGGCGTGTAGGCGAGGGACTGCCCGTCGGTGAGGTACATCAGTTTCAGCTGGCGCGGCACGACACCGCGAAGCCGCCAGAGGACCACGGCGTAGAACTTCATCTGGAACATCGCCTTGGCCTCGCCGATCTCGCGCGGCGCGGCGCCGGTCTTGTAGTCGACGACCCGGATCTCGCCGGTCGGCGCGACGTCCAGCCTGTCGACGTAGCCCCGAAGCAGCACTCCGGAGCCGAGCTCGATCTCGACGTGCAGCTCGCACGCCTCAGGCTCCAGACGGCGCGGATCCTCGAGGCCGAAGTAGGTGTCGACGAGCTGCTCGGCCGACGAGAGCCACGAGGTGACGGCCTCGGGATCATCCTGGTCGAACAGCTCGATCCATTCCGGGCGTTCCGCGGACAGGTCCTCCCACGCCGGCGCGAGCAGTTCCTTTGCCTGCGGCGGGGTGCGATCGGCTTGGGGAAGGGAGAACAGGCGCTCCAGCACGGAATGCACCAGCGTGCCGCGCAGCTGGGCCTTCGTCGGGACCTCGGGCAGTCTGTCTACCGCTCGGAAGCGGTAGAGCAGCGGGCACTGCTTGAAGTCGCTGGCACGCGACGGGGACAGGGCCGGCCGACGGCGCGGGACTTCGGCGCCGGGCGGCGGATCGGCGGTGACCGTGTCGGTGTCGGGCATGGGGTGAGCGTATCGCCGGGCACCGACAGTTTCGGGGCCGCGACGCACCGGAGCGACATGACCGACACCACCCGGACGGGAAGGGCGGGTTACCGGCACCCCACACCTGGGCATCTACGCTCTGACACATGGCGGTGACGGGTGAGCAGGGCCCGCCTCGACGAGGCGTGGCGCCAGAGGGTGGGCTCCTGCTGTTCCGGGTATCCGGGATCCCCGTGCTGCTGGCCCCTTCGTGGTGGATCGGCTCCCTGATCATCGTGGTGCTCTACACGCCGCTGGTCGGGCGGATCCTGCCCGGCGCGACGACGTTGACCTCGTGGCTGCTGGCGGCCGCGTTCGCGGTCCTTCTCGGACTCTCCGTGCTCGCGCACGAACTCGGGCACTGCCTGGTCGCGCTGCGGCTCGGGATCCCGGTCCGGCGCCTGCGGCTGTTCCTGCTCGGCGGTCTCTCCGAGGTCGCCAGGACCCCCCGCGAGCCGAGGCAAGAAGGGCTCGTCGCGGCCGCGGGACCGATCGTTTCCCTGCTGCTCGGCGGTTTCTGCGGTCTGCTCATGTTCGCCGTCCCACCGGAAAGCGCGGCATGGCTGCTCATCGCCGAATGCGCCGTCGCGAACTTCGCCGTCGGGATCTTCAACCTCCTTCCCGGGCTTCCGCTCGACGGCGGCAGGCTGGTCCGCGCCGGGGTCTGGGCGGCGACCGGCCGCCGTGAGAAGGGCACGCGGGCAGCGGTCGTCGGTGGCGGTGTCGTCGCCGCCGGACTGCTCGTCTGGGCGCTGTGGGGGCTGGCGGCGGGCAGCGAGGACCGCTGGCTCCGGCTCGGTGTCTGCGTCGTGACGGCGTGGTTCGTGATCCTCGGCGCCCGAAGCGAACTCGCCGCCGAAACCCGCCGGGGGTGGCCGGAAGGTGTGCGGCTGAGCGAACTCGTCCGTCCCGTTCTCCAGCTTCCGGCGGAAAGCCCCGTCTCGGACGCGCTGGCCGCATCGGCGGGCCGCGGGGTGGTCCTGGTGCGTGCCGACGGCGTCGCGGCGGGCCTGCTCGACGAGACGGCAGCCGCGCAGCTGGCCGGGACGTCGCCGCACGCGCCCGCGGAGATGGCCGCGGAGCCGATCCGTGCCGACACCGTGCTGCTTTCCTCGGAGTCGGGGGAGGAGATAGCCGAGCGGGTGCGGGAAACGGCCGCGTGGCAGTTCCTCGTGGTGGACGACGAAGGCAGGCCCGCGGGGGTGCTCAGGCGTGAAGACCTGCGCGCCGCGATGACCCGGAGCCGACCCCCGGCGTAGCGCGGTGCGGCCACCTGCGAGGATCGGTCGTCGATCTGTGTTCGCGCGTATGGAGGTTCAGTGTCGGTCCGAGGGCCGTTTCGTGTTGGTGACCGGGTTCAGCTGACCGACTCCAAGGGGCGGCACTACACCATGGTCCTCGCCGAGGGACAGCAATATCACACCCATCGCGGCGCGCTGGCGCATGACGACGTGATCGGTGCGCAGGAGGGATCGGTCGTCACTTCGGCAGGCGGCAGCCACTATCTGGCGCTTCGCCCGCTGCTGCCGGACTACGTGTTGTCGATGCCGCGTGGCGCGCAGGTGATCTACCCGAAGGACGCCGCGCAGATCGTGATGTGGGGCGACATCTTCCCGGGGGCGCGGGTACTCGAGGCGGGCGCCGGCTCCGGCGCGCTGACCTGTTCGCTGCTGCGGGCGGTCGGTTCGGAAGGGACCGTGCAGTCGTACGAGATCCGGGACGACCACGCCGAACACGCCGAGCGGAACGTCGAGAAGTTCTTCGGCCACAAGCCGGACAACTGGTCGCTGACGGTCGCGGACCTGTCGACGCACACCGGCGAGGTCGACCGCGTCGTCCTCGACATGCTGGCGCCTTGGGACCAGCTGGAGACGGTCGCCGCGCATCTGGTGCCGGGCGGCGTGCTCACGGTCTATGTGGCGACGGTCACACAGCTTTCGCGGATCACGGAAGCCTTGCGGGACCAGCAGTGCTGGACCGAGCCGGAATCGTGGGAGACCCTCATGCGGCCTTGGCACGTCGTGAGCCTCGCGGTGCGGCCGGACCACCGGATGGTCGCGCACACCGCGTTCCTGCTGACGGCGCGCCGTCTGGCTGACGGCACCGTTTCGCCGCGGGTGCACCGCCGCTCCGGCAAGGGCTGATCGGTACAGCCGGTCGTGAGTGGCGTTTCGGGTTCTCTTTGAGGGAAGGGCAAACGTGGCGTGATCGACTTCCTGTCACGCGGGCCGTCTTCGCCGATTGCGTGCCCGATTGATGTCATGATGTCCGCTTCTTGCCGGGGTCGTGAGCGGCATAGACGGTTAGAACGATCATTGCCACTCACGACCCCCACGCAAAGCACCCAAATCGGGCACGCGGGGGTGTCTTTGTGTCCCTTGCGGACAGTGGGGTCGCGATCAGTCCGGCAGGCCGGGCCTCCAGCGCGCAGCACGCCACATTTGCCTAACCCCTCAATAACCCGAAACGCCACTCACGACGTCAGGGCACGCACCACTTGCCGTCGTGCTTCTTGAGCGGGAACGGCGTGTCCTTCTGGCCGCCCACGCCTTCGACGTGGACGGTCACCGTGGCGGAGTCGCCGCTGACCACCGGCGGATCCGGGACGGTCGCGGTCACCTTGCCCGCCGCCGCCCATTTCCGGCCGAGCTCGGCCAGATCGGCCGACGACTGCTGGACGCAGGTGAGTTTCCCGAACGCCGTCGCGTCGTGGTTGACGATGGCCGCGGCGATCGCCTTGCCGACCACCTCGACCGCGGCCACGTCCGGATCCACCGGAACCGGACGGGACGACACCGGCGGTGGAGTGGGCGTGCCGGTGCTCGACGCGGCCGGGTCGGAGCCGGAGGGGGCCACCAGGAGCAGCCCCACCACGACCCCGGCCACGACCGCGCCACAAACCACCGCCACGGCGATCAGCTTGTGGCTCACCGTCACGGACAGGTCACTTCTTGTCGGCCTTGATGTCCTTGAGGCACCACAGGTCCGACTCCTTGGCCGCCGTGATGGTGCCTTCCGCCATCTTGGTGCCCTGGGTGGCGCGGTAACGGCCGGTCGCCCGGTCGCCGCTTTCCTTGGCTGGCTCGGTGATCTCGAGCTTGATGGGGTCGAGCGGCTTGCCCTCGTCCTTGGTGTTCTCGCTGCGGCAGATCAGGTCGAGGAACGTCTTCTTGTCACCCGCGCTGTAGGAGGTCGCGGCGCTTTCGAAGACTTCCTGCGGCGTGGCCTTGCCGCCGGGCGCCGGACCTGAGCTCTTCGTCGACGACGTGCTCGGCGAGCTGGACCTCGTACGGGTCGAGCTCGGCTTCTGCGACGACGAGGACGGGGCCTCCGACGGGGCGGCGCTGCTGGTGGGCGGCGCGGCGGTCGGGTTGTCGTCACCCGAGTTCAGCGCGATGACCAGCGCGGTGACACCGCCACCGACCAGCAGGACCGCGCCGATCGCGATGCCGACGATCAGGCCGGTCTTCTTTTTCTTGGGTGGCTCTCCGCCGCCGAACCCGCCTCCCTGCGGGTAGGCGTTGTAGCCGCCCTGCTGCCCGTACGGGTCCGGCTGGCCGAACTGCTGCGTGCCGCCGGGGTATCCCTGCTGGGGCTGAGGACCGCTCTGCGGGTAGCCGCCTTGTTGCTGGCCGTACGGATCCTGTCCGTACTGGCCGCCACCGGGGTATCCCTGTTGCGGCTGGGGGCCGCTCTGCGGGTACCCGCCCTGCTGGCCGTACGGATCTTGTCCGTAGCCGCCGGGCTGCTGCGGCGGGTAAGTCATGGCTGGTGCCCCCTAGCTGTTCTGCGAAAATGCTCAACATGACGTGCCGGTCCGCCTCCCCGGCGAACGTCGCCCGATGCTAGCCATCGAGCCGGATCGCCGCTCGATTAGGGCCGAACTGAGACCGGAAACCCGTTTGCACCCGGACGGAGCCGGGTATTCCGTCGCAGGTCAGGCCAGGTGGACGGATTGTGACCATGAGTGTGCCGGACCCGGCACCGGGATGGCCCCTTGCGCGTCGCGAAGGTACGTGCTGGCGGGTCGTCCGGAACGCGACGCGCCGATCTTGTGATGCGGAAAGGCCTTTTATTGTCGGTGATCGCCGGTACCGTGGAATGAAAAGCACTCCGAGGAGGTGCCCGATGCATCATGACCTTCCCGGAGGTCGGCGCGAGGAGGCCGACCCTTCAGAAACGACCGGAGCTGGAACCACGTCCGACGAGCAGGCACGTCAAATCCGCTTCCTCGAGGAGGAAGTCGCCCTGCTGCGCCGGAAGCTCACCGATTCCCCACGTCAGAACCGAGTGCTGGAGCAGCGACTCGCCGAGGCGTCGGAACGCGTGAGCCAACTCACTGAACGCAACACGAAACTGGTCGAGACGCTCCGCGAGGCGCGTGGTCAGTTGCTCGCGTTGCGGGAGGAGGTCGACAGGCTGGCCCAGCCTCCGAGCGGTTACGGCGTGTTCGTCACCGCGTACGAGGACAACACGGTGGACGTGTTCACCGCGGGCCGCAAAATGCGGGTTTCGGTCTCACCCGCGGTCGAGGTCTCGTCGCTTCAGCGCGGACAGGCGTTGCGGCTCAACGAGGCGCTGACCGTCGTCGAGGGCGGTGACTTCGAGCGGATCGGCGAGGTCTGCGCGCTGCGCGAGGTGCTGGCCCCGGACGTCGAGGGCGGCAGCCCCCGTGCGCTCGTGGTCGGGCACGCGGACGAGGAGCGGGTCGTCCTGCTCTCCGATCCGCTGTCCGAACAGCCCCTCAAGCCGGGCGATTCCCTGCTGGTGGACTCGAAAGCCGGTTACGCCTACGAACGCGTGCCGAAGGCGGAGGTCGAGGATCTCGTGCTGGAGGAGGTGCCCGACGTCCGGTACGAGGACATCGGTGGCCTGACCCGGCAGATCGAGCAGATCCGCGACGCCGTCGAGCTTCCGTTCCTGCACGCTGATCTCTACCAGGAGTACCAGCTGCGGCCGCCGAAGGGCGTCCTGCTCTACGGGCCTCCTGGCTGCGGTAAGACCCTCATCGCCAAGGCGGTGGCCAACTCGCTCGCCAAGAAGGTCGCGGAAGCCCGCGGCGACTCGGCGGACGGGAAGTCCTACTTCCTGAACATCAAGGGTCCGGAACTGCTGAACAAGTTCGTCGGGGAGACCGAGCGGCATATCCGCCTGATCTTCCAGCGAGCTCGGGAAAAGGCCTCCGAAGGCACCCCGGTGATCGTGTTCTTCGACGAGATGGACTCGATCTTCCGCACCCGCGGTTCGGGCGTGTCCTCCGACGTGGAGACCACGATCGTCCCGCAGCTGCTTTCGGAGATCGACGGTGTGGAAGGCCTGGAGAACGTCATCGTCATCGGCGCCTCCAACCGTGAGGACATGATCGACCCGGCGATCCTGCGGCCGGGCCGGCTCGACGTCAAGATCAAGATCGAGCGTCCGGACGCCGAAGGCGCGAAGGACATCTTCTCCAAGTACCTGTCCGATGGCCTGCCGATCCACGCGGACGACCTCGCCGAGTTCGGCGGGGACCGCAGGGCGACGTTCGACGCGATGATCCAGCACACGGTCGAGCGGATGTACGAGGAGACGGACGAGAACCGGTTCCTCGAGGTCACCTACGCCAACGGTGACAAGGAAGTCCTGTACTTCCGCGACTTCAACTCGGGCGCGATGATCCAGAACATCGTGGACCGGGCGAAGAAGTCGGCGATCAAGTCGGTGCTGGAGACCCAGCAGCCCGGCCTGCGCGTGCAGCATCTGCTGGACGCGATCGTCGACGAGTTCGCGGAGAACGAGGACCTGCCCAACACCACCAACCCGGACGACTGGGCCAGGATCTCCGGCAAGAAGGGCGAGCGGATCGTATACATCCGCACGCTCGTCACCGGCAAGAACCAGGATTCGGGGCGGGCGATCGACACCGCCACGAACACCGGTCAGTACCTGTAGGGCAAGCCGAAAGGGCCCTTCGCCGCAGCATCTGCGGCGAAGGGCCCTTTCGCGTCACGCGGGTACGGGTTCCCGGACTTTCTTGCGCACGCTCAGCCGTCCGTGCGCGGCCAGGATGCCGAGGACGACGAGCAACGCGCCGACGGGCTGGTTCCACGCCAAGGGTTCGTCGAGGACGAGAACACCGAGCAGCACACCCACGACAGGTGTGAGGTAGGTCACGGCTGACGCGTTCGACGCGCCCCACGCCGCGATGATCGACGCGTTCCAGGCGTAGGCGAGCCCGGTGCCCAGTGCTCCGAGCGCGATCATGCTGAGGACGATCGGCGTGTCGAGGCGGACCGGAGTCGTCGCGATGAACGGCGCGAGTACCAGCATCACGACGGCACCACAGCAGACCTGTCCTAGCGCGACAGTGGGCGCGTCGAGGTTCCGCCAGGAAATGAACCGTCGCACGTAGACGAACGAGATGCCGTAGCAGGTCGTCGCGCCCAGGCACGCCAGTTGCGCGGTCAGCTCGTGGGAGACATCGATCCCTTGCCAGACCCCGACGATGGTGAGCACTCCCAGGAATCCGAGGATCAGTCCGGTCGTGCGGGCCTTCGTGAAGCGTTCCGACGGCAGGGCCGCGGCGGCGATGAGCATGGTGATCAGCGGGGTCGTCGCGTTGAAGATGCTGGCGAGCCCGGAGGAGATGTACTGCTCGGCCCAGGAGAACAGCAGGAACGGGATGACGCACAGCAGCACGGAGACGACCGCGAGATGGCCCCAGAGCGCCGGATCGCGGGGGAGCGGCTTACGGCGCCACGCGGCGATGGCGATCAGCGCCACGGCGCCGAGGCAGACGCGCGAGAGCGCCACCTGAGCCGGCGACAGGCCGGTGAGACCGACCTTGATGAACAGAAAACTCGCACCCCATACGACCGCGAGCGCCGCGAACCGGATCGCGATACCGAAACGTCCCAATTGTCCTTCTCCTGAATCCTCAAGCCGGGGCTCAGTGAATCCCGGAATCCCGTTGCGCTCCAGCGGTTTTCGGACGATGTGTCCGAAGACTCGCGCGTGGCGGTCACCCGAACCGTCTGTATAACGACCTATACTTCCGGGCTGTGAGTGAATCCTCCGGGCGCCCGCGCGCGCCGATCACCGAAGCCGATGTCCTGGCCTGGCTGGAAACGACGGCGGCCGCCGTACGGGCGGGGGAGGTGAGCGCCCCCGAACTCATCGAGATTCTGGGGGAGTTGCGCCGCGCCTCCGCGGCCTGCGCCGACGCGTCGGACTGGGCACTGCTCGCCGCCAGAGAAGAGGGCGCCAGTCTCCGTCAGATCGCGCCCGTCTTCGGCAAGGGTTACGTTCGGGCTCCGGCGGCGCGCCTCGAAAAGCTCCATCGGCAGGCGCAGAACTCGAGCCAGTGGCTCGCGATCCTCCGCCACAAGAACGAAGGAGCCCGGTGACAGACTCGGAAACCCCCGTCGGCGACCGGATCGCCGTCGGACTGGCGGCGCTCGGCAGGCCCGCGTACATCAACCTCGGCCGGGTCGAGGCGCTGCCGCCAGGACGCGAGTTCGAGGCGATGCGCGCGGCGACCTACGACGTGCTGGACGACGCGTATCGCGCGGGCGTCCGCTGGATCGACGTCGCTCGTTCGTATGGTTCTTCGGAGGAGTTCCTCGCCGGCTGGCTCGCCGACCGCGGCCACCCGGGCGTCACCGTGTCGAGCAAATGGGGCTACCGCTACGTGGGGGAGTGGAAGCTCGACGCGGAGGTGCACGAGGTCAAGGAGCACACCGCGGCGCGGTTCGCCGAGCAGTGGACCGAATCCGCCGGGCTGCTGGGGAAAGCGATCTCGCTCTACCAGGTCCATTCGCTCACTGTGGACAGTCCACTGTTCACCGACGACCGGCTGATCGGAGCGCTGGCGGGACTCGCCGCGGACGGGGTTCCGGTGGGGTTCTCGACGTCCGGACCGTCGCAGGCCGACGCCGTCCGCCGGGCGTTCGAGCTGGAGGTGTCCGGAACGCCGGTCTTCAGTGCCGTGCAGTCGACGTGGAACCTGCTCGAACCGTCCGTCGGCCCGGCGCTCGCGGAGGCGCACGCCGCCGGGAAACGGGTGTTGGTCAAAGAAACCGTCGCGAACGGACGGCTGGTGGTCGAGCCGCCTGCGCCGCTCGCGCGGATCGCGCGGGACCACGGGACGGGCCCGGACGCGGTGGCCATCGCGGCGGTGCTGGTGCAGGACTGGCGTCCGATCGCGGTCGTCGGCCCGTCGAGCACCGCCCAGCTCGCGGAGAATCTCGTTGCCGCGAAGGTGAAACTCGCCGAAGACGAACTCGCGGAGCTGGCCGCGCTCGCGGAGGAACCGGTCGCTTACTGGCGGCACCGATCCTGCCTCGGCTGGCATTGAGGGGCTGGACTAGTCTCGCGGCAAACGTCAGGCGGAAGCCGGGAGGGCTCGGGGTGCGTCATCGGCAGGTGCTCGCGGTGGCGACGGTCGCGCTGTTCGGTCTGTCGGGATGCGCCGACCGTCCCAACGACCTCGACACCTACTACGACGACCCGACACCGACGCCCGCGGCCGAGCCGTCACAGCCCTCGGTCAAACCGCAGGCCAACCCGGTGCCGCCGTCGTCGACCCGGCCTCCCGTCCCCGCGGCCGTTTCCGTTGCGTTGCTGACCGACGAGGACGTCGCCGAGGAAGAGGTCGTCCCCGGCGACAGCAAGGTGTCCGGCTGTCTGACCGGTCTCACCCGGGGCACGAGCCGCTCGGCCACGTGGTCGTACCCCAGCGGCTCGACGCTGGAACATCAGGTCACCGAGTACCCCGACCGTGACGCTTCGGACGTCGTCCTCCGGGCGGACTGCGACGGCAAGAAACTCACCCTCGCGAAGCAAACCGGCGTCGAGGTCCAGCGCGCCTGGTGCGACGGCACGACGTGCACGGTGTTACTCGCCAAGGGGAAGCTCGTCTCCGCCCTCAGCGTGACGGCCGGAACCGAGGCGCGGGCAACGGAAGCGGCGAAGCGGCTGTTGCCGATCGTCGCGCAGCGCCTCCGTTCCGCCTAGCGGGCGTTCTCCCGCCGGAACCATTCCAGCGCACCGAGACGGCCGTCCGGCACGAACGCGCTCGAAGGATCGTCGAGCCACGAACGCAATTCGGCCAATGTCAGCCAACGCCCTTCGACGACTTCGGACGGCTGATGGACGAAGGGGCCGTCCCAACGCGTTTCGAACGCGAAGTTGTGGCAGCGGATCGTGTCGTCGTCGGTGACATGGACGAAAAGCGGCCGTAGTTCCGCTCCGTGAACACCCAGTTCTTCAGCCAGTTCCCGGCGCGCGCACTCTTCCGGTGTCTCACCCGCCGCGACGATGCCGCCCGCCCAGCAGTCCCAAGTGGAGGGATAGACGTCCTTCGTGGGAGTACGCAGGTGCACGTAGACGGAGTCTCCGTCACCCGAACGGACCAACACCACGCCCGCCGCGTGCCAGAGCCCTTCGGCGCGGACCCGGGAGCGCGTGGCCGCTCCGACCACGGTTCCGCCGAGGTCATAGAGCGCAACGAGTTCGTCACTGCCTGACATGGGGGGCATCGTCGCACGGCCCGGACCCCGTAGGGTGGTGGGTATGCGGCGGATCATGGGAACCGAAGTCGAGTACGGCATCGCGGTGCCGGGCGACGCGACGGCGAACCCGGTACTCACCTCGACCCAGGTCGTGCTCGCCTACGCGGCCGCGGCGGACGTTCCGCGGGCCAGGCGGGCGCGGTGGGACTACGAGGTGGAATCGCCCCTGCGCGACGCGCGCGGGTTCGACCTGACCGGCCCGAGCGGCCCGGGACACGACCCGGACGTCGAGGACCTCGGCGCGGCGAACGTGATTCTGACCAACGGAGCGCGGCTGTACGTCGACCACGCGCACCCCGAGTATTCGGCGCCCGAGGTGACGAACGCGCGCGACGCGGTCATCTGGGACAAGGCGGGCGAACGGGTCATGGAGGAGGCGGCGCGCAAGGCCGCCACCGTGCCGGGACAGCCGCCGTTGCAGCTGTACAAGAACAACGTCGACGGCAAGGGCGCGAGCTACGGCACGCACGAGAACTACCTGATGCAGCGGTCGACCCCGTTCACCGCGGTGATCGCGGGGCTGACGCCGTTCTTCGTGTCCCGCCAGGTGATCACGGGCTCAGGCCGCGTCGGTGTCGGGCAGCAGAGCGAAGAAGCGGGTTTCCAGCTCTCGCAGCGCTCGGACTACATCGAGGTCGAGGTCGGCCTGGAGACCACGCTCAAACGCGGGATCATCAACACCCGCGACGAGCCGCACGCCGACGCGGACAAGTACCGCCGTCTGCACGTCATCATCGGCGACGCGAACCTGGCCGAGTACTCGACGTACCTCAAGGTCGGCACGACGGCGCTGGTGCTGGACCTGATCGAAGCGGGCATCCGGTTCGACGACCTGAAACTGGACGAACCGGTGCGGGCCGTCCACCGGATCAGCCACGACCCGACGCTGAAGGCGAAGGTGTCGCTGGCCAACGGGCGCAAGTACACCGGGCTGGACCTCCAGTTCGCCTACCACGAGATCGCGTCGGCGAACCTGGAGCGCACCGGCGCGGACGAGGCCTCCAAGGAGGTCTTGCGGGTCTGGGGCGAGATCCTGGACGCGCTGGCGCGGGACCCCCAGGAATGCGCGGACAGGCTGGACTGGCCGGCGAAGCTGCGGTTGCTCGAGGGCTACCGCGCGCGGGACCAGCTGGCCTGGGGCGCGCCGCGGTTGCGGCTGGTCGACCTGCAGTACTCGGATGTCCGGCTGGACAAGGGCCTGTACAACAGGCTCGTCACCAGGGGTTCGATGAAGCGCCTGGTGACCGAGGAGGAGGTGCTGGAGGCGGTCACGACCCCGCCTTCGGACACCAGGGCCTACTTCCGGGGCCGCACGCTGGAGAAGTACGCCAACTCCATCGCCGCGGCGTCGTGGGATTCGGTCATCTTCGACGTCGGCAGGGAATCGCTGGTGCGGATCCCGACGTTGGAGCCGTTGCGGGGCACGAAGGCCCACGTGGGGAAGTTGCTGGACGACTCCGCGACCGCCGAGGAGCTGGTGGAGGCGCTCACCGGTTCGGACTAGCGGGATTTCCTTTCATCGGGGTTAAGCGATCACGGATCCCACGGATTGTCGGGACCGCTGGGTAGGCTAGGAAACATCGGCCACACCGGGAGGCGAGATGGCTCAGGAAAAGATCGAAAAGCACGGCGGCGGCGACTCGGACGAAGAGTTCGAGGACGGCGGTCCGGCGGGTCAGGAACGGCGCGAGAAGCTCGGCGAGGACGTCGACACGATCCTCGACGAGATCGACGACGTGCTCGAGGAGAACGCCGAGGACTTCGTCCGCGCCTACGTGCAAAAGGGCGGCGAGTAGCTCGTTTTCCGGCGGCCCCGGGCCGGGGCCGCCTGTGCGGAGCCGGCGGATCACACAGATTGGAACTTTGAGCACGTATGGAACACACCTCGGGTAAGTCGGCGCTGCCCGCCGCGTACTTCTCGTCGGCGACCTCGTCGTTCTCGGACTTCCTCCGGGCGCAGGCGCCCGAGCTGCTCCCGGAGCGGCGGGTCTCGACCGGGGCGGGCGGGCTGGACGCCCCCCACGGGACGACGATCGTCGCGGTCAAGTTCGCGGGCGGGGTGCTGATCGCCGGTGACCGGCGGGCCACGTCAGGCAACCTGATCGCTTCGCGCGACATGGAGAAGGTCCACGTCACCGACGAGTACTCGGCCGTGGGCATCGCGGGCTCGGCCGGGCTGGCGATCGAGATGGTGCGGCTGTACGCGGTCGAACTGGCGCACTACGAGAAGATCGAGGGTGTTTCGCTCTCGCTCGACGGCAAGACGAACAAGCTCGCGGGGCTGGTGAAGTCCAACCTCGAGATGGCGATGGCGGGGCTGGCCGTGCTGCCGCTGTTCGTCGGGTACGACCTCGACGCCGAGGACGCGAAGCACGCGGGCCGGATCGTCTCGTACGACGCGACGGGCGGCCGCTACGAGGAGAACGCGGGCTACCACGCCATCGGCTCGGGTTCGCTGTTCGCGAAGGGCTCGCTGAAGAAGCTGTACGACCCGGACGCGGACGCCGAAGCCGCGATTCGGACGGCGGTGGAGGCGTTGTACGACGCGGCGGACGACGACACCGCGACCGGCGGGCCGGATCTGGTGCGCCGGATCTTCCCGACGATCGTGACGGTCACCGCGGAGCAGGGTGCGGTGGCGTTGCCGCTCGAGCAGACGACAGCGGTGGCCGAGGCCGTCGTGGCCGCACGAGCCGAGCGCGGGCGCTAGCCGTCCCTCCCTGTCCCTTCCCGATTAGAGCCCGAAAGAGCGGAGCACCACAGTGACGATGCCGTTGTACGCCTCTCCCGAGCAGTTGATGCGGGAGCGTTCCGAGATCGCGCGCAAGGGCATCGCGCGTGGCCGGAGCGTGGTCGTGCTCAAGTACCGCGGTGGCGTGCTGTTCGTGGCCGAGAACCCCTCGGCGACGTTGCACAAGGTGTCGGAGATCTACGACCGGATCGGTTTCGCGGCCGTGGGCCGCTACAGCGAGTTCGAGAACCTCCGTGTCGCCGGCATCCGGCACGCGGACCTGAAGGGCTACCAGTACGACCGGCGGGACGTCAGCGCGCGTGCGCTGGCGAACGCGTACGCCGCGACGCTGGGCAGCATCTTCACCGAGCAGCTGAAGCCGTTCGAGGTGGAGGTCTGCGTCGCCGAGGTCGGCGCGACCGCCGCCGAGGACCAGCTGTACCGGCTGACCTACGACGGCTCGATCTTCGACGAGCCGAAGTTCGTCGTGATGGGCGGTCAGGCCGACACGCTCACCACGAAGCTCAAGGAGAGCTTCGAGTCGGACATGGAGCTGGAAGCGGCGCTCGGCGTCGCGGTGAAGGCGTTGCGCGCCAACACCCCCACGCCCGCGAACGGCGACTCGGACCCGGTGAAGCTCGAGGTCGCCGTCCTGGAGCGGGAACGGCGTGGCCGCAAGTTCCGCCGGGTCGCCGGTGCCGCGCTGGACGCGCTGCTGCCCGCCGAGCCGGAGGAGCCGAAGGACGACGCCGAGGGCGACAAGCCCGATGGTGAGTCCAAGAAGGACTGAGCCTCTCGAATTACGTGAAGGCCTCCTTGCCTACCGTGAGGGTCAGGGTCCCGGCAAAGTCGGCTATCCGCTGGTCAAGCGGGTGCCGGATGGGGCTCGTCACAGTGGCCGGGCACCTTCTCGACTGTCCACGGGGGCCACTTTCGGGGCGACCGTGCCCGGTTCGGGTGTTTTGTGCGGGGTCGTGAGTGGCAAAGAGGGTTAGAACCCACTGTCACGTAGCTTAAGTTGATCTTGGGTGAGGTTGACGGGTGGGGTGAAGGCTCCCTTCGCTGCGTCTGATGCGACGAAGGGCTGGTCGTGGGTCGGGTTGGTCGTGAGTGGCGTTTCGGGTTCTAACCCGAAACGCCACTCACGACCCCCATCCGGGCTTCAATCAGACATTGAGTCAGCGAGAAGTGTCCTTTGTGGACACTCGGGGGCGCGGTCGGCTCCTGTCGGCCAGGGCAACCGAGCGCGTGACCTGCGGCAATCCTCGCCGCTTACGATCCAGGCCCCATCCAAGATCAACTTAAGCTACGTGGGATTGGGTTCCAATCCCTCTTTGTCGCTCACGGCCCCGACCGAGAACCGTACAGATGCGCATCAAACGGACATCCACCCACCCGTCAGCTGGCGTCCTTTGTGGACACCGTCCGTTCAAGCCCGCTGTCGTCCGCCCCGTTCGAATCACCAACAGCGACGCTGACCAGCGTCTATGCGACTTCGCCGAGCCCTGGCGTTCAGCGCAATGAAGGGGGCCTTCATGAACTTGCGGGCTGCGTTGTACACAGTGGACGCGGCGGCGCGTGTTCGGCCCGGAGGGCGGCGCCTAGAGCCGGTAGATGGTGAGCGCGCTGGGCCGCGACCGGAAGCGGAAGTCGTTGCCGAGCGGGCCGACCTCGCCGTCGGTGGCGACGCGGCGGTTGCCGTTCAGCAGCCGGACGTGCAGCTCCGGAACGTCGAGTTCCTGGTAGACGTGGCTGGCGTTGAGGCTGTTCGTGATCGTGGCGAGGATGAACCGCGCTCGCGAGTACGGCAGGTCGGCGCGCAGGTACCGGACGTCGAGAAGGCCGGTGTCGAGCGCCGGGCGGCGTGAGGGCGCGAATCCCTTGGGCGAGTAGGTGCCGTTGCCGACGAACAGCAGCCAGATGCTGGTGTGCTTGCCGTTGAGGGTCACTTCCAGCGGCTTCGCACGCCGGAGGGTGCGGGCGAGCGCGATCGCCGCCGACGGCCACTTCGGGTGCCGCTTCTGCAGCCTTTCCCGGATGCGGACCATTTCCGGGTAGCCGCCGAGGCTGGCGGTGTTGACGAAGTAGCGGTGGTCGTCGCCGTGGTTGATCTCGGCCTCGCCGAGGTCGACGCCGACGGCGTTGCCCGCTTCGGTGGCGGCGTCCGCGTCGGGCATCGAGCGCATGCCCACGTCCCGGGCGAAGTGGTTGAGGGTGCCGGCCGGGATGAGCGCGAGCGGCAGGTCGTGGTCGGCCGCGACGGCGGCCACCGCGGCGACCGTCCCGTCACCCCCGGCGACACCGAGCGCGCGCACGGTGTTGTCCCGGGCGGCGATCTCGTCGCAGAGTTGATCGCGCAGGTCACGCTTCGCGTCCGGATACAGGATCGTGGCCTTGGGCCAGGCGAACCGGGCTTCCTCGGTCGGATCCTGGCCGTCGATCCCCGAATGCGGGTTGACCAGGACGAGCATGTCCTCGCCGTCGCGCATCTCGGGCGCTTCGGCGGTGTGCGCGGTGCGGCCGGGGACGTCGTCGTTCAGCGGCCACCAGTGCCGCGTCAGCAGGCCGGCGCCGACACCGATCCCGATCCCCACGCCGACGTCACTGGGCCAGTGCACGCCGGTGTGGACCCGGGAATAGGCCACGGCGGCGGCCAGCGGTACGAGGGCGGCGCCTGCCTTGGGCGATTCCATCGCGACGGCCGTGACGAAGGCCGCCGCGGACGCCGAGTGCCCGGACGGGAACGACGACGAGGTCGGCCGCCGGACGAGCCGCCGGTGCATCGGCACCTCTTCGGCCGCCGGGCGGCGGCGGGGGAACAGCGGCTTGCCGATCAGGTTCGCCGCCGCGCTGGCCCCGGCGATGGCGGCCACGCCGCGGAGCGCTCCCCGGCGCGTCGGCCCCTTCTTCGCCGCGAGCAGGACCGCGACACACCACCAAAGCTTGGATTTGTCCGCACTTTTGGAGAGCGAGGTGATCACGTCGTCGGCCCTGGTCCTCCGCAGGGCAGCACTCCGCGCCATCAGCCGCCGATCGGTCCGCCCGACCTTGCGGAAAGGGCGCTTGAGCTGCTTTAACACGGGTTCCCCACTTCCGGCCCGGAACGTCATGCGCGTGAGACCCGATCGGGACGTCCCGCACACCTTTCACCGAATGCAACGTACCGACCGCGTGTCGCCGCCCGAACGGCGCACCTTCAGTGGGTCTTCACCGCCTACTCTGGTGGGATGCAGCGGCGGATCTTTGGCATCGAGACCGAGTTCGGGGTCACGTGCACCTTTCACGGGCAACGCAGGCTCTCCCCGGACGAAGTGGCGCGTTACCTGTTTCGGCGTGTCGTGTCCTGGGGGCGTTCGTCGAACGTCTTCCTGTCGAACGGCTCGCGGCTCTACCTCGACGTGGGTTCCCACCCGGAGTACGCGACGGCCGAATGCGACGACCTCGTCCAGCTCGTCACGCACGACAAGGCGGGGGAGCGGATCCTCGAGGACCTTCTGGTGGACGCCGAGCGGCGGCTGGCGGACGAGGGCATCGGCGGCGACATCTTCCTGTTCAAGAACAACACCGACTCGGCGGGCAACTCCTACGGCTGTCACGAGAACTATCTGGTGACGCGGGCGGGTGAGTTCTCCCGGATCGCCGACGTGCTGCTGCCGTTCCTGGTGACCCGGCAGCTCATCTGCGGCGCCGGCAAGGTGCTGCAGACGCCCCGCGGCGCCGTGTACTGCCTGTCCCAGCGAGCGGAACACATCTGGGAGGGCGTCTCCAGCGCCACCACGCGCTCGCGGCCGATCATCAACACCCGTGACGAGCCGCACGCCGACGCCGAACGCTACCGGCGCCTGCACGTGATCGTCGGCGACTCGAACATGGCCGAGCCGACCACGATGCTCAAGGTCGGATCGGCGAACCTGGTGCTGGAGATGATCGAAGCGGGCGTCCAGTTCCGCGACTTCACGCTGGACAACCCGATAAGGGCCATCCGCGAGATCAGCCACGACCTCACCGGCCGCCGACAGGTGCGGCTCGCCGGCGGCCGCGAGGCGTCCGCGCTGGACATCCAGCGCGAGTACCACGCCCGGGCCGTCCAGCACGTCAAGGAGACCGGTTCGTCGCCGCAGTCCGAGCGCGTCGTCGAGCTGTGGGGCCGGGCGCTGGAGGCGGTCGAGCAGCAGGACTTCAGCAAGATCGACACCGAGATCGACTGGGCGATCAAGCACCGACTGGTCGAGCGCTACCGCAACAAGCACGACCTCGACCTGTCGAGCCCGCGGATCGCGCAACTCGACCTGGCCTACCACGACATCCGGCGCGGGCGGGGCATCTTCGACCTGCTGCAGCGGAAGGGGCTCGTGCGGCGGGTCACCGACGACGGCGAGATCGAGTTGGCCAAGGACACTCCGCCGCAGACCACGCGGGCGAAGCTGCGCGGTGACTTCATCGCCGCCGCGCAGGCCGCCGGGCGTGACTTCACCGTGGACTGGGTGCACCTCAAGCTCAACGACCAGGCGCAGCGGACCGTGCTGTGCAAGGACCCGTTCCGCTCGGTGGACGAACGCGTCGAGAGGCTCATCTCCTCGCTCTGAATTACTCCGTGAAGGCCATCTTGGAAAGCTCCGCGCCCTCTAAGGTGGCCTTCACGGATCTTCGAGGGAGAGGTGCGCCGATGCGCCGTGCGTTGCTGGTCCTGCTGGGTGCGGTCGTCCCGATGGCGTTCACCGGCGTCGCGCACGCCGCACCGGAATGTCCGGAGCCCGCGTGGACGGAGACTCCGACGGGCACGGACGCCCAGTTGCGCGGCCTGTCCGCGGTGGATTCCCGTACGGCGTGGGTCAGCGGCAGCAGGGGCACCGTCCTGCGCACCACCGACCGCGGCCGCACCTGGCAGCCCGTCGCCCCGGCGGGCACCGAGGCGCTCGACTTCCGTGACATCGAGGCCTTCGACGCCGATCACGCGGTCGCGCTGTCGATCGGGCCCGGCGACGCGTCCCGGATCTACCGCACCGACGACGGTGGCAAGAGCTGGCGACTGTCCTTCAGGAACAGTGACCCTGCCGCCTTCTACGACTGTGTCGCGTTCTTCGACCACCGGCGCGGTCTCGCGATGAGCGATCCGGTGGACGGCAAGTTCCGGTTACAGTCCACTTCGGACGGCGGTCGCACGTGGAAGCCGGTCCCCGCCGAGGGCATGGTCCCCGCGCTCGACGGCGAGTTCGGGTTCGCCGCCAGCGGCCAGTGCCTCACCACTTCAGGCCCGCGTGACGCTTGGATCGCCACCGGTGGCGGGGCCCGCGCCCGCGTCCTGCACTCCGGCGACGGCGGGATGACGTGGGAAGCCGCGGACACCCCGTTGCCGAGCGGCGCCTCAGCCGGGGTCTTTTCGGTGACGTTCCGGGATCCGCGGCACGGCGTGGCCATCGGCGGCGACTACGCGGCGCCGAACGCTCCTGGTCCGGCGGTGGCGCTCAGTGCGGACAGGGGGCGCACCTGGCGGACATCGCCCGAGGCCCCGGTCGGCTACCGCTCCGGCCTGGCGTGGCTGGGGAACACCGTGATCGCCGTCGGCCCCGGCGGGAGCGATCTGAGCCCGGACGGCGGACGGCATTGGAAGTCGTTCGACACCGGATCGCTCGACTCGGTCGACTGCGCTCGTGGCGCGTGCTGGGCGAGTGGGGCCAACGGCAGGGCCGCGCGACTCGGCACGGCCTGAGCAAAAGCGCGTGGGTGCCCTGGTCGTGAGTGGCAAGTAGGGTTAGAACACGAATCGCCACTCACGACCGACCCGCGAGCTTCTGAGGACTATGACCGCACAAGCCGAACCAGTCCCGGAGACCACCGATCATCTGGTCGAGGTGTTGAAAGCGCTCGCCAACCCGATCCGGCTCCAGGTGCTCGGGTGGCTGCGCGAACCGGACCGGCACTTCCCGCCGGAGAACGCGATCGCCGACCAGAACGAGGTCGGGGTCTGCGTCAGTCATCTCCAGGCGAAGCTGGGGCTCGCGCAGTCCACGGTGTCGGCGTACATGGCGCTGTTGCATCGCGCCGGGCTCGTCCGGTCCACCCGGGTGGGCAAGTGGACGCACTATCGCCGTGACGAGCAGCGGATCGCGCAGCTGGTCGACTTGCTGGGACGCTCCATCTGAGCCCGGCCGGGAATAACGTATCGAAAATCTGCGATACTTCGATACGTTGGACCCGACTTGAGGAGAGACAGATGGAACTGGGGCGTTTCGGGATCTGGACGTTCGACTTCGAGGATCAGCCCGCGAGCATGATCCGGGATTCGGTGCGAGAACTGGAAGAACTCGGCTGGCCCGCGATCTGGATCCCGGAACGGGACGGCCGCGAAGCGCTGACCCACGCCGGATTCCTGCTCGCGTCCACCGAACAGATGGCCGTGGTCAACGGGATCGCGCGCATCGACTCCCGTGGGTCCCGCTGGACCCGTGGCGCGGCGCTCCTGCTCGCCGACGCGTATCCGGGCAGGCATGTCCTCGGGCTCGGCTTCGGTGGCGCGCGTCCCGGCGTCAAGCCGCTGGAGGCGATGAACACCTACCTCGACGAACTCGACGCTGTCACCAGCGCGAACCCGCTGCCCGCTCGGCCGATCCGGCGGCTGTTGGCGGCGTACGGGCCGAAAATGCTCGGGCTCGCCCGCGACCGGTCCGAGGGCGCGCACACCTACCACGTGCCGGTGTCGCACACCGCCCAGGCGAGGGAAGTGCTGGGGGAGAAGGCCTTCCTCGGCGTCGAGCACGCCGTGCTGTTCGAAACCGACCCGGGCAAGGCGCGTGCGATCGCCCGCGACCATCTGCACGCCTACCTGACGTCGAAGTACAACGTGGCCAAGTTCCTCCGCCTCGGCTACACCGAAGCCGACATCGACGGCGGTCGAGGCAGCGACCGGCTCGTCGACGATCTCGTGTTCTGGGGCGACCTCGGCACCGTCACCGCGAAACTGCACGGCCACCTCGACGCGGGCGCCGACCACGTCGGCGTCCAGGTCATCGGCATCGAACCCGGCGAATCGGCCATGCCGCACTGGCGGCGGCTGGCCGACTCGCTGCTGCCGCGCTAGCGGACCTGGCCGGTCGGGCGGACCACGACCTCGTTGATGTCGACCGAGGGCGGCTGCTCCAGCGCGAAGAGCACCGCCCTCGCGATGTCGTCGGGTTCCAGTTTCGGCTTGGACTTCGAGTCCTCGGGGATCATCGAGGTGTCGACCAGTCCCGGCTGCACGACGGTGACCCGCACGCCGGTGCCGATGGCCTCCTCGCGGATGGACCCGGCGAGCCCGGTCACCGCCCATTTCGTGGCCGAGTAGAGGTTCCCGGGCCGGTGGTAGCGCCCGGCGACCGAGCCGGTGAGCACGAGGTGCCCCTTCGATTCCGCCAGTGACGGAAGGGCCGCCCGCGCGGTGAGGGCGGTGCCGTAGACGTTCGTCAGCACCATGTCCCGCCACTGTTCGGGGTCCGCGCCGCCGTCGCCGAAGAACGAGACGACGACGCTTTGTCCCGCGTTGGCGAACACCGCGTCCAGCCGGCCGAAGGTGTTCTTCACCGTCTCGACGGCCGCGGAGATCGATCCCCATTCGGTGACGTCCGCCGCGACCGCGAGGGCCCGCTCCTCGCCGAGCTCGGCGACGAGCGGGAGCAGCGCCTCGCGGTCGCGGGAGAGCAACGCCAGCCGGAATCCGGCCGTCGCGGCCCGGCGCGCGGTGGCCGCGCCGATGCCGCGGGAAGCACCGGTGATCAGCAGTACTCGCTCGTTCATGCCTCCAAACTAGGCGGCGTGTAGGTGTCCCATACGGGCACCGGTTCGCCGGCGAGCGCGGCGCCCAGCCGGTCGAGGTAGAAATGCCAGCCCTTGGCGATATCCGAGGTGTCCCAGTCGGGCCGGGGCATCCGATGCACGAAGTCGAGCACCGTTCCCTCTCCGCGCGGCGTCAGGGTCAGCTCCACCCGCCAGGTCGGCTCGCCGGTGTTGTGCAGATCCATGACCAGCCGTTTCGGCGGATCGCATTCGCGGATGACGGCGGGACCCGGCTCGGAGCCCTCCTCGGCGGTCATCGACAGCATGATCGTGTTGCCGACTCCGGCTTCGCCCGTCCAGGTGCCGATCCAGCGGGCCGTGCGCTCGGAATCGGTGAGCGCCGACCAGACGTCCTCGATGGGGTCCGGGTACTCGCGCCGGAGTTCGAGCCGGGTCTCCTCGTTGTCCATGACGCGAAGATAACCGTAGGCTTAATTAAGCGTCAACTTATTCGTTGGTCAGGACCAGCCTCCCGCGGAGCCCGCCCTCCGCCAGGCGTTCGTGCGCCTTCACCGCCTCGGCCAAGGGCAAGGTGTCCGCGACCCGGAGGATGAGCGCGCCGTCGTCGACCAAGGTCGCCAGCCCGGCGAGCGCCGCGCCGTCGGCGGCTATCCAAACGTGCTCGACCTTGATACCCCGCAACGGAATCGGGGCGGCTCCGGCGGCGAACACGACGAACCGGCCGCGGTTCGCCACCGCGTCCACCGCGTCGAGCCCGAGCAGCGCCGTGTCGAGTGCCGCGTCGACGCCGCCAGGGACCACCGTCCGCACGCGATCGGCGAGGAAATCGCCACGTGACACGAAAACCTCCGCGCCGAAGCCTCGAACCAGCGCCTCGTCGGCCGGGCCGGCGGCCGCCACCACGCGGAATCCCCTCGCCTTGGCCAAGGCGACCGCGTAGCCGCCGACGGCTCCCGCCGCGCCGGTCACCAGAACCGTCGAACCCGATGGCAGGTCGAGCAGATCGAGGGCCTGGACCGCGGTGAGACCGTTCAGCGGCAACGTCGCGGCCTCTGCGAGGGACACCGTCCGCGGGGCGGCGGCGATCGCGTCCGCGTCGAGTACGACGAAATCGGCATACGCGCCGAGCGCGGCTGACGGCCGGTCCAGCAGGCCGATCACGCTGTCGCCGGCGGCGAACCCGGTGACGCCGCCGCCCACGGCGTCGACAGTCCCGGCCACGTCCCAGCCGATCCCGACCCGCTCACGCGGCGGGATGATCCCCGCCTCGGTCAGGAAACCCGACCGGGTCCCGGCGTCGACCGGGTTGACCCCGGCCGCGGCCACCTTCACTCGTACCTGACCGGGCCCCGGTGCCGGCACCGGGACTTCGGCGAACTCCAGGACTTCCGGCCCGCCGAACCGGCGGACCACCACTGCGCGCATCGTTCTCCTCCCGGGAATCGTTCACGGCGAACGTATGGGGAGTTACTCTCCTTCGGGAAGTACGCACCTCGAGGTGCCCAACCCACACGGAGGTACGCGCACCGTGGTCACGCGCACGGCACAGGAACGCCGGGACGAACAGAAACGGGCCTACGACGCCTACCTCGCGGCCTGTCCCGCCCGGAAACTGCTCGACGAGGTCTCGGGCAAATGGGTGAGCCTCGTCCTCGTCGCCCTCGGCGACGGACCCCAGCGCTACAGCGACCTCTCGCGCCGGATCGCCGGCGTCAGCCAGAAGATGCTCACGCAGACCCTGCGGACCCTCGAACGGGACGGCCTCCTGACCCGCACGGTGACACCCTGCGTGCCGGTCCGCGTGGACTACGAACTGACCGAGCTCGGCCGGAGCCTCCGGCAGCTGCTGGCCGGGATCAAGGACTGGGCCGAGACCCGGTTCGACGAGGTCGAGACCGCCAGGGATCGTTACGACGCGCGATCGGCGGCTGTCACCATCGGGTCGGACGGCGCGGGCTAGGGTAGCCGGGTGTCCACCGCACGCGCCGAACGTCTGGTCAACCTGGTTCTGGCCCTTCTGTCCACCCGGCAGTACCTCACCGCCGAGCGGATCCGGGGCATCGTGCCCGGGTACGCCGACGCGGCCAGCGACGAGGCGTACTTCCGCATGTTCGAGCGCGACAAGACCGAACTGCGCGAACTCGGCATCCCGTTGGAGACCGGCCGCAATTCCGCCTTCGACGCGATCGACGGCTACCGCATCGCGCGCCGCGACTACGAACTCGGCGAGATCGACCTGGCGCCCGACGAGGCGACCGCGGTCGGCCTCGCCGTCCGGCTGTGGGATTCCCCGGAACTGACCGGTGAGGCGCAAGGCGCGCTGGTGAAACTCCGCGCCGCCGGGGTCGAGGTCGACGACCACGCCCCGACCGTCGTCGAACCCCGCGTCCGCGCCGAACCGGCGTTCGGCCCGCTGCTCGCCGCCGTCCAAGCCGGGCGGGCGGTGCGTTTCGAGTACCGCCGCAGTGGTTCGGCCGAACGCAAGATCCGCACCCTCGAACCGTGGGGCGTGGTGTCGTGGAAGGGCCGCTGGTACGTCGTCGGGCACGACAGGGACCGCGGTGCGCCCCGGTGCTTCCGCCTCTCGCGCGTGACCGGGAAGGTCGACGCCTTCGGCGCGACCGGCGTCGTCGAACGCCCGGAAGGGGTCAACCTGCTGCGGATGGTCTCCGCCAGCAGTGGCGAGGACCCGTCCGCGCCGACCACCGCCAGTGTCTGGGTCGCCGACGGCCGGGCCGCCGGGGTCCGTCGCCGCGGCCGGGTGGTCGGCCGCAGCGACGCCGGGGGAGAAGAAGGCGATCTCGTGGAGATCGAGCTGTACTACCCCGAATCCGCCGCCGACTGGCTCACCGCGCACGGGCCGGACGTCCTCGTCCTCGAACCAGAGGTGCTCGCGAAGTCGGTCTTCAGCCGCCTCGAAGCCATCGCGCACGCCGGCGGTGCCCGATGAGCACCACCGGACGGATGCCGCGGCTGCTCGCGCTCGTGCCGTATCTCCTCGCGCGGCCCGGGATCAAGATCGACGACGCCGCCCACGACTTCGACGTCACACCCAAGCAGCTGCGCAAGGACCTCGAACTGCTGTGGATGTGCGGGCTGCCCGGCTACGGCCCCGGCGACCTGATCGACCTCTCTTTCGAGGGCGACACGATCGTCGTCACGCATGACGCGGGCATGAACCGCCCGCTGCGGCTCACCGGCGGCGAGGCGACGGCCATGCTCGTCGCGCTGCGCGCGCTGGCCGAGACGCCCGGGGTGGTCGACGCCGACGCGGTCCGCCGGGCCATCGCGAAGATCGAGGTGGCCGCGGGGCAGGCCCAGCCGTCGGGGATCGTCGTCGGCGGGGGAGTGCGGGAAGGCAAGAAGACGGCAGGCACGCGCGAAGCCGTCCGGGCCGCTCTCACGGCGAAGCGCGCGTTGCGGATCCGGTACTACACGGCGTCGAAGGACGAGATCACCGAACGCACCGTCGATCCGATGCGGCTGCTCATCGTCCAGGCGGTCGGCTACCTCGAAGCGTGGTGCCGCCGCGCCGAGGGTGTCCGGCTGTTCCGCCTCGACCGGATCGATGAGCTCACCGTGCTGGACGAACCCGCCGTCCCGCCGGCGCACGCACAGCCCACTGACATTTCCGATGGTGTTTTCCGCCCGCGTCCCGATCAGCAGGAAGCCGTTCTCGTCCTCGACCCCGACGCACGCTGGGTAGCCGAGTACTACCCCTGTGAGGAGCTCGACGAGCTCGACGGCGGGCGGCTGCGCATCCGGATGCGGTACGCCGACGAATCGTGGATGGTCCGGCTCATTCTGGGGCTGGGCGGAGACGCGCAGGTCGAAAGCCCGGTCGCGCTCGCAGAGGCAGTTCGTCAACGGGCGGCCGACGCACTGGCCCGGGCTCGTCACCTAACGTCAACCTACGAGCAGTAGGGTGACGCCGTGTCGTACCTGCCGAGCATCGCGCTCGCCGTCGCCGGGCTCATCCTGCTCTTTGTTCTGCTAATCAAATTACGCAGAGTCTTGCGCGTACTCACCCATACGATGAGCATGGTGGCTACGAACACCCGAAAACGGACAGGGCTCCTTCGCGCCCGGTCGGCCGCGCTGCGCGTGGCGATCGCGCAACGACGTGGGCTCGAAGACCGGTAACATCACACACGAGAGACTCGAGAAGGAGGCCGCAAACGATGAACGCGCTGCAGCCGTGGCACATCATCATCCTGGTGCTCGTCGTTGTTCTGCTGTTCGGCGCCAAGAGGCTTCCGGACGCCGCGCGGTCCATCGGCAAGTCCATGAAGATCTTCAAGGCCGAGACCAAGGACATGGCCGGAGACAAGGACAAGGCCGCCGAGGCCGAAGAGGTCGAGACCAAGCAGCTGCCGCAGGCCACCACGCCCGCGCCCGCCGCGACCGCGCAGGACAAGCAGGTCGCCGACCTCCAGCGTCAGCTCGACGAGCTCAAGAAGCAGCAGGCCGCCGCGCCCGCTCCGGCCGAGCAGGCGCAGAAGAACGCCAGCTGAGCGGTCTTTAGTTAGCCAAGCGGAGCCTGTTCGCGGATGAGCGCGCCGAAGTGCCGGCGCGCTCATGGTGGACCCTGACGAGAACGGACTGTCCAGTGGCGGATTCCGCCTCCGGTGAGGAGCGCCGCGGCACGAAGCGGCGCAAGCGCAGCCGTCGGGCCAACCCCGACGGCACGATGACGCTCATCGAGCACATCTACGAGTTCCGGCGCCGTCTGGGCTTCGCGCTGCTCGCCATCCTGGCGGGCGGGATCATCGGTTTCCTCTGGTTCCAGACCAGGGTGGGCCCGATCCCGTCGCTCGGCCAGATCATGACCGGGCCGTACTGCGGCATCCCGTACCAGCGCAGGCTCGGCGGGGAACCCGACGGTCCCTGCCAGCTGCTTCAGACGGTTCCGTTCGAAGCCTTCATGATCCAGCTGAAGGTCGGTCTCGCCGCGGGCGCGGTCCTGCTCGCCCCGCTGTGGCTCTACCAGATCTGGGCGTTCATCGCGCCCGGCCTCTACTCGAAGGAGCGCAAGTACGCGCTCACCTTCGTCTTCTTCGCGTCGATCCTGTTCGCCGCCGGCGCCGTGCTGGCGTACCTGCTCATCCCGCACGCTCTCGAGCTGCTGATGAACTTCGGTGGCGACCAGTTCATCACCGCCCTCACCGGTGACAAGTACATCTCGTTCATCCTGTCGCTGCTGCTGATCTTCGGCGTCAGTTTCGAACTCCCGCTGTTCGTGGTGATGCTGAACCGCGTCGGCGTCCTCAAGTACCAGACGCTGAAGAAGTGGCGCCGCGGCCTGATCATGGTCGTGTTCGTCTTCGCCGCGTTCGCGACGCCCGGTTCGGACCCGTTCTCGATGCTCGCCCTGGCCGGCGCGCTGGTGGTGCTCCTGGAGCTCTCGATCCAGATCGCGCGCTTCCACGACCGCAAGCTCGACAAGGTGCGCGGCACCGAGGGCTGGGACAAGCTCGCCGACGACGAGGCCGCGCCGTTCGACTACACGCCGAGCACCATCGACGAGGAACCGTCGGCCGCCACGAACGGCAAGCGCACCAGCACCGACGACGTCACCTGAGCCGGGGATGCACGCGGCGCTGGCCGTCCACCCCGCCTCCGGTGACGGGGCCGCGGGACGGCTGCTGGAGTCGGTCGCGGCGCGGCTGCGGCCCGTCGTGGACCGGCTCGACGTCCTCGTCGCCCACACGGTCGAGGAATCCCGCGCGCTGACGACCGACTCGCGCGCGGCCGGGCTGGACGTCCTCGTCGTCCTCGGTGGTGACGGTGCGGCGCACCAAGGCGTGCAGTTCTGCGCCGAATCCGGCGTCGCACTCGGGCTCGTCCCCGCGGGTACCGGCAACGACTTCGCCAGGGCACTCGGCATCCCCGATCGGCCGCACGCCGCCGCCGATCTCGTCGCGAGGCGGATCGCGGAGGGGAAACGACGGAGGATCGATCTCGGCCGGGCGGGTGGCGAATGGTTCGCCACGGTGCTGTGCTCGGGTTTCGACGCCCTCGTCACCGAACGAGCCAACCGGCTGACCTGGCCTCGCGGCCCGCGCCGCTACGACGTCGCGATCCTCGCCGAACTCGCCGCCTTCCGGCCCCGGCCGGTCGTGCTCCGCACGGACGTCGAGACACTCGAACTCGACGCCACCATGATCGCCGTCGGCAACACCCCGTTCTACGGTGGCGGCATGCCGATCTGCCCCGGGGCGGACCCCGAAGACGGTCTGTTCGACGTCACCGTCGTCGGCAACGCGACCCGGCGCGACCTGCTCCGCATGCTGCCCGGAGTCCGGGCCGGGCAGCACATCGCGCATCCGGCGGTCCGGACCCTCAAAGCCAGTCAGATCCATCTGGCGGGCAGCGACCTGCCCGTGTACGCCGACGGCGAGCCGCTGGGCAGGCTGCCGATCGACGTCACCTGTGTTCCCGGCGCGCTCACCGTCGTCGGGTGAGCCCGGCGTAGCACCCGCTCGCCACACCAGTCCGCGGAACGTCGCGGCAGACATCAGTTCGCCGCGCGGGAAGAACACCCCGCCGCAGCGGTGGCAGAACCACGCCTGCCGCCAGTACTCCAGCGCGTCGGGGATGCCCCGCCGGATCCGCGCGTTGCGCCGCAGCCTGAGCACGAACAGCACGGCGAACAGCGCGACCAGCGCGAAGGCACCGAACGGGAAGATCGACGCTCCGATGAACTGCGCGACCCGGACGTCGGCGCGACGTTCTCGTCGAGCACGTCGGTGGCGAACGCGAGGAACACGAACGCGGGGATTAGCATGACCAGCACGAGCGCCAGGAAGCAGCCGCCGCGGAGCACCGGGTAAGGGGAGAGGGAGGCCGCGGTGGCGGTCACCGACACGCCGGTGTGCGTCGTCGCGGTGTAGACCACGCCGTCGCCCGCCGGGATGGCCGTCATGCCGCCTTGCACCCGGTAGGTCGTCTGCCCGCTCTGGAACACCGCCGGCACACTCTGCACTTGGTCGACCTGCGCGCATTGCGGGCAAGCGATCTCCATGGGTCCCCTCTCGATCTCGGATCCGGCCCTTGGATGACACAGGGGTGGCGGCCGTTCCCGAGATCGTCACACCGAGTGCGAACTGTCGGTGGGGTATGGAACCCTGACGAAGTGGTCAATAGCCCTTCTCAGACCCCGGCCGAGGCCTACGCGGCCTCCCAGCGCCGCGCTCGATACCCCCAGCTGACCCGCTTCGCGGCGGAATCGTCGTTCGAATTCGACGACTTCCAGGTCCGCGGCTGCGAGGCGCTCGAAGACGGTCACGGCGTGCTCGTCTGCGCGCCCACCGGCGCCGGGAAGACCGTGGTCGGCGAGTTCGCGGTGCATCTCGCCCTCGCCGAGGGTCGCAAATGCTTCTACACGACACCGATCAAGGCGTTGTCGAACCAGAAGTACGCCGACCTCGTCGGCCGCTATGGGGCCGACGCCGTCGGCCTGCTGACCGGCGACACCTCGATCAACGGCAACGCGCAGGTCGTGGTCATGACCACCGAGGTCCTCCGCAACATGCTGTACGCCGGGTCCTCGACCATCGGCGAGCTCGCGTACGTGGTGATGGACGAGGTCCACTACCTCGCCGACCGGTTCCGCGGTGCCGTCTGGGAAGAGGTCATCCTCCACCTGCCCGAACACGTCCGGGTCGTCGGCCTGTCGGCCACGGTGAGCAACGCCGAGGAGTTCGGCGAATGGCTCGTCGAGGTCCGCGGCGACACCACCGTCGTCGTCGACGAGCACCGGCCGGTGCCGCTGTGGCAGCACATGCTGGTCGGCAACCGGCTGCTGGACCTGTTCGCAGGCCAGGAGGAACACGCGCCGGGCGCCGAACTGCGGATCAACCCCAGCCTGCTTCGCCGCACCGAGGAGATCGGCGGGCGTTTCGCCCCGGCCGGGTTGCGCGGGCCGAGAGGACGGCGAGGGGCGCCGTCGCGGATGCCGCGGTATCGGCCGCCGTCCCGCACCGACACGGTCGAGCGGCTGGACAACGCCGGGTTGCTCCCCGCCATCGTGTTCATCTTCTCCCGCGCCGGCTGTGACGCCGCCGTCGGTCAGTGCGTCCGGTCCGGCTTGCGGCTCAACGGCCCCGAAGAGGTCGAGAAGGTCCGCCGCATCGTCGCCGAGCGCACCAAGGACCTCCCCGAAGGCGACCTCGGCGTCCTCGGCTTCTGGGAATGGCGTGAGGCGCTCGAACGCGGTATCGCCGGGCACCACGCCGGGCTGCTCCCGGCGTTCAAGGAAACCGTCGAGGAGCTGTTCGTCCAGGGCCTGGTGAAGGTCGTCTTCGCCACCGAAACGCTCGCGCTCGGCATCAACATGCCCGCGCGCACCGTGGTGCTGGAGCGGCTGGTGAAGTACAACGGCGAGGCGCACGTCGACCTGACGCCGGGGGAGTACACGCAGCTCACCGGGCGGGCCGGACGGCGCGGCATCGACGTCGAAGGCCACGCGGTCGTCGCCTGGCAGCCGGGAATCGACCCGAAGCAGGTCGGCGGGCTGGCCTCGACCAGGACGTACCCGCTGCGGTCGTCCTTCCGGCCCGGCTACAACATGGCGGTGAACCTGGTCGCCCAGGTCGGCGCCGAAGAGGCCCGTGACCTGCTGGAACAGTCGTTCGCGCAGTTCCAGGCCGACCGGTCGGTGGTCGGGACGGCCCGGCGGATCGAGCGGAACAAGGAGGCCCTGCGGGGCTACACCTCGGCCATCACCGGCGATTTCGACCAGATGCTGGAGTACGTCGAGTTGCGGGCGAAGATCTCCGCCCGGGAGAAGGCGCTGTCGCGTCAGAACACCTCCGCCCGCCGTGCGGGAACCGCCGAATCGCTGGAGAAGCTCCGGAAGGGCGATGTCATCGCCGTCCCCGCCGGGCGGCGCGCCGGGCTGGCGGTGGTCGTCGACCCGGGGCTCGACCCGATCCGCGAACCGCGGCCCGTCGTGGTCACCGAGGACCGCTGGTCCGGGCCGCTCTCGGTCTCCGACTTCCCGTCGCCGGTCGAGGCGCTGGGGAACATCAAGCTGCCGAAGCACATCGAGCTGCGCTCGCCCAAGACCCGGCGGGATATCGCTTCGAGTCTGCGCAACGCGGGAATCTCCTTGCCTGGCAGGCAAAAGCGCCGAGCTGGGGCCAATGAGGACGGTGAGCTGGCCGCGCTGCGGCGGGCGCTGCGCGCGCATCCGTGCCACGGCCTCGCCGAACGCGAGGCGAACCTGCGCTGGGTCGAGCGGTACCAGCGGCTCACGGCCGAGACCGAGCAACTGGAACGCAAGGTCGCGGCGACCACGCACTCGCTCGCGCGTGCCTTCGACCGCATCCTGCGGCTCCTCGGCGAACGCGGGTACCTCGGCCCCGAGTCGAAGGGCGACGGCGAGAACCGTGTCACCGAACACGGGAAGCGGCTCACCCGGCTCTACAGCGAGTCCGATCTGCTCGCCGCCGAGTGCATCCGGCACGGCGTCTGGAAAGGACTGGCGCCCGCCGAACTCGCCGCCGTCGTCTCGACGCTGGTCTTCGAGGCACGCCGGGACACCGCGGGGGAGCCCCGCCTGCCCGCGGGCAAGGTGCTCGACGCCTGGCAGGCGACCACGCGGCTGTGGATGGAGCTCACCGAGGACGAGCGGCGCCACAAACTGGACCGCACCCGCGAACCCGACGCCGGTTTCGCCTGGCCCGTCTACCGATGGGCGCGCGGCGAATCGCTGGAGAAGGTCCTCACCGCCGCCGAGGCGAACGGGCAGGAGCTGTCGGCCGGTGACTTCGTGCGCTGGGCGCGGCAGGTCATCGACCTGCTGGACCAGATCCGCGACGTCCTCGGGAAGGCGGACCCGGTCGGAGCGGCGGCCTCGGACGCGGTGAAGGCGTTGCGGCGTGGAGTCGTGGCGGCCGGCGGCGCGTGACCGTCCGTGAAGGCCTCCTTGCCTACCTTCAGGGTAAGTAAGGAGGCCTTCACTACGCGCGAGACCACCACCCCTCGCGGAGAGCCCATCTCCACACCCAGGAGTTGGGCTGACCGGCGGAATGGAAGCGCGTCCGGTGTGAGCACGGTCGCGGCGAGTTGCCCCGACACCGGCCGGGAACAGTGGGCAGGGGCGCCGACCTGTGGTTGGATCGCCCACGACGGCCATGCAGGTCGGCCGGTGACGATGGCGGAACAGGCGGAGGCGAACGATGAGCACGCCGTATGGCGGCAACGACCCGCAGCAGCAGCCCCAATGGGGGCAGCAGCCGGGCTACGGGCAACAGCCGGGCGGCGCTCAACCGCCGAGCGGCCCGCAGCAGCAACCGCAGTGGGGCCAGCAGCCGCAGTACGACCCGTCGCAGACCCAGCAGCAACAGCCGCAGTGGGGTCAGCAGCCCGCCCCCTACGACCCGTCCCAGCAGCAGCCGGGCTACCCGCAGCAGCAGGACCCGTCGCAGACGCAGCAACAGCAGCCGCAGTGGGGTCAGCAGCCGCAGTACGGCCAGCAGCCGGGATATCCGCAGAGCGGGCCCCAGCAGCAACCCGGCTACCCCCAGAGCGGCCCGCAGCAACAGGCGCAGTACGGGCAGCAGCAGCCCGGCCAGTACGACTACGGCCAGAGCCAGTTCCCAGGCACCCAGGGCGAGGCGCAGGACAAGCCGAAGTCCAAGAAGGGCCTGTTCGTCGGGATCGGCGCGCTCGTGGTGATCATCGCCGCGGTCGGCATCCTCGGCTTCGTCACGCCGGGCTGGTTCAACACCCAGGTGTTCAACAACACGCAGATGCAGACCGACGTGCAGAAGCTGCTCACCGAGACCTACGGGATCAAGGAGATCAGCGCGGTCACCTGCCCCTCCGGCCAGGAGGTCAAGGACGGCGTGAAGTTCACCTGCACCGCCACGATCGAGGGCAAGCCACAGGAGGTGCCGATCACCGTGAAGGGTGACACCGGCAACTACGAGGTCTCTCCGCCCGCCATCAAATAACGGCGGGCGCCGCGCGCGGTCGATCCTGCATGATCGTGTCATGAGCGACTTCTCAGTGCGGCGGCTGCGGTCCGACGAGGAACGGACCGCGACCGATTTGTTCAGGCGCGCCTTGCACGCCAAGGAGATGACCGACGAGGAATGGTCGGCCATCGCCCCGTCGATGCAGCCGGACCGCGGGTTCGGCGCGTTCGACCAGGAGCTGATCGGCACCCTCCGGTCGTTCGATTCGGAAGTGACCCTGCCCGGCGGCGGCACCACGCCGCTCGCCGCGGTCAGCCTCGTCGGCGTCCGCGCCGACCGGACCCGCCGCGGCGTGCTGACCGGATTGATGCGCGCGCAGTTCGAGGATTTCGCCGCTCGGGGCGTTCCCGCGGCGATGCTGCACGCGTCCGAAGGCGCCATCTACGGCAGGTTCGGCTACGGCGTCGCCGTGCGGGCGAAGTCGATCGAGGTCGACAGGCACCGGGCCCGCTTCCGGCCCGAGGCGCCCACTGGCGGTGAGATCTCCTTGCTGGATCTGGAAAGCACTGTCGAGCAATGGCCTTCGCTCTTCGACGCGCTGCCGCGCACCCGGCCGGGGATGATCGCGCGGAGCCCGCATCTGTGGCCGGGCTACGAACGGGAACTGCGCCGGGCGACCACGCCGGTCACGACCGCGGTGCATCGCGGCCAGGACGGGGTCGACGGCTATGTCACCTACACCGTCGAGAGGGCTCATTTCGGCGCTCCGGCGCTCCTGAAGGTCCAGTCGTTCCACTACGCGAGTCCTGACGCGTTCGCGGGGTTGTGGCGCTACCTGGTGTCCGTGGACCTGGTCGACCTCATCACCGCCGAGAAGCGGCCGCTCGACGAGCCGGTCGAGTTGCTGTTCAGCGACCCGCGGCACGTGACGGTGCAGAAGATCCAGGACGAAGGCTGGCTCCGGCTGGTCGACGTCGCGAGGATGCTCGACGCGCGCACGTACCGGGGCGAGCCGGTCGTCATCGAGGTCACGGACCCTTTCCTGGACCACAACTCCGGCCGCTACCGCCTGTCCGAGGACGGCGCCGTCCGCACCACCGACCCGGCGGATCTCGAACTGCACGCCGACACCCTGTCGATGGTGTACCTCGGTGGCTGGCGCCCGTCGGATCTCGCGGCCGCCGGCCGGGTCCGTGCCACCGGTGCGGCCGCTCTGGAGCATGCGGACCTGCTGTTCGGCACGCGGGTCAATCCCTGGTGCGGTACCTTCTTCTGACGTTGGATGATCACACCGGTGGGGGTGGAGAAGCTTGAGCAGGCGAGCCGTCGCGACGGTCGGTCTGTGCTGTGCCGCGTTCGCGATGCTGGCGGCGTGTTCGGACACCCCGGCGCCCACGCCGGCGACGAAGACCGTCACGGTCCCGCCGACGACGAGCCCTGCGCCGGGCACGCCCGCCACGTCCGGCGGTTCGTCCTCCGCCGCTCCGGGCAGAGTCTTCGACCCGCGGACCATGCAGGCGGACGTGCGGAAGATCCTCACCGAGACCTATCAGGTGAGAGACGTCGGCGACGTGCTCTGCCCGGCGAACCAGACGGTCAAGGACGGCAGCACGTTCACCTGCACCGTCCAGGTCGGCGACGAGGGCAAGACCGTGACGATCACCGTCACCGGGGACGACGGCCGCTACGAGGTCGGCGCGCCCGCCTGAAAACGGGTTGGGTTCGGCCGGTCCGCGCGGCAGGATCGGCGGGTATGAGCGAATTCCATGTGCGTGCCGTGGCCGAAGGCGAACAGAGGGCGTGTCTCGGAGTCCTGGCGGAGTCCTTGCACGGCAAGCCTGCTTCGGACGAGGTCTGGGCGAAGATGGCCCCGTCCTGGCCCGCCGCCGGGAAATTCGCCGCGTTCGACGACCACGGCACCCCGGTGGGCATCGCCAGTTCCTTCGAGGTGGAGCTGACCGTCCCGGGTGGACGGAAGCTCGTCACGGCCGCCGTCGACGGTGTCGGCGTCCGCGCAGACTGGACCCGCCGCGGGATCCTCACCGCGATGATGGCCGTACAGCTGGAAGACCTCGCGGCGCGCGGCGTCCCGCTCGCCGCGCTGCACGCGTCGGAAGCGGTGATCTACGGTCGCTTCGGTTACGGCGCGGCCACTTTCTGCAGAGGTGTTTCCGTCGAACGCCCCCGCGCCCGGCTTCGCGACGGCGTGGGGCGGGACGGCGTGGTCAGGTTCGTCACCCCGGCCGAAGCGGTCGAGCGTGTTCCCGCGCTGTACAGCCGATTCGAGGGAACGCGGCCGGGTTTCGTGACCCGGCCGGCCAACTGGTGGCCGGGCTTCTTCGAACGAGTGGTCACCGGGGACGACGGGTATCGCGTAGCCGTCCACAGTGGACCGGACGGCGACGACGGGTTCGTCGTCTACCAGACCATCGACACTCGCGACCGGCAGGCGCCGGAGCGTGGCGCGCTCCTGGACATCCGTGAACTTCATGCCGCCACGCCACAGGCCTGGGCGGGCCTGTGGCGCTTCCTGCTGTCGATCGACCTCGTCTCGGCCGTCGCCGGCCGTGGCCGCCCGCTGGACGAGCCGCTCGCCGAACTGCTCACCGACCCGCGCGCGGTGAACACCACCGAAGTCATCGACGACCTGTGGCTGCGCCTCGTCGACGTCCTCGCGGCGCTGCGGGCACGCTCCTATGGCACCGCCGATCCCGTGGTACTCGAAGTGCACGACAAGCAGCTTCCGGACAACAACGGCCGTTACGTCGTCGGCCCGGACGGCGTGGAACGCACGACCGCCGAGGCCGATCTGCGGCTGGACGTCGCCACGTTGTCGTCGCTGTACCTCGGCCACGGCCTGTTCGGCGATCTGGCCTTGTCCGGCCGGGTCGAGGTACTGGACGAGGCAGCGGCCGCCCGTGCCGACGCGCTGTTCCACACCGCGCGCACGCCTTGGTGCGGAACGTTCTTCTAAGTCGGGCTGCCCGCAGGGCGATCGTGTGTCCGTGAGGGCCTCCTTGCCTACCCTGAAGGTAGTGATGGGGCCCTTCACGGACTTCAGTCCATCCCTAGCGGCTCCGAGGCCGCGCTGCTAAGCCGGGTTGCGGCGAGGTTTGATCCGCACCTGCGGCAGCGTGGGCGCGGGCAGCCACGCGGTGGTGCCCTGATAGCCCTCCACCTGACCGAATCGGTCGGCCTGTGCCTGCCACGCCTCGCGGTACCCGGCGATCTCCTCGTGACTCCGGCCCACGAAGTTCCACCACATGACGAGTTCCTCGGTGAACGGAGTCCCGCCGAGCAGGAGCACCCGAGCCGGTTCGCCACTGGAGTTCGTCAGTTCCAGCCGCTCCGCGCCCGGTGCGAGGTAGGCGAGTTCCCCGGTTCCCAGCGCCACTCCGGCGACCGTGACGGAGCCGATGTCCTGGAGGACACCGTGCTCGAAGGCCGGGTCGACATCGAGCGCCAGGGTCGCTCCGGGCTCCACCGTGAGTTCGGCGCCCAGCAGGGGAGTGAACGCCGGGACCGGTGACGTGGTCCCGGCGAGACTCCCGAGAAAGACCCGGGCGGTCGCGCCGGGCAGGTCGAGCAGTGGCGGCGCGTAGTGCCGGAAGTCCCGAGCGGTGTCGCGATGTTCGTCCGGCAGCGCGATCCAGAGCTGGACGCCGTGCAGCGTCGAGGTGTCCGGTGTGGACACTTCGGAATGCGCGATGCCGTGCCCGGCGGTCATCAGGTTGAGCTCGCCGGGCCGCACCATGGCCCGGGTGCCGATGCTGTCGCGGTGCTCGATCTCGCCGCTGAACAGCCAGCTCGCGGTCTGCAAGCCGGTGTGCGGATGCGGCGCGACGTCCATCCCGCCGGACTCCGAAACGTCCTGCGGGCCGTAGTGGTCGGCGAAACACCAGGCGCCGATCAGGGACCGTTGGCGCTGCGGGAGTGTCCGCCGGACCCGGATGGCGCGCGGACCGCCGAGCGGGACGTCGCGCGGGGTCAGCACGGTGACGCCTTCGCCCGGCCTTTCCCGGCACCGCAGCTCGGCCGGGTCGGCCTCGGTGTTGCTCACGGCTTGGGGAGCGCGGCCAGCAGACGCTCCACCGAACGGCCGAGATTCCAGCGTTCCGCGAGTTCCGCGACCTTGTCCGGGTCGGCGGGCTCGGACGGGACGACGTCCGGACGGGACTGTTCGACCGGTGCGTCGGCGGCGACCCGGACGACGGTCGGGGCGACCGCGAGGTAGTCGGCGGCGTCGGTCAGCCGGAGCCGGGTCTTGAGCGGCACGCGCGAGTCGCCTGCGTCGGACGCCTCGATCAGCTCCTGCAGCGAACCGAACTGGGTGATCAGCTTCGCCGCCGTCTTCTCGCCGATCCCGGCGACGCCGGGCAGCCCGTCCGAGGGGTCTCCGCGCAGCGCCGCCATGTCGGCGTAGCCTGGCCCGGCGTTCCCGGCCGGGATCCCGTACTTCTCCGCGATCTCGTCCGGGCCGAGGACCTCGGCCTTGTTCCAGCCCTTGCCGACGTAGATGACGACCGTGGGCGTCGGTTCATGGCGGACCAGCTGGAAAAGGTCGCGGTCGCCGGTGATGACCTCGACGGGTGACACCTGCTCGCGGATCGCGAGCGCGCCGATGACGTCGTCGGCCTCGTACCCGGCCGCCTCGGCCGTCGCGATCCCGAAGGCCTCCAGCAGTTCCAGGATGATCGGCACCTGGGGCGTCAGGGTGTCCGGCACCTCTTCGACATCGCTGCCTTCCGGGACCTCTTCGGCCACCCGGTGCGCCTTGTAGCTGGGCAGCAGGTCGGTGCGGAACTTCGGCCGCCAGTCCGCGTCGAGGCACGCCACGAGCCGGGAAGGCCGCCGGTCGACGAGGATCCGCGCGACGGTGTCGGTGAACCCGCGCACCGCGTTGACCGGTGTCCCGTCGGGGGCGGTCATCGAATCGGGCAGTGCGTAGAACGAGCGGAAGTAGAGGCTCGCGGAATCGAGGAGAGCGAGTGGTCCGGTCACGCGGACAGCCTGCCATGTCCCGCCCCGGATGTCCGTGAAGGACCCGACCCCCAGCCGGGTCCTCCACGGACACGTCAGGCCGCGTAGGGCCGCACCCGGCGCGCGTCGCGGAGGGCGTTGGCCCACCAGTTCAGCTGATTCAGCAGCGTGGTGGCCGCGGCGGAGGCGCCTTCGAAGTCGTCGTGCTCACCGTCCGGGCCGAAGTGGTTCCAGGCGTAGGGGAAGCTCACGGTCTCGCGGATCGTCGCGGCGTGGAGTTCGGCGAAGACCGGACGCAGGTGCTCCACCGCGCGCAGGCCGCCCGAGATACCGCCGTAGGAAACGAAGGCGACCGGTTTCCCGTGCCATTCGGGGCCGGTGGCGTCGAGCGCGGTCTTGAGCGGGCCGGGGTAGCTGTGGTTGTACTCGGGGACGATCACGACGACGGCGTCCGCGGCGGCGACGCCGCGGGAGAGATCACCGGGGGCTTCGGCCAGGTCGATGACGGACAGGGTGACGTCGTCGCGCTGCTTGGCGCGGTCGAGGAACCAGTTCGCGACGACGGGAGCGAAGCGGCCCTCGCGGACGCTGCTGATCACGACGGCGAGTTGGTAAGGCGAGTTCGTTGTCATGCCCAAGACCGTAAAACCTGCACTTAACTTGAAGTCAAACTCCAGAATGGTCTCACTTCAAGAGTCATTCGCAGAGAACTCTTTGCAAAGAACTCTCTGCGGTCGTAGGGTGGAGCACATGGGGGAGGGCGAGAGGTATCTCGCGCGGGTCGACGGCCGCATCCTGCGGGCGCTGTCGCATCCACTGCGCGTCAAGATCCTGGAGTTGCTGCGGGAGGACGGACCGGCGACGGCGTCCGGACTGGCGAAACGGGTGGGGGAGAGTTCCGGGACCACGAGCTGGCATCTGCGTCAGCTGGCCGAATCCGGGCTGATCACGGAGGACACCGAGCGCGGCAGCAGGCGTGACCGGTGGTGGAGGGCGGTGCACGAGGGGGACCAGATGCGCGCCAAGGACTTCATCGACGATCCCGACCTCGCGGGTCCCTTCAACGCCTACGCCCACACGATGATCGAGCGGCGCTACGCGGCCGAAGCGCAGTTCGTCGCCGAAGTGCGGGACTGGGCCGACGAGTGGATCGACAAGGTCAGCTTCCACGATTCGCCGCTGTCGCTGACACCGGACGAGGCCGCCGCGTTGAGCGACGAAATCCTCGAGGTGATCGGCCGGTACCGCCGTCCGGAGAAGGACGGCGACACCCAGGTCCGTGTGCACTGGGCGGCCTTCCCGAGGAAGTCCCGGCCGGAGACGCCATGAGCCGGATGCCACTGGGGGCTCTGGTCGTGGCTTCGGGGATCTCCTCGGCCGGGGTGATGATGACGTTGCTCGCGATTCCCTGGTTCGTGCTGCAGAGCACGGGCAGCGGCACCAAGACCGGTCTCGTCACCGCGGCCGAGGTGCTGGGACTGATGGTCGCGGCGCTGCTGGGCGGGCCGATCGTGGACCGCGTCGGCACACGCCGGGCGAGCGTCGGTGCGGACCTGCTGACCACCGTCACGGTGCTCCTCATCCCGCTCGCGATGGGCACGACAGGGCTCAGCCTGCCCGGGCTGATCGTGCTGTCGTTCGTGATGGGGGTTTCCCGGGGGCCCGCGGACACGGCCAAGCAGGTGCTGCTCCCCGGCGTCGCCGAACTCGGCGGTGTCCGCTTGAGCCGGGCGGCGAGCGCCGTCGAAGCGGCGATGAGAACCGGCCGGATGGTGGGCGGGCCCGCCGCCGGCGCGCTGATCGCGCTGATCGGCCCGATGCCGGTGCTGTTCGTCGACGCGGGCGCGTTGCTGCTGTCCTCGGCGCTGGTGTTCGCGCTGATCCCGGCCGCGGCCGGTCCGCCGAGGCCGCCGTCGGGCGGATACCTCAGGCAACTGCGCGAAGGGCTCGGATACGTCAAGCGTGACGCGGTACTGCGCGCGGTGGTCGGCATGCTGATGCTCACCAACAGCCTCGATTTCGGGCTGCTCGGCGTCCTGTACCCGGCGTACGGCGACCAGGTCCTGCACAGCACCGCGCTCATCGGCGCGATGATCACCGCGGTCGCGGCGGGCGCGCTGCTCGGTTCGGCGATCTACGGCTGGATCGGCCACCGGTTCTCCCGGCGGACGGCGATCCTCGTCGCCGTCGCGATCGAAGGCGCGCCACGCTTCGCCTTGCTCGCGCTGGAACCCGCACCGCCGGTCCTGCTCGCCGGGCTCGTGGTCGCCGGGATCGGGGCGGGCGCGCTGAATCCGATCGTGCTCCCGGCGGTCTACGAACGGGTTCCCGAAGCCGTCCGCGGCCGCGTGCTCAGCCTTCTCGTGGGCGGGGTGCTCGCCGCGATGCCGCTCGGCTCGATGGCGGCAGGGTTGCTGCTGGACGGGATCGGCCTCGTCGGCGCGCTCGCCGTGTTCGGCGCTCTGTACCTGATCGCCGGCACCTTCCCGGCGATCTTCCGGGTCTGGCGCGGACTCGACGATCCCGCCCCGATCGGGGGTGACCGGCCGGTGAGCCAAGGGGCGCGGACCGACTAGGCTCGCCATCATGTCGCGCCGTTCCCTTCACAACCCAGCCCCCGACGCCGCCAGCCTCCGCGCCCGCCTCGACCGGGCCCGCGCCGCCGCGGCCGCCGCCGACACCGACGCCCTGCTGATCGCACCCGGCTCGGACCTGCGCTACCTCATCGGCCAGGCCGGGGGCTCCTTCGAACGGCTGACCACGCTGGTGATCCCGGCCGACGGCGTCCCGGCGCTGGTCCTGCCGAAGCTGGAAGCCCCCGGCTACGCCGACGTCCCCGCCGACGAACTCGGCATCGAGATCGTCACCTGGGTCGACGGCGACAACGCCTACGAACTGGTCGCCGACCGGCTGGGCAAGCCCGGCCGCGTGGCGGTCAGCGACTTCACCCCGGCGCTGCACGTGCTCGCCTTCCGCGGCGCGCTCGGCGACGCGGAGCAGACGCTCGCCGGGCCGATCGTGCGCGAACTGCGGATGCGCAAGGACGCGGCCGAGATCCAGGCGCTGCGCGACGCGGGTGCCGCCATCGACCGCGTACACGCCCGCGTGCACGAATGGCTGCGCCCCGGCCGCACCGAGGCCGAGGTCGGCGCGGACATCACCGCCGCGATCGTCGAAGAGGGCCACACCCACGCCGACTTCGTGATCGTCGGCTCGGGCCCCAACGGCGCCAGCCCGCACCACGACGTCTCCGACCGGGTCATCGAGCGCGGCGACGTCGTCGTGGTCGACATCGGCGGCCCGATCGCCGAGGGCTACAACTCCGACTCCACCCGCACGTACGCGGTGGGCGAGCCGCGTGACGCCGACGTCGCCGAGACCTACGCCGTCCTGCAGCGGGCGCAGAAGGCCGCCGTCGACGCCGTCCGTCCGGGTGTCACCGCCGAGTCGATCGACGCCGCCGCGCGCGACATGATCGCCGAGGCGGGGTACGGCGAGTACTTCATCCACCGCACCGGCCACGGCATCGGCCTCGACGTGCACGAGGAGCCCTACATCATCAAGGGCAACGCGCTGCCGCTCGAACCGGGCATGGCCTTCAGCGTCGAGCCCGGCATCTACCAGCCCGGTCGCTGGGGCGCCCGCATCGAGGACATCGTCGTGGTCACCGAGGACGGCGTCGAGTCGGTCAACCAGCGCCCGCACGACCTGATCGTGCTCGACGCATGACGGGTTCCCTGGAGCCGCTGGATCAGGCCATCGTGCAGGAACTGGCCGCGGACGGACGGCGCAGTTTCACCGATCTGGCGGAGCGGGTCGGGCTTTCGGTGTCGGCGGTGCACCAGCGGGTGCGCCGCCTGGAGCAGCGCGGGGTCATCCTCGGGTACACCGCGCGGCTCGACGGCGAGCAGATCGGGCTGCCGCTCACGGCGCTGATCTCGCTGACGCCGAACGATCCGGCCGCGCCGGACGACTACCCGCAGCGTCTCGAGCACATCAAGGAGATCGAGTCCTGCTACTCGGTCGCGGGGGACGAGTCGTACATCCTCCTGGTCCGGGTGGCTTCGCCGCTCGGCCTGGAGGATCTGCTCCGCCGGATCCGGGAGTCCGCCAAGGTCTCGACCAGGACCACGGTGGTGCTGTCGACGCCGTTCGAGGGCCGTTCGCCCACCCTGTGAAACGGGAAAACGGGTGGGCTTGCGCGACGCTGGTACGATAAAAGGTATGGCAACACGTAAGGTCACTCTCTCACTCGACAGTGGTGCGCTCGAGTTCGCCGAGCGGGCCGCGAAGGCACACGGGATCTCGGTCTCGTCGTGGTTGTCCAAAGCGGCCCGCAGGGAGGCCGTCCGCACCGGATACACCCCGCAGCGCGCCCCGGTCGAACCGTCCGCCGAATCGGACGAGGCCGAGCTGACCGCCGCGGAGAAGGATCTGCGTGCACAGGGGTGAAGTCTGGACGTACCACCCCCCGACCGAACCGGCACGGCAGCGCACCGTCGTCCTGCTGTCCTCGGACGGGGTGAACGAATCCGAGCGGCCGTGGCTGCTCGGCACCGAACTGCTGGACCGTGACCCGCAGGACATCCTCGGCGTCGCCGTCGACGCGCGGTACTGGGTCTCCACGCTGAACCTCACGCGCCTGTACAGGCCGTGGTTCGACGAGAAGATCGCGGAGATCGACCAAGAGGTCCAGGAGCGCATCGACATCGCGTTGCGCGCCGCACTGGACCTCTAGCGCGCGATCACCTCGGGCGCGGCGTGCAGTTTCCCGTCGGGTCCGGAGAGGCACGACGCGTTGCCGCCGCGGGCGGCGAGGAACTCGTTGAGGCAGTTCGCGATCTGCGCGTGGCCGTTCGCGTTGGGATGGAACGACTCCTGCAACGCGTGGCTGGCGCGGTCCACCTGGCCGAGGTCGCGCAGCTGCAGCGTCAGCCTGCTGAACCACTCGTTCGCCGGGTCGCTGCTGCACGCCTCGTGCCCGGCGCCCGCCCGCGAGAGGTCCAGGAACCGCGCGCTGGTCGCCCTCGACGCCTGCTTGAGCCCGTCCGACAGGACGGAGACGCCGTCGCGGCGCATCCACTCGAGGTCCTCGATGCGGAACGGGCAGCCGTTGAGGCTGCGCAGGGCCTCCGGGATCTGGGGGCCGACAGGCGAGGCGTACGACATCAGCACGAGCTGATAGTCCGCCGGGACGTAACCGGCCTGAGCCAGCACCTTCTTCACGTCGGCGACGGCGTTGGTCACCTTCGGCACCATGGCGTCCACTTTGGACTTCCACGTGGTGCGAAGCGCCGCGCTGCACGGCGGGTTCTGCGGCGAGAACCAGGCCTTGAAGCATTCGTTGACCTGAGCGGAGAACTTCGGCTCGTCGTTCGCGCCGATCGCGATCACCACCGCGGCGACCCGATGGTCCTTGATCAGGTTCGCGAGCTGTTGAGCCTGCGACGGCTCGGTCCACTGCTTGGCGTCGCCGAGGGCGATCTGCTCCGAGGGCGCCCCCGAACACGCGAGGTTCACCCGCGCGGTGACATCGGGGATCTTGATCTGCTCGACGAAGGCGTTGGGGGAGCGGTGGCACCAATTGCCGCCCTGCCCGTTGGTCGTGGGCGTGTAGTCGCCCGCGCCCTCACCGGACACGGTGCTGTCGCCGATGGAGACGACCGTCAGCGGCCCCGTCCCCGGTGGGCCTTGGCGCGGGGACGGCTGCCCTGGGCGGCTTTCCGACCCGGTAAAGGCAATGAACCCGACGAGAACCACCACGAACGTGAGCGCCAGAGCACCCCACCACCACCGGAAACGTCGCATCGTCACCGGATTCTACGGACCCGCGGCCCGACAGGGTGATCATGGCGGTGTGACGGTCGCGATGTCCGGTCAGCCCGCCTCCGTCAGATCCGTTCCAGCTGCCAGTTCTGTCACGATTTCGAGCACGCCGGGCAGCGTGGGCTTGCCGTTCGCCGGCGACCAGGCCACCACCGTCCGGGCGGTGTCGCCCGCCAGAGGCACGAACACCACGCCGCTCCGGCGCAGGCTGTGCGAAGACCTGGCGAGTCTCGTGACCCCGACGCCAGCGGCGACCAGACCGAGCAGGCCTTGGACGGTCGCCGCCCGCTGGACGACCCGCGGCGTGAAGCCGGCCGCCTCGAATTCGTCGTCATAGTGGCGATGCCAGGGCTCCCACGAGCTTCGCGGCGTGAGCACCCAAGATTCGTCGGCCAGATCCGCGAGCTTCAGTTCGGGCGCGGCCGCGAGGCGGTGCCCCTCCGGCAGGACGGCGCAGACCTCCTCGGTGGTCAGGGTGCGGGTCTCGAACCCGTCGACGAGCGGAGGCCGGGTGAAGATCAGGTCGTAACGTCCGCCGGTGAGCCCGTCGACGAGGGACGCGATCTGGGTGTCGTCGGTGGTGAGGGTGAGGTCGGGGAGCCGTTCACGGACCGCGCGCACCACCGGCGGGAGCAGGTAGTTGGCCGTGGTGGTGAGGAAGCCGAGGTGCAGTGTGCCGATTTCGCCGCGCACCGCCCGGTCCAGTACCGACAGCGCCTCGTCGTTGCGCGCTAGGACGGCGCGGGCCTCCGGCAGGAACAGTGAACCGACTTCGGTGAGCCGGGTCCCGCGGGTGTCACGCTGCAGCAACTTCGCGCCGAGGACCCGTTCCAGCACGGTGATCTGCTGCGAAAGGGACTGCTGGGCGATGTGCAGGCGCCGCGCCGCCTTGGTGAAGCTCGCGTCCTCGGCGACGGCGACGAAATAGCGCAACTGCCGCAACTCGGGGGTCACAGGCTCTGACTGTAGCCGTACCAGGAAGCCGGTGTTGGCGGCCCGGGCGCGGTCTTCGCACGATGGACCCCAGGAACTTCACTGGAGGAAACAGGAATGACGAAGGAAACCGAGGGCCGCGTCTGGCTGATCACCGGCTGCTCGTCCGGGTTCGGCAGGCACCTCGTCCTGGCCGCGCTCGACGCCGGTGACCAGGTGATGGCCACGGCACGCCGTCCGGAGACACTGGCCGATCTGGAAGAGTTCGGCCAGGGCCGGGTGCGCACCGCGGCGCTCGACGTCACCGATCCGGCGCAGGTCGAAGCCGCAGTGCAGGCGACTCTCGCCGAGTTCGGCCGGATCGACGTCGTGGTCAACAACGCCGGGCATGGTTCGGTCGGTGCGGTCGAAGAACTGACCATGCCCGACCTGCGATCGCTGATGGACGTGATGTTCTTCGGCGCCGTCGAGGTGACGAAGGCCGTCCTGCCGCACCTGCGCGAACAGAGGAGCGGAGCCATCGTGCAGATGAGTTCGATGGGCGGGCAGCAGAGCCCGCCCGGCTTCGGGGCCTACTGCTCGGCGAAGTTCGCCCTGGAGGCGATGTCGGAGTCCTTGGCCGCCGAGGTCGCGCCGTTCGGCGTGAAAGTGCTGATCGTGGAGCCCGGCGCCTTCCGGACCGCGTTCGGCGGTAGCCGGTTGCAGCGCTCGCGGGTGATCGAGGCGTACCGCGAATCGACCGGCGCGATCCGGGACTTCGTCGAGGGGATGGACGGCTCGCAGCCCGGAGACCCGGCGAAGGCCGCGGCGGCGATCTTGAAGGTGCTCGAAAGCGATGCCCCGCCGCTCCGGCTCGCACTCGGCGACGACGCTGTCGACGGGTTGCGAGCCGTGCACGAGGCCAGGGCGGCGGAGTTGGCTGCTTGGGAGTCCTTGAGCCGTTCCACCGCGCTCTGAGCCTTCGGCCTCAACGACCGTCCACCCTGGACGCGAGGATCGCCGCGCCGGGCCCGGAAAGTTCGTCCAGTGCCACGGCCCGGCCGGCGATCGACAGCAGGAGCGCCTCACCGGGGCCGCGGACCTCCGGTCCGGATCCGGCCGACCAGCCGAGATCCGTGGCGACGAGCCGGAGCCCGCGCGCCCGCTTGCGCGCCTTGATCGGCGGGGCGTAGCGGGCGAAAGCCAGGGCGTGCCGCAGCCGTTCCGGCGGCACCTCGCGGGGAAACCCCAGCGGGCGCCGGATGTCCTGGTGATGGAGGAGGCCGTCGAGCAGCGCCACCCGTCCGCCGAACGCCGAGGTGAGGCCGCGTGGTTCGAGGTGCTCCTCGAACCACGCGATCAGCTCGTCCGGGGTCCGGCCGGGTTTCCGTGCCACACCCAGCGCGTTCATCCGGTTCAGCCGCAGCCCGCCGCGGACGGCCTGGCCGAGCAGATCACGGAACCGCTGGGCGTCGTAGTCGACAACGTGGGCGACCACCTGGCGGACCGTCCACTCCGAACACAACGTGGGCGCGTCCCAGTGCTCGGGGGACAGCGTTCGCAGGAAGGCGGCGAAGTCCGCCCGTTCGTTCCGGGCGAGTCGCGCGACGGTGTCCACTGGCGGCCTCCTGCTCACTCGTGGTCGAGCCACCCGCAAACGTAGTAGTCCGTGTCCTCGTTCCGCTCGACATACCGCAGGAGGGTCGACCGCAGACGCGGGCAGGGTCGTCTGCCGGAGGGGTCGTCTATGAAGGATTTGGGACACTCAACGTCCCAAATCCTTCATAGACGCGAGACCGCCCCGGTGCCTCAGCAGTGCTCGAGGAAATGCCGCAGCACCCGCGTGCCGAACCGCAGGCCCTCCACCGGGACGCGCTCGTCCACCCCGTGCGCCATCGCGCGGTACGGGAAGCCTTCCGGCAGCCACAACGGAGCGAAGCCGTAGCAGTCGATCCCGAGCGGGCTGAACGCCTTCGCGTCCGTGCCGCCGCCCATGCAGTAGGGGACGACGACGGCTTCGGGGTCTTCGGAGCGCAGCGCCTCAGCCATCGCGTCGAACCACGGCGAATCCACCGGGGCCTGGACCGGCGGCTGGTGTGCGACGAACTCGCGGCTGACGCCCTCGCCGAGCATCGCGTCGAGTTCGGCGAACAGGTCGGGCTCGGTACCGGGGAGGACGCGGACGTCCACCTGGGCCTCGGCCGAAGTCGGGATCACGTTCACCTTGTAACCGGCGTCGAGCATGGTCGGCGTCGTGCTGTTACGGACGGTCGGCACCACCAGCGCACCGGCGGGCCCGAGGCGGGCGATCGTTCCGTCCACATCGGACAGATCGATCGGGACGCCGAGCGCCTCCCCGGTGCGTTCCAGAAACGCTTGCACCGTGGGTGTCAGCTGGACCGGCCACCGGTGCGCGGCGATCTTGCCGAGCGCGGTGACCAGCCGGGTGACCGCGTTCTCGTCGTTGGGGCGCGATCCGTGGCCCGCGCGGCCCTTGGCGGTCAGGCGCAGGTGCGCCGTGCCGCGTTCGGCCGTCGCCACCGGATAGAGCCGCACGGTGCGGCCGTCGGCGGCGGGGACGTGGTAGGTGTACGCGCCCGACTCGCTGATCGCGGCCGCGCAGCCGTCGAACAGGTCCCGGTGCGTCGCGGCGAGCCAGTGTGCCCCGTACTCGCCCTTGTCCTCCTCGTCGGCCACGAACGCCAGGACGATGTCCCGCCGCGGCCGGAAACCCGTGGCGAGGGCGGCGAGCACCATCGCGCAGAAGTCCTTCATGTCGACCGCGCCGCGGCCCCAGAGGAACCCGTCGCGGATCTCGCCCGAGAACGGATCCACCGACCAGTCGGCGGCGTCGGCCGGGACGACGTCGAGATGTCCCTGTACGAGCAGCGCGGGCAGATTCGGGTCGGTGCCGGGCACCCGGGCGATCACGTTCGCGCGGCGGGGCGCGGACTCGATGATCTTCGAGCCGATCCCGAGTCCCGAAAGCAGCGATGCCACGTACTCGGCCGCATCGCGCTCGCCCTCGGAGTCCCCGTTGCCCCGGTTCGTGGTGTCGAACCGGATCAGCCGCGAGCAGATTTCGACGACATCCAGGTCAGCGTTGTTTCGGGAACCCGCGTCCGCGATCGCGTCGCCAGGGCGCACCTTTTCACTGCTCGGCACGTCGTCGCCGACGGCGCCCTGGCGCCGCGATAGCGGGGCCTGCGGCCGGGCGAGTTCCGCGTTGGCAACACGGTCGGGAAGTTCGCCCTGCGTTTCCAGCTCAGCCATAGATACCCTGCACCGCCCCGGCCGCGATCGCCGTGACGATCTTGAACGCCTTCATCGCTTCGGTCATGTCCGGCGCGTCGAAGCCGACCCGCCGCACGCCGATCTGTTCCACCGTCGGGATCACCGCCGCGGCCTGCGCGAGGTGGCTCGCGTCGAACTCGACCTCGATCCGGTGGGGCGTGGTGAATCGCTCGACCCGGCCCGCCCGGTTCATCGCGTCCGCGGCGGCCGAGCTCAGCAGTTCGGCCGTCCTCGCGGGCGGCAGGCAGATCGCGGCGTAGCGGCTGACGCACTCCTTCACCGTGACCAGTTCGGCCTCCGGCGCGTAGTCCTGGGCATCGTCGCAGGCTTTGTCGTCACCGGAGACGACGAGCACCGGGACGCCGTACTCGGCGGCCATCGCGGCGTTCAGCCTGCCTTCGCTGGCGGGGACGTCGTCGAGCCACACGCCGGTGATCTGGTTCTCGAGGTACGTGTGGGACAGGACGCCGTCGAATCCCGCGCCGGCGTGGTAGCCGAGGAAGACGACACCGTCCACGCCGGTGTCGATGCCTTGCATCATCGAGAGCGGCTTGTGCCTGCCGGTGAGCATGCGCGCGCGGCCGTCGAGGTCTTCGAGCAGGAGGTTCCGCTGGGAGGAGTGCGCCTCGTTGACCAGCACGTCGGTGGCGCCGGCGTCGAACAGACCCGCGATGGTGGCGTTGACGTCACCGGTGAACAGGCGGCGGAATCGCTGCCATTGCTCGGTACCGGGGATGACGTCCTCGGTCCAGGTGACGCCGGTGGCGCCCTCCATGTCCGCCGAGATCATGATGCGCATGCGGGGCACCCTAGCCGAGGCTCTTTGCCTTCGCCGCCGGGATCAGGGCCAGGAACCGGAACGCGGGTAGACCGCCCAGGCGCGCTCCCAGGCCGCGGCGCGCTGCCGGTCGAGCACCAGCCGGACGACCCGGTGGAACAGGACGAGCGCGGCGACCACGGCGAACCAGAGCCAGAGGCCGACGAGCACGGAATCGAACACCGCCGTCGACGCGTTCCTCGGGGCCGCGGTGAGCTCGCCGCGGGCGTCGATCCAGATCGGCACGGGCGATCCTGCGGGGCTGCCCGGCGTCGCGAGGACACCACCGGTGTGCCGCGCTCCGCGCGAGTCGGTCCAGGTCGCCTGGGTGGTGGAGTCGTCGGTCCCGACGCTCTCGCTGTCGACGATGCGGACGGGCGCGGCCGTCAGCAGATACGCGGTGGCGGCCTGGCGCCCGGTGGCGTCGGAGGCGGCCGCGGCGACCTGCCTGCCGTGGTTGGTGGAGCCGACGGCGGCCGCGCCCGGGATGGCGAGCAGCGCCGCGAGGATGACGAGTTTGAGCACCAGGGCTTCGAACCGGTCGGAGCCGCGGGCCAGCGAGTTGCGACCGGGGAAGAGCCGTCGCCCGAACCGGGTGATCGGACCGCTGGACCCGTGCACGAGGAACCCCATTCCCTCAGACCGCGAAAACCTCCACGTTCGATTCTCGGTCACCGGGGCGCCGCTGTCGCGGTATGGGGACACAGACCACTCTGTGAACCCGTACACAACCTTTAATTCGTTTTACCCGTCCGCGTTGCCCCGCTACCGTCTTCGGCATGGGGATTTTCTTCACTCTGTGATTCTCGCCTTCGACGCGGCCCTGGCGTAGAGCCTTTCGCTCCGCCGGGCCGCGTCCTTCCGCATGTTCTCTTCTTCCCTTGCGAGAATCAGGAGGACGCCCCTGTGCGTACCCCGCATCGAAATCCCGGAACACAACTCGTGCTCTCCGGTGTCACCAAGCGTTTCGACGACCATGTCGTACTCGACCAGGTCTCCTTCACCGTCAAACCGGGGGAGAAGGCGGGCGTCATCGGCGACAACGGCTCGGGCAAGTCCACGTTGCTGAGGCTGATCGCCGGCCGGGACCGGGCGGACAACGGCACGGTGACCGTCACCGCGCCCGGAGGCGTCGGCTATCTCCCGCAGACGCTGGAGCTGCCCGACACCGCCACGGTCGGCGACGCGATCGACCTCGCGCTGGCCGACATCCGGGACCTCGAGTCACGGCTGCGGGCAGCCGAAACAGCGCTCGAAACCGCCGAAGACCTGGCCGCTTACGGGGACCTCATGACCGTCTACGAAGCCCGTGGCGGTTACGAGGCCGACGCCAGAGTGGAGGTCGCCCTCCACGGTCTCGGGCAGCCGGGCCTCGATCGCGGCCTCGTGCTGGGCAGCCTGTCCGGCGGTCAGCGGTCCCGGCTGGCGCTCGCGGCCACCCTGGCCGCTTCGCCGGAACTGTTGCTGCTGGACGAGCCGACCAACGATCTCGACGACGAAGCCGTCGCCTGGCTGGAGAACCACCTTCGCGGGCATCGCGGCCGGATAGTCGCGATCACCCACGACCGGATGTTCCTCAGCCGGGTCACCAGCACGATCCTCGAGGTCGACGCGGACCGCCGGACCGTGCAGCGGCACGGCAACGGCTACGCGGGTTACCTCGCGGCGAAGGAGGCCGCGCGGGCCCGATGGGTCCGTGAGTACGAGGAGTGGCGGCTGGAGAAGGCCCGTTACGAAAGGATGGCGGACGTCAATATCGACCGGTTCTCGGCGATCCCGCGCAAGGCCCCGGCGGCCTTCAGCGGGGCCGGCGCGTTCCGGGCCCGATCCCGGGCGCACGGGGCGATGAGCCGGATCCGGTCGGCACGCGAGCGGATCCAGCGGCTCGAGGCGGACCGTGTTCCGCCGCCGCCGGAGCCGCTCCGGTTCACCGCGCGGATCGCCGCGGGGGAGACCGAGGCCGATCAGTACGTGGTGAAGGTGGACGACGTGTCGGTCGACGGCCGTCTTCCGCGGACGTCGCTCAGCGTGCTGCCGGGCGAACGGGTCCTCGTGACCGGGCCCAACGGGGCGGGCAAGACGACCCTGATGCGGGTGCTCGCCGGCGAGCTGGCGCCGTCGACGGGGTCGGCGGAGCGGACGGGCCGGATCGGGTTCCTGCACCAGAATGGCGGACTCGCCCCCGACGCTCGAACCGTTCTGGCGGTCTTCGCCGGGGACAGTGACGAGGACGAGGCGGCCGGGAGGTTGCTGTCGCTGGGCCTGTTCCGGGCGCCGGATCTGCGCAAGCCGGTGCGGGAGCTGTCCATCGGGCAGCGGCGGAGGCTCGAACTGGCCAGGCTCGTGACGGCCAGGACCGACCTGCTGCTGCTCGACGAGCCGACCAACCATCTCGCCCCGGATCTCGTGGAGGAGATGGAGCAGGCGCTCGCGGAGTACTCCGGCGCGCTCGTGGTCGTCACCCACGACCGGCGGATGCGGCGGACGTTCGAGGGCAGACGACTGGAGCTGGTCACTTCAGCGGCATGAGCGGTCCGTCCACTTTGGCCGGGTTGAGGCAGCTGTTCAGCCCGTCCACGAGGGAACAGGTCCCCGGACCGCGCTTGAGCCGGAAGCCCTGCGGCACGCCACCCGCCGTCACCAGAGCCTGGTACGCGGGAACGGCGTCCGTGGGGCGCCGGGTCAGCGCGGGATCGGTGAGAGCGTCCACTGTGTACAGTCCGAACCGGGCGCGATAGCTGCCCCATTCGTAGTTGTCGGTGAGGCTCCAGTAGTTGTAGCCGATGAGGTTCATCCCGTCGGCCTTGGCTCGCTGGAGCCAGTACACCGTGTCGCGGACATGATCGCCGCGGGTGTAGTCCGCGTCGCGGAGCTTCCCGTTGTCGGTCGCCATGCCGTTTTCGACGATGTAGAGCGGCATCCGCGGGAACCGGTCGTGGTAGCTGCGCAGCGCGTAGTAGATGCCTTCGGGCTGGAGCTTCACGTCCCAGAACTTGTCGGTCGCCGCGGCGAACACCGTCCAGTTGTCGATGCTCAGGCCGTAGTAGTAGTCGATCCCGATGAAGTCGAGCTTGTCCTTGACCTGGTCGAGGAAGAACCAGTCGGCCATCCCGTTGACGCCGGTGATGTAGGCCTGGTTGCTGGTGACCTTCGAGGTCGGGTCGAGTTCGTGGATCAGGTCGTAGGCTCGCCGGTGCGCCTGGACGATGTTGGACTGCGCCGCGAAGTATCGCGTCGCGTTCAAGGCGCCGACCTTCTGTTCGTTCTTGAGGAAGATCAGCGGCTCGTTGAACGTGACCCAGAGGACGTCCTGCCCGGCGTAACGCTGGACGATCTTCCGGCTGAACTCCAGCCACGCGTCGGCCGTCCGCGACTCCGCCCAGCCGCCCTGATCGAGCGCCCAGCCCGGGTAGACCCAGTGGTTGAGCGTGATCATCGGGGTCATGCCCGCGGCCCGGACCTGCCGGAGCACGTCGTCGTAGAAGGCCAGCTCGGTTTCGTCCCACCGTCCTGGCGATGGCTCGACGCGAGCCCACTCGATGCCGAAACGGTAGGTGTTGACGCCGAGCCCGGCCGCGAGGCGGATGTCGTCGGCGTAGCGGTGCCGGAAGTCGACGGAGTCGCGGTATTCGTCGACGCCGTCTTTGCCGGCGGAACGGTCCACGAACCGCTTCCAGTTGCTGTCCGGAGCGCTGCCCTCGGACTGATAGCCCGACGACGCGACGCCCCAGTAGAAGTCCCGGGACCAGCCGTCGTCCTGCGACGCGGACGCGTTCACCGCGGAGAGTGTCGCGCATAGTGAGACGGCGACCACCGAGGACAGCGCCCGGCGTAACCTTCCCCGATGCTCCGGCCACTTCGTCGATCGTTCACCAGCGTCCGCCATCCTCGGGACGCTAACGTGGGTGAACGGCGTAAACAAGCGGCCGTCCGGGGACTTCGACGATGACGTTGGGGAGATGATCGACTTGACCGGCAGCACGGTCCGACACGCCGTCTATCTGCCGCCTTTCGGCCCGTTCGGTGAGCCGGGGGTGCTCGTCGACCTCGCCGTGCGCGCCGAGGCGGCGGGCTGGGACGGGTTCTTCCTGTGGGACCACGTGGTCGCGGACACCATGCCCATCGCGGATCCGTGGACGACGCTCGGCGCCATCGCGCACGCCACCAGCCGGCTGCTGTTCGGCCCGATGATCACGCCGCCCGCCCGGCGCCGCCCGTGGGTGGTCGCCCGGCACGCGTCGACGGTCAGCAGGCTCTCCGGCGGGCGGCTGATCCTCGGCACCGGTCTCGGTTCGGACGAATCCGGTGACTTCAGCCGGTTCGGCGAGCAGACCGACCTGCTGACCCGGTCGGCGATGTTCGACGAGGGTCTCGACGTCATCCGCGCGATCTGGTCCGGCAGGCGTTTCGACCACGACGGCGCGCACTACCAGGTCGCGCTCGCCGAGGCCCCGCCCGAGCCGTTCCGGATCCCGATCTGGGTGGCGAGCTCCACCGACAATCCGCGCGTCGTCCGGCGGGCGGCGTTGTGCGACGGGATCTTCCCCAATCCGGAGGACCACACGCCGACCGCCGAGGAGATCGCGGAGACGCACCGTGCGCTCGGCCTCGCCGGGCTGGAGCCGGGCCGTCCCTTCGACGTCGCGGTCGCCGGGAACGCGAGCCCGGCGTGGGAGGAGCCGATCAAGGTCGATCTGCCCGCGCTGGGGCAGGCCGGGATGACGTGGTGGATGGAGTCGCTCATGCATCTCGACCCGCTGGAGCTTTCGCAGAAGATCGTGGACGCCGGTCCGCCTCGGTGGTGAGCGGCCGCTCGGCCTCGTGAGTGGTAAGGACGGTTAGAACCGTCCTTACCACTCACGAGACCTGCCCCAAGTCTCTCCGGCACTCACTGTCCACAGTGGACCCAGGATCCGCCGTCCGTCGGGTTGTGCGCGGCGCCGCGGTGCGATCAGGTGTACATCGACGCGAGCCAGGCGCAGATCAAGCGGTTCTGCGGGCTGGCCTGCCAGAACCGGGTGAAGGCCGCCGCGTACCGCGCCCGCCGTTCAGGAGCGTGAGCCTCGCGGTGTCGCGTCGACGTACCACTCGCGGTTGAACACGAAGCCGAAGAGCGGCGCCGGAATCCGGGTGAGCACGCGCATCAGCGGAGCGAGCCTGCCGTTGCCGCTCACCTGCGAGGAATGGGCGGCGATCGCCGCCTGCTTCTGGCGCGCGAAGCGCCGGACGTCGAAGGTGTGCGTGATCTCGGACTTGGCGCTGTAGGCGCGGCGAAGCGCGTCGACGTCATAGCGGAACGGGATCCGTGACAGGCGCACGATCCACACCAGGCGCGCGACGACGTCGCGGGGATCGTGGCCTCCAGCAGACGGACGTCGCCCGCGAGTTCCGCCGCCCGCTTGCCGACCTCGTGTACCTTGACGTGGTCGCGGTGACCGTAGCCGCCGTTGCGGTCGTAGCTCAATAGGACCGAAGCCCCCTCTTCGCGCAGGATCGCCACGAGCCGCGCCGCCGCTTCGTCGGTGCTCGCGCGGACGAAGCGGACCCAGTCCGGCGGGTCCGGATGAACGACGCGCGCGACGCCCAGCACCTTCGCGCTCGCCTCGAGTTCGGCCCGGCGCGACGCGTCCGCGCCCCGCATGCCGATGGTGGCGACGACGAGGACGACACGGTGGCCGTCCGCGGCGGCGCGGGCGAGGGTGCCGCCGGTCAGCAGGGCTTCGTCGTCGGGATGGGCGTGGAAGGCCACGATGGTCGTCATGCTCCGAGCATGTCAGTGGTCGTCGGAACGGTCGGCGGTGAACTCTTGACCGTCCGTCGACCCTGTGGGTAATCTTCCCTTTACCTTCCAATAGTAAGGAAAGTTTCTTATTTAAGTCCGCCGCCCTGACCGTCGGCGCGCCAACGTCGGTGCCGTCGACGCGAGAGGAGAAGCCGAATGCGTTGGGACAAGATCCGCCTCCGGGTGACGGCCGCACTGGCCGCCGGACTGCTGGCCCCGGTCGCGACCGCGAGCACGTCGACGGCGGCCGAGACCGCGGCAGAGCCCGCAACGCAGGCAGCCGCCGCGCTGCCGCCGGGCAGTCCGGCGGCGATCAACGGACAGCTGAAGGTCTGCGGTCTCCAGCTCTGCAACTCCGCAGGCAAGCCGATCCAGCTCCGTGGCATGAGTACCCACGGCATCCAGTGGTTCAGCCAGTGCGTGAAGACCGCTTCACTCGACGCGCTGGCCAACGACTGGAAGGCCGACGTCCTCCGGATCTCGATGTACATCCAGGAAGGCGGCTACGAGACCGACCCGCGCAAGTTCACCGACATGGTGCACGGGTACATCGAAGAGGCCACCAAACGCGGGATGTACGCCCTGGTCGACTGGCACCAGCTCACCCCCGGCGACCCGAACGCGAACCTCAGCCGCGCCAAGACGTTCTTCACCGAGATCGCCCAGCGGCACAAGGACAAGACCAACATCATCTACGACATCGCCAACGAGCCCAACAACGTCAGCTGGGACCGGGTCCGCAGTTACGCGGAGCAGATGATCCCGGTCATCCGTGCTCAGGACTCCGACGGCGTCGTGCTCGTGGGCACGCACGGCTGGGGCTCGCTCGGCATCTCCGACGGCCGCGACGAGACCGACATCATCAACAACCCGGTGCGCGCCAGCAACTTCATGTACACGTTCCACTTCTACGCCGCGTCGCACAAGACCGAGTACTTCAACGCGCTGAGCCGCGCCGCGAGCAAGATCCCGCTGTTCGTGACCGAGTTCGGCACCCAGACCGCCAGCGGTGACGGCGGGAACGACTTCACCAACTCGCAGAAGTACCTCGACTTCCTCGCGTCGAAGAAGATCAGCTGGACCAACTGGAACTTCTCCGACGACAGCCGTTCGGGCGCGGTGTTCAAGCCGGGCACCTGCTCGGGCAGCTCGTTCACCGGTACGGCGCCGCTGAAGCCCGCCGGTGTCTGGATCCGGGACCGCATCCGCACCGCGGACAACTTCCCGACCTCCTGATCCCGGCAGCGCGCACGTCAGGAAAGGGTCGTTCAGGACGTTTTCCGTCCTGAACGACCCTTTCCTGACATTTCAGCCGAGCGGTTCGAAGTCCAGCGCGGCCAGGCGGTCCGGATCGGCCAGGATGTCGATCGCCGCGATCTTGCCGCCGACGACGGTGAACGCGAAGACCGTCGTCGGGACGCCGTCCTTGGTGATCACCATCCCGGCCGCGCCGTTGACCAGCGCGGGACGCGGGACTCCGCCGTCGCCCGCCGAGCGGAACATGAGCGCCTGGCTCGCCACTGTGGCCGCCCCGCGCACGAAACGCGAGGTCCCCGCCGGAGCCGCGCCACCCTCGGCGCGCAGGATGACGTCCGGGTCGAGCACCGAAACCAGCGCGTCGAAGTCGCCGCCCCGGGCGGCGGCGAAGAACGCGTCGACGACTTCCCTCTGACGGCTCAGATCCGCGTCGGGGACGGTCGGCGAGCCCTGCAGACGGCGGCGCGCGCGGCTGGCTAGCTGCCGGGTCGCCGCGGAGGACCGGCCCACGATCGGCGCGATCTCGTCGAACGGCAGGGCGAACATGTCGTGCAGGACGAACGCCAGCCGCTCGGCGGGGTCCAGGGTGTCGAGCACGACCAGGAGCGCCAGCCCGACCGAGTCTGCCAGCAGTGCTTGGTGTTCCGGGTCGATCCCGCCCTCACGGCCGATGATCGGGTCGGGGAGTTGCGCGCCGACCGGCTCCTCCGGTCGCGACTTGCGGGAGCGCAGCATGTCGAGACAGATCCGGCCGACGACGGTGGTCAACCATCCGGCGAGGTTGTCCACGTCGCCGGAGTCCGACCGGCTCAGCCGCAGCCAGGCCTCCTGCACGGCGTCGTCCGCTTCGCTCAGCGAACCGAGCATCCGGTACGCCACCGCCCTCAGATGCGTCCGGTGCCCTTCGAAGCGCCGTGCCAACCAGTCGTGTTCGTCCACGGTCCCCATCCTTCATCGATCAGTCGTAACCCTGACGCGTGGGGGATCGGAGATGTGACAGGTCTTCAGCCGCGGATACCCGCTCGGATCGCCGGGGTGCGCATCGCCTTCGCCGCCGCGCCCAGGTGTGAACCGAGCGTCAGGGTCACCGCGACGGCGACGATGGCGAGATAGGTGCCGATCGTCGCGACCGCCACCAGGACGGTGCCCTCGGTACCGACGAGCCGCAGGACCTGCGACGGTGTTCACCAGCATCACGGCGGCGAACAGCGCGATCATGCCGGCGACGACGTAGTTCAGGGTCTCGATACTGCTCGCGATCTCGACCGGTGCGGTGACGGCGGCGTTCTCGATGGCCTGCATGTGCAGCGTCCCGGTAGCGATCCCGGTGAACAGGATGATCGGCACCAGCACCCCGGCCATCTGGCGGCTTCGGACCCGAAGGTGCGCAACCGTGAGGTGACCGGTGACGCCCGCGCGTCGCAGCCGAGCCGGCAGCCGGCACGATCGCGGCGACGGCCATCTGGAGGGGCTGGTCCGCCAGGTATCGACGCCCGCTTCGCGAATCGCCTCCACCGCTCCGCGTCGGGTCACCTGCCGCGCGGCGACCGTCCCCGCCGCCAGGGCCGCGAGAAGGGTGATGTCGGTGCCCATCGAGACCGCGATCGGGCCGAACCGCGCCTCCAGCCTGGCCGGGACGCGGCCTGTGTCGCCGAGCAGCGCGACCAGCCACCGTCCGGCGAAGACCGACGGCACGACGGCCGCGGCCTCACTGACGATCACCCGGCCGATCTGCGACGGCGTCGCGCCGACACTTTTCAGCAACGCCATCTCCGGGGCGCGTTGCCGGATCAGTAGTGAGAGCGTCGAAAGCGTCGCGAACAGGACGATCACCAGGCCCCAGCCACCGACGACGCCCGCCATGATCAGCAGCGTCTTCGCGGTCTCCGGCCCAGCGGCGGTGCGAGTGTCCAAAAGGGACGTGAACGTCATCAGGATCGTGGCGCCGAAGAACAGCGCGACGAAGCTCGCGATGAATCCGGTGGTACGACGGCGGAGCGACGAGAACGCCAGCTCGGTCGCGATCATGCGGAAGGTCCTCCCCAGGCTTTGCCGCGAGGCCGGCCGTCATCGGACAGGGACAGGCCCCCGGACGCGGGGTAGGGACGGCCCTACCGTCGCGGGTAGCCGCCGTCGACCTCCTTCACCGGCTTGTGGGGGAAACGGCGTTCGGCGTAGGCCTTCGCTGCCGATCCTTCTCGCACGTACAGCGTCTCCACTTTGTCCTGCAACGGCTTCACGACGTTTCCGAGAAAGCCGCGCCGATCTTCGAGGTACGGGCCGAGCACGTCTTCGCCCGCCGGACAGACCGCCATGCAGTACGCGGCCTTGTAGTTCGGCTTGAACGCGAGGCTCTGCCACATCGACACGTTCTCCGAGTCGGTCACCCTGGACCGGAAGTCGGCGGCGTCCTCGCTGTCGGCCACGGTCTGCGCCCAGTCGGTGAAGCCGCTCATGAACTCACGGTAGTTGTGCGTCGAACAGGCGAGGAAGTCGAATTCGCCGGTCTTCGAGATCGCCCCGATGGGACAGGCGGCGACGCACAGCTTGCACTCCAGGCAAGGGTTATAGTCGAGAGCCTCGCCGTAGGTGGACACCTCGGCATCGACGAGCAACGTCGCGAGGAGCACGAAGTTGCCGAACTTCGGGTGGATGACGTTGCGATGCAGTCCCATGGCGCCGAGACCGGCCGCGACGGCGACCGTCTTGTGCGCGACGACCCAGATCCGGCCGGGATAGTGCTCCATCTCCATCGGGAACGTCGCGGACGGGTTGATCGCGCGGTATCCGGCGTCCTGCAGCGTCCGGACGATCTTGTGTCCGGCCTCGTTGATGATCTCTCCGGCGCGATGGAACTCCTGGTTGGCGACGCTGCGGGCGGGGGAGCGGACGTCGTCGCGGTTCGTCCGCACCACGAGCGAGACGAGGGTCTTCGTGCCGGGAAGGGCGCGCTCGACGTGCTCGCGTTCGCCCGCCAGATCAGGATGGTCGAGCGAGACCGCGGCCGCGTCGTCGGCGCCGGCGGCGAGACAGATCTCCTTGAGCCAGGCGGCGTCGATCACCGGGGACGGCTTGTCCCGCGGTTTGGCGAGTACCGCCCGCACCGACGGATGATCCGCCAGCTTCTTGGGGAGCCTGCCGGTCACAACGCCTCCAGGATTGTCGCGTTGGCCTGGCCGCCGCCTTCGCACATCGCCTGCAGGCCGTACCGGGCGCCGTGGTGGTGCAGCGCGTTGACCAGGGTGCCCATCAGGCGGGTCCCGCTCGCGCCGAGCGGATGGCCCAGCGCGATCGCGCCGCCGTGGACGTTGACCTTGGCCGGGTCGGCCCCGGTTTCCTGTTGCCACGCCAGCACGACACTGGCGAACGCTTCGTTGATCTCGAAGAGGTCGATGTCCGCCAGGCTCAGCCCCGCACGCCGCAGCACCTTCTCGGTCGCCGGGATGACCCCGGTGAGCATGAGCAACGGGTCGGATCCGGTGACGGCGAAGCTGTGCAGGCGGGCGCGCGGGCGGAGGCCCAGCCGGGCCGCGGTCGCGCTGGAGGTGATGAGCAGGGCGGAGGCGCCGTCGTTGATCGGGCTGCTGTTGCCCGCGGTCACCGACCAGTCGATCTGCGGGAAACGCGCGGCGACAGCCGGCTCCTGGAACGCCGGGCGCAGCTTGGCGAGCGTTTCGAGGTCGGTCCCCGGCCGGACGGACTCGTCGGTGGACACCCGGCCTGACGGTGTCTCGATCGGCACGATCTGGCTCGCGAACCGCCCGAGTTGGTGCGCCCTGGCCGCCTTCTGGTGCGAGGACATCGCGAACTCGTCCATGGCCTGGCGGCTGAGCGACCACTTCGCGGCGATGAGTTCGGCACTGATCCCTTGGGGCACCAGGCCTTCCGGGTAGCGGGTGGCGACGCCCGGGCCGAGCGGATCGGTGCCCGGGAGGACGTTCGACCACATCGGGACGCGGCTCATGGACTCGACGCCGCAGGCGATGACGACGTCGTACGCGCCGGCCATCACGCCCTGCGCGGCGAAGTGAACGGCCTGCTGACTGCTTCCGCACTGCCTGTCGACGGTGGTCGCCGGCACGGTTTCCGGCAGCCCGGCCGCGAGCGCCGCCCACCGTGTGACGTTCTGGGCCTGTTCGCCGACCTGGTCGACCGCGCCGCCGATGACGTCGTCGATCAGCTCCGGATCGAGGCCGTTGCGTCGGACGAGAGCCTGCAGCGTATGGGCGAGCAGCTGGACCGGATGGACCCCGTGCAGGGCGCCACCGGGTTTGCCCTTGCCGATCGGGGTACGGACGGCGTCGACGATGACCGCGTCGTGCACGGCTGCCTCCAGGGGTGAGTTGGTATCTCCAACTCACTGTGGCATCGAGTGGGTTGGAAATCAAGACTCACTGGGTTTACGCTGGTCGCATGACCGAAGGACCGAGGGACTGCTCGATCGCCAACGCGATGGAGGTGATCGGGGAGCGCTGGAGCCTGCTCGCGCTGCGCGAAGTGTTCTTCGGTGCGCGGCGGTTCGACCAGATCGTCCGCAACACGGGGGCGAGCCGGGACATCCTGACCGCGCGGCTGCGGAAGCTCGTCGAGACGGGAATCCTCGAAAAGCGACTCTACGAGGAGCATCCGCCGCGCTACGAGTACGTGCTCACCGAGACCGGGCACGCCCTCAATCACGTGCTGCTGAACCTCATGGCTTGGGGCGACGCGCACGTCACGGAGGGGCCGCCGCCGACGGTGTGGCGGCATTCGTGCGGCGAGGTCCTCGCCCCGGAGACCGTATGCGCGCACTGTCGCGAACCGGTGCGGGAGAAGGACATGACGCTGGTACGGAGCAGTCGTCGCGCCACTTCCTCGTGAGTGGTAAGGACGGTTCTAACCGTCCTTACCACTCACGAGGCCGGTCTCAGGAGTGGCTCGTCCATTCCCGCGCGATCATCCGCATGAGCGCCGGATAGATGATCAGGTACCGGAACGGCTTGATGAATCCCATGTACACCCGGCCGAACAACCCGTTGGGTTTGACCAGCACCGCCATCTGACCGCGATACCCGCCACGCCCGTCTTCGACCCAGGCGATGTGCAGGACGCCGTGCATGGTCCGGTTCGCCATTTCGGCGGCGAATTCGTCGTCGAGCCGGTAGAGCGGGGTGAACGGAAGCCAGTCCTCGTCCGGGCCGGTGGGTGTGCCGCGAAGGTCTTCCGGCAGCTTGCCGCGGAGCGATCCCACTCGGGTGTCGAGGCCGGAATTCCGTTTGTCCAGCCCCAGCAGGCGACCGAGCTTCCAGCGCAGCGCCCACAGCGCCCGGACGGGGGGTGGTGCCCCGTCCGGGAAATTCCCCGACGAGAACTGCACCACCAGCTTGCCGAAATCGTCCGGCCCGCCGGGTGTTCCGAGCGCCCAGACGTCTTCGAGGTCGAAGTCCCCGGCGATTTCGTGGATCCGCCACGAACGTGTGGTGTGGGCCGTGTTCGCGAGCTTCATGCCGACACCAACTGGACGATCTCGCGCGGACGGACCTCGCGGTCGTCGAAGGCGACGTCCACGTCCGCCGACCCCAGAGCTTGCATCGAGGCCGCCTGGGCCGCCTCGGATTCCCGGCGCACGATCGACACCACGGCGTCACCCGCGGTGGTGACCCGGCATTCGGCGGCGAGACAGCGCAAGACGTCGGCGACTCGCCGGACTCGCGCGACGAATTCGTCGTGGTGATCGGTGTGCGGGTAATGCGTGGCCACGAATCCGACAGTCATCGTCGTTGTTCCTCCCAGTGGACTTCCGCCATCTATACGGTAGCGTATATATCGTCCTAGTGGTGCCGGAGTGACGGGAGATACGGTGATCCCATGGCCGCCGCAACCCGGACCCCGCCGAGCGCCTGGATCGACGCGGGGCTGCACGCTCTCGCCGCCGGAGGTCCCGGCGCCGTGCGCGTCGAGGCGCTCGCGAAAGCCCTGGGAGTCACCAAAGGCGGGTTCTACGGCCATTTCGCCGACCGGGGGGCGCTATTGGAGGGAATGCTCGCCACGTGGGAGCGGATGAGCACCGACCTGCTCTTCGAAAGCGTCGAGAGCGCAGGCGGTGACGCCAGGGCGAAGATCCGGCGCGCGGGTCTGCTCGCCGGCGATCGTCTGCTGCCGATCGACCTCGCCATCCGGGATTGGGCCCGGCGCGACCCGGCCGTGGCCGAGCGGCTCCGGCGGGTCGACAACCAGCGAATGGACTACCTGCGTTCCCTCATGCGCGAGATCTTCGCCGACGAGGACGAGGTCGAGGCACGTTGCCTGCTCGCGTTCTCACTCCTGATCGGCAAGCACTTCATGGCCGCCGACCACGGTGGCCGTACCCGGGACGAGGTCACCGAGCTGGCCGGAGCACTGCTTCTCGGCGGTCGGCCCGGTCATGACGGCTGAGGCGGGCCACCACGTCGTCAGTTCCGGTAGCCCTCGCATCCGGTGGAAGGATTGATGACGATGACCGACGCTGGACCGCTGCGCGCCGACGCGGCCACGTTCATGGCGGCGGCCCGCTCCGGCGATACCGCGCGGTTCGCGCTCATCACGGAGCGCCACCGGCGTGAGCTGCAGGTGCACTGCTACCGGATGCTCGCGAACTACGAGGACGCCCAGGACATGACGCAGGAGACGTTCCTGCGGGCGTGGAACAAGCGGGAGTCCTTCAAGGGCCACGCCACGTTGCGGACCTGGCTGTACCGGATCGCGACCAACGTCTGCCTCGACTTCCTGGAGAAGCGCGACGACCGCACGCCCGCACCGTCCGAGCTGCCGGACTCCGAGGTGCTGTACCTGCAGCCGTACCCCGACCGGATGCTCCCCGAGGACCCGCAGGAATCGGTGGTGGTGCGGGAGACGATCGAGCTGGCGTTCATCGTCGCCGTCCAGCATCTGCCGCCGCGCCAGCGGGCGGTGTTCATCCTGCGCGACGTCCTCGGCTGGCCGGCGTCGAAGGCCGCCGACGCCCTCGAGGTGACCGTCGCGTCGGTGACCAGCGCACTGCAGCGGGCGCGCGTGACGATGCGGGAGCGGCTGCCCGGCAGCCGCCTCGATTGGCGGAGCCCCGCCACCCACGAGCTGTCGGATGACGAGCGCGGAGTGGTGAAGTCGTACATCGAGGCCCATGAGCGCAACGACCTCGACGGGCTGATCTCCCTGCTGCGGGCCGACCTGCGCTTCGCGATGCTGCCCGATTCGGGCACCGCGGTCAGGACGGCCAAGGACGCGGTGGACGGCTGGGTCTCCGGCGGGCTCTTCCAACGCGGCCACGACGACTGGCGCGGTATCACCACGACGGTCAACCGCATGCCGGCCGCCGCGCTCTACCTGCGCACCCCCGGCGATCCGGAGTACCGGCTCTTCGCCATCGCTGTCCTGCGCGTCGTCGACGGGAAGATCGCCGAGCTCACCGGGTTCGACGCCGCCGGCAAACCATGGCTGGACGTGCCCCCTGCACTGTGACCACTCAGCGCCTTGTCTCGTATCGGGTCAGCACCACACCGCCGGGAAACGTCCGTGTCTCCACCAGGGCCAGGTTCACCCAGTTGTCCAGGGCGGTGAAGAACGGCGTGCCGCCGCCCACCAGGACCGGATGGGTGACCAGCACGTACTCGTCGATCAGCCCGGCCCGCATGGCCGCCCCGGCGAGCGTCGCGCCGCCGATGTCCATCGGGCCGGCGTCCTCGGTCTTGAGCCGGGTGATCTCGGTGACCGCGTCGCCGGTGACCAGGCGGGTGTTCCAGTCGACCGTGCCGGTCGTCGAGGAGAACACCACCTTCGGCATGTCCCGCCAGCGGCGGGCGAACTCGGTCTCCGCCGGGGTGGCGCCGGGCTGCAGGCCGGCGGTCGGCCAGTGGGAACTCATCGCCTCCCACAGCTTGCGTCCGTACAGCGCCAGGCCCGTCGCCGCCACCCGGTCGGACCACCACCCGAACAGCTCGTCGCTCGGTGACGAGTCCGGTCCGTCACCGCCGCTCCAGCCGAGGTCGTCGCCGGGCGCGGCGATGTAGCCGTCCACGGTCAGGTTCATGCCGAAGGTCAGTTTCCGCATGGCGTCAGCCTCCTGTGAGTCGATCTCACACGTACTGACGGGGGCGGCGCGAAAACTAATCGTCGTCTTCTTCGGGTGTCGTCGGGACCTGCTTGCGCGCGACGTAGACGAGCAGCCCGATGATCACCACGGGGCCGGCGAAGATGAGGATCTCGTCCCAGCCGCCCTGGTGCATCATCACCACCCGCGCCGCGATGGTCATGAGCCGGAGACCAGCGCGATCCCGAGCGCGGTGTAGCCGATCATCAGCGCCAGCATGGGGTACTGGCCCACCTTGACGTAGTTCGAGCGCAGCACGCCGACGGAACGGTCATGCGCCGAGGTTACGGCCAGCACGTGCCCGGCGACGATCCCGGCGATCTGCACCAGCGCGATCACCCCGGCCGAGACGACCGTGTAGTCGATCGCGCGGCCGAATCCCTGCTGGCCCGAGAACACGGCGAACGAGAAGTAATGCGCGACCGTGTAGCCGACCATGATCGGGATCAACGACGGCGCGAACGCGGGATACGGGTCGAACCCTCGGCGCAGATACGGCCTGGTCAGGCTGATGGCGCCCGCGTAGGCGCCGTAGGTGAGCGCGATACAGACCGCGAGCCCGGCGGTGCCGCCGAAGACGCCCGCGTCCAGCGACGTCCAGAACGGAAGCCGGGTGAGGCCGTCGAACGCCGTCGAGCCGAGCACCACCAGCACCAGCGCGGTCAGCCAAGGCGCGGGGGAGACGGTGAGCAGGCCGTCCAGCGGATTCCGGATCACCAGGCGCCCATCCGTCCGCCTCCCGAAAGGGGAGAGGGCCGCGATCAGGCGCGCATAGACCTCGAAAGCGTCGCCGCGGTCGAACCAGCGCGGACCGAACACCGCCCCGAGAGCGATGTGTATAACGGCATACACGGTGGCGAAAACAGCGATCGCCCTGGGCGAGTCCGAATGCGGAAACACCAGTTCCAGCCAAAGAAACGCCAGGAGGCCGACGATCGCGGGCAGGTGACCCAGTCGATCCGGGAGTTCGCGCCGTCGCGCGGGGATCAGTGCCGCGATCGTCCTCAGTGGATTCAACCGCGGCCAGACCGGGCCGAGCAGGAGCGAAAGCGGGACCAGTCCGACCCAGAACCAGACGTAGAACCACGCCGGAGCCGGGTTGCCGGCCGAGTTGTCCGGGCCTGCCCACGCCATCGAGAGGAAGCCCGTGAACAGCGCCAAGCCGAGTACCCGCGCCGCGATCCGCGAGAACCCACCATCGGCGAACCGTTGCAGGACCTCGGGAAGGGGGCGGCCGGCGTCGGCGCCGCGGAGTTTGGGCTTCTTCCAAAGCACGGTGAGCGCGAAGAAGGAGACCACGACGGCCGCCGCTCCCGCGTAGAGCGCGAGCCACAGCGGGACCGGCAGATCGGACCGGCCGCCGAGACCGTGCGCCAGGATCATCCGCTCACCCGGAGCTTGGTCACCGCCGCGCCGCTCTTGTGCAGTTCCACCTCGAAGATCCCGTCGATGTTCGCGGTGAAGGCGACCGTCCCCGGAACCCCGGGAGACAGCTGGGCGGCCTTGTCGTAGCCGTGGACGTGCAGTTCGTCCGGCTGGTCCGAGGTGACTTCGAGCGCGACGTTCTCGCCCGTGCGCACGGCGACCTCTTCCGGCCCCGCCGTGCGCTTGCCCTCGGTGATCGAGAACTTGACGGTCCGGGTGCCGGCGCCCGGCGCCTGTTCGGAACCGGTCGTCCCCGAACAGCCGGTCACGGCCAGCAGTGCGGCCACGGTGATCCCGCAGATCCCGCCGATCCTCCGCATCGAGGTGCCTCCAAGTCGTACGCCCCGGCTTGCCCGGCCGGGACCTTGCGCCTATCGTGTTACCCCAAGGTAACAGTTACTCAGGTTAGCAGGAAGGCGAGCACGGTGTTCATGGCTCAGGAGAGCCCGCCTGCCGGCGGCGCGCAATTCGGGCAGATCGTCATCGCGGGCCTGATGTTCACCGCGGTCTTCCTGCCCTTGGCCCTTTTCGTGCTCCGCGAGCGCGCGGGGAAGCGGACGGTCTTCGGCCGCGTCGCCGACTGGATGGGCGAGTTCAGCGGTCTGCCGCGCTGGGCGGCGCTGCCGATGTTCGTCGCCTTCCTCTCCGGGATGTCGGCGCTGATCGGCGTCTACTGGGACGTGCCGATCCACATGGAACTCGGCCGCGACGAAGGCCCGCTCGCGAACCCTTCGCATTACCCGATCTACTTCGGACTGATGGGCATCTTCGCCAGCGGTGTGCTCAGCGCGACCCTCGCGACGAAGGACCTGCCCAAGCGCACGTTCAAGATCGGCCCGCACTGGCGGGCGCCGATGGGTTCCATCCAGATGATGGCGACCGGCCTGGTCGGCATCGCGGGCTTCCCGCTCGACGACGTGTGGCATCGCCTGTTCGGCCAGGACGTCACCGAATGGGGACCGACGCACGTCCTGATGATCGGCGGCGGCGTCTGTGTCGTGCTGGGCCTGCAACTGCTGCTCGGCGAGGCCCGACAGGTCGGCGCGACCGGGCCGGTCGTGCGCCTGCTCGGCCCGGTGCTCGCCGGTGCCTGGATGATGGGTGCTTCGGCGTTCCTCATGGAGTTCGACCTCGGCGTCCCGCAGTTCCCGATGCTGTCGCAGGTCGTGCTCGTCGGTCTGATCGGCGCGTGGACGCTGACCTACGGGCGGCTGTCCTGGGGGCCGGGCGGCGCGCTGATCGTGCTCGCGGTCTTCCTCGCGTCCCGTGCTTCGTTCGCCGTCATCCCGCTGTTCGCGGACCTGCACGTGGCCTCGCTGCTGCCGTACGTCGCCGAAGCGGTGATCATCGAGGTCGTCGCCCTCGCGATGCGCAACCGGCAGGGCTACACGTTCGCCGCTGTCGCCGGTCTGCTCGTGGGGACCGCCGGGATGCTCGCCGAGGCGGCGTTCACCCACTGGCTGATGCCGAACCCGTGGCCCGCCGCCCATCTGCCGCTGTTCGTCCTGTTCGGGACCGGCGCGGCGCTCGCGGGTGCGTTCATCGGTGTCTGGCAGTACCAGCGAGTGGAAGAGACGGCGACGCGGGTGCCCGCGGCGGGGCCCCGGCACGCCGTCGGACTCGTCGGCGCGCTGGGCGCGGTCGCCCTGATGTCGGCGGTCGCCGTCCCGCAGGATCCGGAACCGGGGTTCACCGCCGACATCCGGCTGACCGAGGCCGCGACCGGGCTGCCGATCTCGAATCCGCACGGCGGCGGCACACCCCGCTGGGTCGACGCGACCGTGACGATCTCGCGGCCCGACCTGGCCGACGATGCCGTGTGGCTCAACGGTTTCGCTTGGCAGGGCGGCGACTTCTTCACCGCGCCGCTGGAGAAGATCGGCGACGGGGTGTACCGCACCGCCCAGCCGTTGCCGGTGTTCGGCCAGTGGAAGACGGGGATCCGCGTGCACGTCCCGAACCGGGTGATGGGGCTCGCCCCGATCTACGCGCCCGCCGACCCGGCCGCGAACGCGCCGTCGATCGACGCGAAGTCCGGCACGCGCCCGTTCATGTCGGAGATCGAGTTCCTGCAACGGGAGCGGAAGTCGGACACGCCCGCCGTGCTGTGGACTGTCGCTTACGTGACCGTGGGGCTCATCTTCGCCGGTATGTGGGTGCTGTTCGCGTGGCTCTACGCGGCCGCGGCCACGGCGCGGCGGCGTGAGGTCCCGGTCGGCTGACGCCTAGCGTTTCGTCCTCTGAATGCGGTACTTGCGTGTGCAACTACCGCATTCAGAGGACGAAACGCTTTGCTCTCACTTCGTCGCACGTATCGATTGGGCATCATCGCGCGCAAGGCTTTTGCAAGCCCGCTTCCCTTGAATACCCAGGACACTGCACGTGTTGCCCGTTCGCGCGCCGAAATGGTGACACAGCGCAACGTCGGTGAGACGTAAAGTAGCTGCCGACCACGCGACGACATCCGCTGTGCACGATCGGTATTGGCGAGTCATTGCGCGGTTACCGCGACATGTGGTTACTTTTCCGCCTCGGGGGTTGGGTTACAGCGAGTTTCGATGGGGTGGTCTTCGTGCGCACAGAGCGTTTTCCGAAGCGACGGCGCGGTCTTCGCGTGGTCGCGGTCCTCGCCGCTTCGGCGGTCGCGACGGTGCCTTTCGTGCCCGCCGCGTCGGCGCAGCAACAGGGCAAGGTGCTCCGGGTGGCGCTCACGACCGGCATCGACCACCTGAACCCCTTCACCGCCCAGCTGGCGGCGTCGACGCAGGTCGGCCGGTTCAACTACGAGTTCCTGACCCTGCCCTCGGCCGAGGACACCCAGCCCACGGGCGGGATCGCGGAGTCGTGGAAGACCTCCGACGACAAGCTCACCTGGACCTTCACCATCCGCCAGGGGATGAAGTGGTCCGACGGCAAGCCGATCACCGCGCAGGACCCCGCGTACACCTTCCAGCGGATGCTCGACGACGAGAACGCCCGCACCGCGAACGGCAGCTACGTGACCAACTTCGCCTCGGTGTCGGCACCCGACGACAAGACGCTGGTCATCAAGACCAAGGCCCCGCAGTCGAGCATGACCTCGCTCGACGTCCCGATCGTGCCCAAGCACATCTGGGAGCCGATCAAGGATCTCAACGCCCCCTCGACCGACGACATGGCCGTGGTCGGCGTCGGCAGCGGACCGTATCTGCTGACCGAGTACAAGAAGAACGAATTCGTGAAGTTCAAGGCGAACAAGGACTACTGGCGTGGGGCGCCCAAGGTCGACGAGCTGCAACTGTTGCAGTTCAAGGACGCCGAGGCCGCGGTCAACGCGCTGAAGCAGGGCGAGGTCGACGTCATCAACCGGCTCACGCCGACGCAGTTCGACGCGCTCAAGGGCGAGAAGAACATCACCACGAACAAGGCGCCGGGCCGCCGGTACAACGAGCTCATCATCAACTTCGGCGTCAAGAACGTCCTCGACCAGCCGATCGGTGACGGCAACCCGATCCTGAAGGACCTCCGCGTCCGCAAGGCGATCGCGCAGGCCATCGACACCAAGACCATCGTGGACAAGGTGATGAACGGGTACGGCCAGCCGGGGACCGGTGTCGTTCCGGCGATCTACAAGGCCTACACCTGGAGCCCGTCGGACGCCGAGAAGACCAAGTTCGACATCGCGGCCGCGAACGCCACCCTCGATCAGGCCGGCTACGCCAAGGGTGCGGACGGCATCCGCGTCGCCCCCGGCGGCGCGAAGCTGGAGTTCCGGCTCGCCGGTCACGCGAACCGGCCGTTCGACCAGCGCACCGCGCAGTTCGTCAGCGGTTGGCTCAAGGACGTCGGCATCGGTGTCAAGCAGGAGCTCGTCTCCGACGACGAACTGGACGACCGCACCACCGCGGGCAACTACGACCTCGCGATCTCCGGCTACGGCACCTCACCCGACCCGGACTACGCCCTCAGCCTGAACACCTGCGCCGGCCGCCCGAACGCGGAGGGCAACGGCGGCAGCTCGGCGACGTTCTTCTGCGACCCGCGCTACGAAGACCTGTACAAGAAGCAGCTGACCGAGTTCGACCCGGCGAAGCGCGCCGAACTCGTCAAGCAGGCGCAGGCGGTGCTGGCGGGTGAGTACGTCGATGTCGTCCTGGACTACGACAACGTGCTCGAGGCCTACCGCTCGGACAAGTTCTCCTCGTTCACCAAGCAGCCGCAGCCCGACGGCGCGATCCTCGAACAGTCCGGCTACTGGGGCGTCTACGGCGCCACTCCGGCCGACGCCGCCGCGGCGGGCGCCGAGGAAAGCAGCAACACCGGATTGTGGATCGGCATCGGCGCGGTCGTGCTCGTGGTGCTCGTCGGCGGCGGGGTGCTGCTCGGGCGGCGCGGCAAGTCGGCCGACGACCGGGAGTAAGCACCTGTCGGCGGAGCTGAGATCTACTCCGAGAAAGGGACACAACGCGTGAACCAGTCTGGCTGGCCGCTCGCGGACGCGGGTTCACCGACGAAATCAGAAGGACCGCGTTGACCGAAGCACTCAGTTCCCTCGAAAAGCCCCCGGCGCTCGGCGATCCCGACGAGCGCCGGGGCGGGACCGGCACCGCCCGGTTCGTGCTCTCCAAGATCGGCGGCGCGCTGGCGAGCCTCGCGCTCGTCGTCGTGCTGGGGTTCTTCCTGTTCCGGACGCTGCCCGGCGATCCCGTGCGGTTCATGGTCCGCGACCGGCCGACCGATCCGAAGATGATGGCGGAGCTCCGGGCGCAGATGGGCGTGGACAAGCCGCTGCTGCAGCAGTTCTGGGACTACCTCACCGGCCTGCTCCAGGGCGACATGGGGGTCTCGTACCTGCAGCGGCGCCCGGTCTTCGACATGGTCGGCGAGCGATTGTGGCCGACGATCCTGCTCGTCGGCAGTGCGACGGCGCTCGCGGTCGCGCTCGGCCTGTGGCTCGGCATCCGCGCGGGCTGGCGCCGGGGGAGCAGGTTCGACAAGGTCCAGACCGGGATCGCGCTGACGCTGTGGTCGGTTCCGCAGTTCTGGCTCGGGCTCATGTTGCTGGTGGCCACCAACGGCCTCTTCCCGAGCCGGGGCATGCATTCCCCGGATGTCGCGCCGGGCTTCTTCAGTGAAGGGCTCGACGTGCTCCACCATCTGGTGCTGCCATGCGTGACCCTGCTGGTGGTGTTCTACGCGCAGTACATGCTGGTCATGCGTTCGTCCCTGATCGGTGAGATGAACTCGGACTACCTCACCACCGCGCGGGCCAAGGGCCTGCGTGACGACCTCGTCCGCAAGCGGCACGCCGTGCCCAACGCCCTGCTGCCGACGGTGACGCTGGTCTTCATGCAGTTCGGCATGGTGGTCTCGGGTGCGGTCTCGGTCGAGGCCGTGTTCAGCTGGCCGGGGCTCGGGCAGCTGCTCTACGAAGCGCTCCGCGGACCTGATCTACCTGTCCTGCAAGGAGTCTTCGTCACCCTCGCGGGTGCGGTGGTGCTGATGAACCTGCTCGCGGAGTTGCTCTACCGCGTGCTCGACCCCAGGGTGCGGACGGCATGACCACTGCGGAAAAACCCGGTTCGATCGTCTGGCGCCGCCGCCGCGAGGCCGTGGCGAAACGCTGGCACGAGTTCACGACGAACAAGGCGGGCGTCTTCGGGCTGGCCTTCCTCGGTGTCATCACGGTGCTGGCCATCCTCGCGCCGGTGATCTCGGACGAATCCGGACTCGACGTCACCAAGGCCCAGGGCGGTTCGCTGGAGTCACCCAGCGGGGAGTTCTGGCTGGGCACCGACATCGACGGCCGTTCGGTGCTGCTGATGACGTTCTGGGGTGCGCGGATCTCGCTGCTCACCGGTTTCTCGGCGGCGTTCCTCTCGGTGCTGATCGGCACCCTCATCGGGATCGCGGCCGCGCATTTCGGCGGCTGGCTGTCCGGGCTGCTGCTGCGGTTCACGGACTTCTTCCTGGTGCTGCCGTCGCTCGTCCTCGCCGTGGCGCTCGCCTCGGTGCTGGACCAGGGCACGATGACGGTGATCATCGCCATCGGCGTCACCGCCTGGCCCAGCACCGCGCGCCTGGTCCGCGCGCAGACCCTCACGATCGAGGGCCGCCCGTACATCGAGCGCGCGAAGGCACTCGGCGGCGGTCACCTGCACATCGTCGGCAAGCACGTCCTTCCCGGCGTCATGCCGCTCGTGCTGGCCAACACCACGCTCGTCGTGGGCAACGCGGTCATCGCGGACGCGACGCTGGCGTTCCTCGGCGTCGGCAACCCGAACACCGTCTCCTGGGGAGCCATGCTGCAGACCGCGTTGAACAACGGCGCGATCAGCAAGGGTGCCTGGTGGAACCTGCTGCCGCCGGGTGTCGCGATCGTCGTGGTCGTCCTCGCCTTCACCCTCGTCGGACGCGCGCTGGAGACCGTGCTGAACCCGCGCCTGAAGGGACAGCACTCATGAGCCCCTTGCTGGAACTGAAGAACCTCGGCGTCACCTACGCCACCGGAGGCGGTGAGGTCGCCGCCGTCCGCGGCGTCGACCTTGTCCTCGAAGCCGGCGACACCCTCGGGGTCGCGGGGGAGTCGGGGTCGGGGAAGTCGACGGTCGCGATGAGTGTGCTGCGGCTGCTCCCGCGGTCGGCGAAGGTCAGCGGGGAGATCCTGCTGGACGGCGAAGACGTCACGGCCATGAAATGGGGCAGGCTGCGCGCGGTGCGCTGGGCCGAGGCCTCGGTCGTGTTCCAGGGCGCGATGCACGCGCTCAACCCGGTGCGGAAGATCGGCGAGCAGATCGCGGAGCCGATCCGCCTGCACCCGCCCGGCGGCAAGGCGCTTTCGGACAGCGAGATCCAGGCCAAGGTCTCCGAGCTGCTCGAACAGGTCGACCTGCCACCCGGCCGTGCCGGGGCCTACCCGCACGAACTGTCCGGTGGGCAGAAGCAACGCGTCATGATCGCGATGGCGCTGGCCTGTTCGCCGCGGCTGATCATCGCGGACGAGCCGACGACCGCGCTCGACGTCGTCGTCCAGGCTCAGGTGCTCGACCTGCTGGGCAGGCTGGTCACCGAGCAGGGGATCGGGCTGATCATGATCAGTCACGACCTGTCGGTACTCGCCGCGACCTGTCGCCGGATCGCGGTGATGTACGACGGCGAGATCGTCGAGGAGCGGCCGAGCGCGGAGTTGATGAGCGCGCCGCACCACGAGCACAGCAAGGCGCTGGCGGCCGCTTTCCCGACCGTCGGCGACCCTGCGTCCCGGTTCGCGCCCGCGACCAGCACGCCGTTGCCACCGGAGCCCGAACGCACCGGTGACCAGCCGGCGCTGTTGGAGGCCGAGGATCTGCGCGTCAGCTTCCGCGACCGCACGGGCAAGCGGATCAACGCCGTCGCCGGGGTGAGCCTCCAGGTGCGGAAGGACGAGATCGTCGCGCTCGTCGGCCAGTCCGGTTCTGGCAAGACGACGCTCGCCCGGACCCTGCTCGGGCTGCAGAAACCCGACTCCGGCGCGGTGCGGTACGACGGCAAGCCGGTTCCGCTCGGTGGCGCCGGGCTCAAGGCGTACCGGCGGCAGGTCCAGCTGGTGCTGCAGGACCCGACGAGCGCGCTGAACCCGAATCACACGGTGTACGAGGCCGTTGCGGAAGGCCCGCGCATCCACGGAATGGGCGCGAACGAGCACGAGATCGTCGTCAAGGCACTGGAAGCGGCCGAACTGCGGCCTGCGGAGAAGTTCCTCGACCGGCTCCCGCACGAGCTGTCCGGCGGGCAGCGGCAGCGGGTCGTCATCGCGGGCGCGCTCGCGCTGGACCCCGGCGTGATCGTGGCGGACGAACCGGTGGCGTCACTCGACGCGTCGGTGCGGGGGGAGATCCTCGCGCTGCTGCTGCGCCTGCGGCGTGAACTGGGTCTCGCCGGGCTGGTGATCACCCACGACCTCGGACTGGCCTGGAACATCGCCGACCGGGTCGCCGTGATGTATCGCGGGGAGCTGGTGGAAGTGGGTACCGTGGAGGAGGTCCTGCTGGACCCGAAGCACGACTACACGAAGTCGCTGCTCGCCGCGTTGCCCGGTGGCACCGCGCGGGAAACACCCATTGCCGCGCACTCGCACAGGCGCGGTGTGTAACCTCCAATCTCGAAATGGCGACCACTACAGACCCCCAGCAGACGCCCTCGGCCGGCTCCCTCGGCGAGCGGCTCCGGGTGCCTTCCCGGTTCCCGTACCGCACCATCGCGATGGGAACCATAGGCAGCACGCTGCTGATGCTGGCGGCGCTCGGCGCCGGTGGAATCCTCATCCGTGACCCGATCCTGGGGCACGGACCGCTGTCGTGGATCCGCTACGGCCATGGCCGCATCCTGGCCAACGTGATGCTCTACACGGGCTTCGCGCTGATCATCTGGGCGTGGGTCCGTTTGGGTCGCTACGCGCTCGCGGGCCGGATCGGCAGCCGTCCGATCGTCATCGCCGCCGCCTGCTGGATGGCGCCGCTGCTGGTCTCGCCGCCGCTGTTCACCCGCGACGTCTTCTCCTACCTCGCGCAGGGCGCGCAGCTGCTCAACGGGCTCGACCCGTACGCCAACGGCCCGGCCGAACTGGCCGTGCTGCCGGACGTCGTGCAGAACGTCCATCCGCTGTGGCAGACCACGCCCGCGCCGTATGGCCCGCTGTTCCTGCTGGTCGCCAAGGGGATCGTCTCGGTCACCGGCAACGACATGATCGCCGGTGTCATCGCGACCCGGCTGGTCCTGATGCTCGGCCTGGTCGGGATGCTGTGGTCGCTGCCGCGGCTGGTCAAGCACCTCGGTGGCAAACTGCCGATCACGTTGTGGCTCGCCATCGCCAGCCCGATGACGGTGATCCACTTGGTCGGCGGACCGCACAACGACCTGCTGATGCTGGGCTTCCTCACCGTCGGCGTGCTGGCCGCGCTGGAGCGCAAGCACGTCGTCGCGATCGTCCTGGTCACCATCGGCATGCTGATCAAGCCCACCGCGGCGTGGGCGCTGCCGTTCCTGGTCTGGGTGTGGGCGAACCACCTGCCCGGCGACCGGAAGGTGGTCAACTTCTTCCGCGCGGGCGCCGCGTCGGTCGGGATCTTCCTGCCGGTGTTCGTCGCCGGCACCTGGCTGTCGCTCGGCTCGGTCAACCTCGGCTGGCTGACCGGTCTCAAGGCGCCGACGCTGATCGCGAACTGGATGAACTTCCCGACGGGGATCGGCGAGATCTTCTACTCGCTGGTGGACCTGGTGATCGACGTCGAGGTCTCGCCGTTCGTCACGGTGTTCCGCGCGATCGCGATGGTCGGCCTGTTCGTCTTCGCCGGCTGGCAGTGGTGGCTCGCCCGCGACGGCGGCTACCCTGCGATCCACCGGATGGCGATCGTGCTGCTGGCCGGTGCGATCGTCCCGCCGCCCTCGTTGCCGTGGTACCTGACCTGGGGTTTCGTCGTTCTTTCCGCGTTCGAATGGCGCCGCCGTAATCTCGCGGTCGTCGTCGCGGTGTCGGTTTTCGTGACGCTGGTCTACTACCCGACGGGGGAGCAGGCGCTGTACGACTGGTGGTTCATGGCGGGCGTCGTCGCGGCGAGCGTGTACGCGGCCGCTTCGCTGCTGCGGCCGGATCCGCTGGGGATCGTCGCCGCTTGGCGGGGGAAGCCGGTGGAGCAGTTCCTGCCTGCCGAGGCTCCACGCTCGTCCTGACTTTTCAGTCCGTGAAGGCCTCCTTCACTACCTTCAGGGTAGGGAAGGAGGCCTTCACGGACCCAGAGTCCTTCAAGAAATCTCATCAAATGTATAACGACCTATACGACATGGCGAAGGCCTTGTTGCCGTAAAACGGCAACAAGGCCAAAAGCTCAGGAAGCGCGCCACCCGCTCCATGAGTGAACGAGCGTGGTCACCACGACATGCGGAGGAGGCTGCGCCTCGTACTGCGGATACTTGTCCCGCAGCAGCCGCGCCGGTAGCGCCTGCTCGTCGGGATCGGTCAGCGCCCGGGCGACACCGTCGGCCCGAGCCCACCACAGTCCTGCCCAGTCCTCGTCGTAGTGGTCGGTCAGAAAACTGACCGCGGGGTTCTCCGCGATGTTCTTCAGGCGCCGCAACGCCGTCGTGCTCTTGGGCTTGTGGTCGATCGCGAACGCCACCGAGTCGCCTTCGAGAACGAACGTCACCGGCACCACATGGGGCACGCCGTCCGAACCCGTCGTCGCCAGCCTCGCTATCCGCTCGCCTTCGAACCGTGACCTGGCTTCGGCACGCGTCATCCGCATGTCGCAGACGGTACCTAGGCGCGGCGCACGCGGAGCACGTTGTCCGAACGCGTTCCCTGCTGTCCTTCCGGTCCCGGGAAGTCGTGAGTGATCAGATCCTGTCGCTCCACCGTCCATTCGCCGTCGCCCAGCGCCAGGGCTTCGAGGACCTCGGCGGTGGTCGGGAAATGGACGTCCTTGTGCGGCGGCTCTTCCATCCACGTCGGCCAGCCCGCGTGGCCTGCCACCACCAGCGTGCCGCCCGGCGCGACGGCTTCGGCGGCGCGACGGAGTGCCTTGTCCCGCTCGCCGTCCTCGGCGACGGGGGAGTGGAAGAACTGTGCGGAAACGAGGTCGAAGCGTCCTGCCGGGAACGACTTCGCCAGGTCGTGGCGTTCCCAGACGATGCCCTCGACTCCGGCCTCGGCCGCGTGTGCGGCGGCGCGCTCGAGCGCGACGTCCGAGATGTCGACGGCGGTGACGTGCCAGCCCTGCTGAGTGAGCCAGATGGCGTCACCGCCCTCGCCGCAGCCGAGATCGAGTGCCGTGCCCGGCGTGAGGGCGGCGACCTCGTTCACCAGGATCGGGTTCGCCTTCCCGCTCCAGACCTGGTCCTTGTCCCGGTAGAAGTCTTCCCAGAACTGCTGTGTCGAATCCATGACCGCAAGATGCCTCCGGCCTGGCCGAGTTCGCAAGTTCCGTTGCCGTTATGGCAAAACCAGAAGTGTCCCCGCGTCGGCGTCGAGGGTGGCCCGCGCCCCGAGTGGGATGGTCGGCGAGGCCGGAACGTGCCCGACGCCGAAGTCCCACGCGATGGGCACGCCGAGCGGCCCGAGCCGCTCGAGCATCAGGGCGCGGATCTCCTCGGGATCACCGCAGGACTTCCACGAACCCAGCACGAAGCCCCGAACACCATCGAGCCAGCCGGAACGCAGCAACTGGGTCAGCATCCGATCGATTCGGTAGAGGCTCTCGGTGACGTCCTCCAGCAGCACGATCGACTCACGCGCCGAGCCTTGTTCCGGCGCACCGAGACCGGACGTCAGCAGGGCGAGGTTGCCGCCGACGAGCGTCCCGGTCGCCACGCCTGCCGCCAGCGGCGACGACGTCGGCGAGGTGATCAGCCGCGCGCTGTCCGGTTCGAACAGCGACAGCCGCAGGTGTTCGGCCGCCACCGCGTCGAACAGGGTGGTCGCGGGCATCGGGGAGAACAGCGTCTCCAGTCCCAAGTGGACGTTCACCGCCCGGTGCAGCGCGGTGACGTCGCTCGATCCGGCGAGCGTCTTGGGCCCGGCCGCCTTGAGCGCCGTCCAGTCGAGCAGGTCGAGCATCCGCTGCGAGCCGTAACCGCCACGTGCGGCCAGGACGCAGGTGACTCCCGGGTCCAGCCAGGCGCGGGTGAACTCGGCGGCCCGCGCCTCGTCGGAGGCGGACAGATAGCCGGTGGAGGTCGCGCGGACGCATTCACCGACATGGACATCGACGCCCCAGCCGCGGAGCACCGGCAGCGCCTTCTCGACGAGGTCCGGCGGGACCGGCCCCGCCGGGGCGACAAGGGCGATCGTGTCACCCGGCCGTGTCTTCGGTGGCCTCATCGGCTCAGCCGGAGTTTCGGCACGCCGGGTGTCTCGAAGCCGAGGACCTGACCGTAGAACGACAACTCCGCTTCGAGCGCGGCCACGATCGTCTCCGCCTTCCGGAAACCGTGCTGCTCGCCCTCGAACCTGAGGTAGGCGTGCTCGATGCCGCGTCCTTCCAGCCCGGCCACGAACCGGTCCGCCTGTTCGGGCGGGCAGATCTCGTCCTCCAGCCCCTGCAGGAACAGCAGCGGGCCGGCGAGGGTGCCCGCGTTGTTGATCGGCGACCGGTCCCGGTAGCGCTGTACGGCCTCCGGCAGCGGCCCGATCAACCCGTCGAGGTAGCGGGACTCGAAGTCGTGCGTCTCGCCGCCGTCGCCGGTCCACTGCGTGAGGTCGAGGATCGGGTACATCACGGTGCCCGCGCGGTAGGTCGTGGTGGTGGTCAGCGAGGCGGCGGAGGTGTACCCGCCCGCGCTACCGCCGCGGATGGCCAGCCTGTCGCCGTCGACGGTGCCTTCGGCGGCGAGGGCTTCGGCGACGGTGACACAGTCGGCCACGTCGACGACGCCCCACTGTTCCCGCAGCCGCTCGCGATAAGCGCGTCCGTAGCCGGTCGAGCCGCCGTAGTTCACCGTGACGACGGCGATGCCGCGGCTGGTGAAGTAGGCGATCTCGTAGTCGAGTACCGCGCTGTCCCGGCCGGTCGGCCCGCCGTGCGGGTACACGAGCAACGGCGGCAGTTCCCCGTCCGGAGCGGCGAAGTCGTCGTTGGCGGGAAGGTAGACGAAGGCGGGGATCCGAGCGCCGTCGTCGGTTTTGAAGATCCGTTCGACGGGCGTGGACAGGTAGGCAGGCGACGGCGGTTCGGGTGCTGCGGCGAGTTCGGTCACCGTTCCGCTGCCGAGACCGACTTTCACGACGGCACCTTCGCGCTTCGGCCCCGCCGCGACGCCGACGATGTCGCCTTCGTGGACGGCGAACCCGTTGGTGGACCACGCGGTCAGATCGGCGGCGGCCGCCACCGGGGTCACTTCCCGCGTCGCTTCGTCGAGGACGGCGAGCCTGCCCGACGCGATGACGGCGAACCTGCCGTCGCCGAGCGGGGTGAACCAGCGCGTGCCGAGTTTCCACTGCGCGCCGCCGATCTCCTGTTCGGCCGGCGCGAGGTTCGTGATGCCGCCGTCGAGTCCGACGCGGTGCAGGTTCCACCAGCCGTCCGGGTCGAGCAACGCCAGCAGGCTGTCCGCCGACTCCCATTCGACCTGGCAGACGGAGATGCCGGCCGCGCCGGCGAGCACACGGTGCGGGCCGAACGCCCCGTCCTCGTCGAGTTCGGCGACGCACAGTTCGGTGCCGTCCCAAGGCATCGCGGGGTGGTTCCAGCCGATCCACGCCGCGCGTGCGCCGTCCGGCGAAAGCCGCGGCGCGGTGAGGAAGTGATGGCTCGCCGTCAGAACCCGTTCCGGGCCGCCGTCGAGGGGCACCGCGAGGAGATCCCGGGCGATGTCGACGCGACGGGGGCCGGTGCTGCGTTCGCGGACCAGCCACACTTCGCCGGTGAGGCCGGGCCGGAGGTCGCTGTAGCGGATCTGGTGCCGGGTCGCCGGTTCCGGGGTCAGCGGTGTCGTCTCGCCGGTGGTCAGGTCGCGGCGGTAGACGCGCTGATCCGCCCAGTGGGTGAAGACCAGGACGTCACCGAGGACGAGCCAGGGCCGGCCGCCGTATTCGTGGACCCGGTTCCGGACGCTCCACGGAGCGGGGAGGACGTCTTCGACCGTGCCGTCGGCGCGGGACCGTACGAGGGTCACGCGGCCGCCTTCACCGGTTCTCGCTTCGGCCCACCAGACCTCGTTTCCCACGGTATCGAGCCATTGCGCGCTGACTCCCGAGGCCGCGACAGCGGCGGCCGACAGGGGAGACGTCCAGGTGCCGTAAGGGGCGATCTCAACCACGGTTGAAGACTAGGTTCGGCCCTTTGCCCATGACGGCCCGGGGCGCGGCGGTTTCGCCCTGGGCTGAACCTTGGGGCGGCGGATGCCGATCACGGGGCCGTGGCCTAGTGTCAAAGGTGCCATGTCTCGCGTAATCCACGTCTTCCGCCAGCCCGACCGGTTCGTCGCAGGAACCGTCGGTGAGCCCGGCGACCGCACGTTCTACCTCCAGGCGTCCGAGGACGTCCGCACGATCAGTGTGACTATCGAAAAACAGCAGGTGGTGGTCTTGGCCGAGAGGCTCAGCTCGCTGCTGGAAGAGGTCGCCAGCCGGTTCGGAGCGGATGTACCGGACGACGCGCCCGAAGAGCTCCTCGACGTCGACCCCTTGACCGTTCCGGTCGAGGAGGAGTTCCGCGTCGGCACGATGGGACTCGGCTGGGACGCCGAGAGCAAAGCCGTCGTGATCGAGCTGCTCGCGATGACGGAGGGCGAGGTGGACGAAACGGTCGTGCTGGACGACACCGAAGAGGGGCCGGACGCCGTGCGCGTCTTCCTGAGTCCTGGCGCGGCGCGCGCGTTCGCGGAACGAGCGGACCGGGTGGTCAACGCCGGCCGCAAGCCGTGCCCGCTCTGCGCGGAACCGCTCGACCCGGCGGGCCACATCTGCCCGCGCCAGAACGGGTACCGGCGCGACGTCGACGTCCTCGAGGACTGACGAGGTGGAGGAGTCTTCTCGGGAGCTGGTGACGCGCGGCAAGATCGACGTCGAAGGCAGGCTCGTCGACGCCTCCAACGTCACGCTCTTCTGCACGATCGAGCTCGACGGCGTCACCGGGAACGTCGTGTACAAGCCGGTTTCCGGTGAGCGGCCGCTGTGGGACTTCCCGGACGGGACGCTCGCGGGCCGCGAGGTCGCGACGGCCATGGTCGCCGAAGCCTCCGGACTGGGCGCGATCCCGCCCACGGTGCTGCGCGACGGGCCGTTCGGGCCCGGCATGGTGCAGCTGTGGATCGAGACCACCGACGAGGAGCTCGTCGACGTCCGGTCGCCGGAGAGCCTGCCGGAAGACTGGCGTGTCGTGCTCCACGCGCACGATCGCGACGGCGAACCCGCGGTACTCGCGCACGCGGACCGGCAGGGCATGCGGGAGCTGGCCGTGCTCGACATCGTGGTCAACAACACCGACCGCAAGGGCGGTCACGTGCTCGCCGGTGCCGACGGCCGGATCTACGGCGTGGATCACGGGATCTGCCTGCACACCGACCCGAAGCTGCGGACGGTGCTCTGGGGCTGGATCGGCGAGCGGCTGACCGATGCCGAGGTCAGCAAGCTCCACGGCCTTCGCGAGCGGTTGGACGGGGAACTCGGGGACGCGCTCGGCGAGCACCTCACCGGCTTCGAGATCCGCGCGCTGGCCGAACGGACCGAACTGCTTCTGGCGGAGGGGGTCTTCCCTGAGCCCGGCGACGACTGGCGCGCCATCCCGTGGCCGCTGTTCTGAAGGTGCTGGACGAGCAGGCCCGCGCGCGTCTGATCACGCGATTCGGCGAGGACGTCGCGAGGTGGTGTGACGAGCTGCCCGCCCTCGTGGAGCGGTTGGCCGCGCGGTGGGGGCTCACCGTCGTCGACGCCAAACCGGGCAACACCGGCCGGACCTTGATCTGCCACGGGGACGACGGCCTGACGAAGGTCCTCAAGCTGACCCCGGATCACACGATCGCCGAATCGGAAGCCGCCGCGTTGCGGGCATGGGACGGCTGCTCGCGGGTCGTGCAGGTGCTCGACACGGAACTCGCCGCCGGGGCGATCCTGCTGGAGGGCATCGACCCAGGCACGCAGCTACTGGAGGCGGGAGCGAACGTCCCGTGGGCCGAGGTCGGCGACCTGCTGACCCAGATCCACTCGGTGACCCCGCCGTCGGATTTCCCGCCGCTGGAAGACCGTGTCGTCTTCATGTACCGGCTCGCCGAGCGGGGGCTGCGCGGCTCGGTGGCCGAGGCCACGCTCTCGCTGGAGACGCTCGATCGCGCGCGGCTGCGGGCGCTCGAACTCGCGACCGGCTGGGGAGGGAACGCGATCGTGCACGGCGACCTGCATCCGGGCAATGTCCTCGACGGCGGGCCCGGACGGGGAGCGGTCGCGATCGACCCGCGGCCGAGCGTCGGCGACCCGTCCTTCGATCTGGCCGACTGGGTCACGTTGCCGATGCGCGACGGCGGAACGCTCGAAGACGGTTTCGACGCGATCGCGCCGCATCTGCCGGGTTTCGACGCCGGACGAGTGCGCGCGTGGTGTGCCGCGCTCGCGCCGCTGTTCGTGATGCGCCCGCTCGAGCGGGGCGAGCGGACCCCGTTCGTCGACGCGATGCTGTCATTCTGTTGGTGAACCTGAGTCCGCGATCGACGTCGGCAGGGCGGCGGATGGCCGTCTGACCGGCGTGGCGGGGAGACGACGGCCCCTGGCACCGATAGCGTCGTCCGCCGTGCGCTCCCATTCGTACGACGACGTGCTGTCCGGCCCGCGCAAGCGGAAGGTCCCCGAGGTGCCCGCGGAGCCGGGGCTCGTGGTCGAAGACCCGGCCAGCGGCTACTGCGGTGCCGTGGTGAAGATCGAGTACGGCAACGTCGTCCTCGAAGACCGGCACGGCAAGCACCGCGTGTTCCCGCTGAATCCCGCGGGTTTCCTGCTCGAGGGCAAACCGGTCACGCTGGTGCCGTCGAAGGCCGCCCCGAAAACCCCGGCACGGCGGATCTCCGCGTCCGGGTCGGTCCAGGTCCAAGGGCTCAAGGCGCGGGTCGCTCGCGATTCACGCATCTGGGTGGAGGGCAAGCACGACGCCGAACTCGTCGAACGTGTCTGGGGCCACGACCTGCGAGTCGAAGGCGTGGTGGTGGAACCACTCGATGGGGTGGACGTGCTGTCCGACCGCATCGACGAGTTCGGCACCGGACCCGGCCGACGCCTCGGCGTGCTGGTCGACCACCTGGTCGCGGGCAGCAAGGAGTCGCGGATCGTCGACGCGATCCGCGACGAGAACGTGCTGATCACCGGGCATCCGTACATCGACATCTGGGAGGCGGTGAAGCCGTCGGTCGTCGGTATCCGTGCCTGGCCGAAGATCCCGCGCGGCACGGAGTGGAAACAGGGCGTCTGCGACGCGCTCGGCTGGGGCGAGCCGTGGGAGGGCTGGCAGCGGATCCTGGTGGCGGTCGGCAGCTACCGGGATCTGGAAACGCCGCTGATCGGAGCGGTGGAACGGCTCATCGACTTCGTCTCGGACCCGGGCGAAGAGTTCTGAATGCCCGGTTTGTGCGAGGTCACTCAAGGTCACGCGTCGGTCACGTCGGATTCGCTTCCTCGGTATGAATCGGCGCGATCTGGGAGCATGAACGCATGACAGGCGCGCTCATCTGGCTGATCGCCGGCATCCTCTTGATCATCGCCGAGCTGCTCTCTGGTGATCTGTTCCTGCTCATGGTCGGCGTCGGAGCCCTGTTTGGAGCGGGCTCGGCCGCCTTGACCGGGAACCCGTTCATCGACGTCGCGGTGTTCGCCGTCGCCTCGGTCGGGATGCTCGTCCTCGTCCGGCCGACCCTCAAACGCCGGTTCCTCGCGGGGCCGGACATCAAGACCAACACCGACGCGCTGATCGGCGCGCGGGCGGTAGTAGTGTCCACAGTGGACGGCGATGCGGGTCAGGTGAAGCTGGCAGGCGACGTCTGGTCGGCACGGAGCATGACCGGCGGGGAACCGATCGCCCCGGGGACATCGGTGACGGTCGTCGAGATCTCGGGCGCCACGGCGGTCGTCTCGGCCGAGCTGTGAGCCGGACGGCCGCACCGCAACAGGTTTCTACGTAAGGGGAAGGTAGTTGTCAGAGACAGTGGTGTTCATCGTCGTCGGACTGCTCGCGTTGTTCGTGGTCGTCGTCGTGGTCAAGGCGATCATGGTGGTGCCGCAGGCACAGTCCGCTGTGATCGAACGGCTGGGCCGGTTCCGGACGGTGGCTTCTCCCGGCCTGACGTTTCTGGTGCCCTTCCTGGACAAGGTCCGGGCGCGGATCGACCTCCGCGAGCAGGTCGTCTCGTTCCCTCCGCAGCCCGTGATCACCGAGGACAACCTGACGGTGTCCATCGACACGGTCGTGTACTTCCAGGTCACCGACTCGCGGGCCGCGGTCTACGAGATCTCGAACTACATCGTCGGTGTCGAGCAGCTGACCACGACGACCCTGCGTAACGTCGTCGGTGGCATGAGCCTCGAACAGACGCTGACCTCGCGCGACTCGATCAACAGCCAGCTGCGCGGCGTGCTGGACGAGGCCACCGGCCGCTGGGGCATCCGCGTCGCCCGGGTCGAGCTGAAGGCGATCGACCCGCCGCCCTCCATCCAGGACTCGATGGAGAAGCAGATGCGCGCCGACCGTGAGAAGCGCGCGATGATCCTGACCGCCGAAGGTCAGCGGGAATCGGCGATCAAGACCGCGGAAGGCCAGAAGCAGAGCCAGATCCTCGCGGCCGAAGGTGCCAAGCAGGCCGCGATCCTGAGCGCGGAGGCCGAGCGGCAGTCGCGGATCCTGCGTGCGCAGGGTGAACGTGCTGCCCGATACCTGCAGGCGCAGGGTCAGGCGAAGGCCATCGAGAAGGTCTTCGCGGCGATCAAGGCCGGACGTCCCACGCCCGAGGTCCTGGCGTACCAGTACCTGCAGACCCTGCCGCAGCTGGCGCAGGGCGACGCGAACAAGGTCTGGATGATCCCGAGCGACTACGGCAAGGCCCTGGAGGGCTTCGCCCGCGCGCTCGGCGCACCCGGCGACGACGGCGTGTTCCGCTACGAGCCGCCGAAGGAAGACCCGGTCGAGAAGCCGGACCTGGAGGACGAAGAGGTCCAGGGCTGGTTCGACACCTCCAGCGACCCGAAGGTCGCCGAAGCCGTCGCGGCCGCGGAAGCCGTGGCGCGCAAGGAGGTTCCGGCGCTGGGTGTCGCGACGCCGCGACAGGAGCCGCCCGCTCCGCGTCAGGTCCCCAAGGTCGCGCCTGCTCCCGAGCCGGAGGCCGCTCCGGAGCGGCCGCAGGCCCCGCCGCCCACCCGGTTGCCGCAGGCGCAGCCGCCCGCCGGTCCGCAGGGTGGCCCGTACCAGGGGCCGCCGTCGCAGGGGCCGGGCAGTGGCCCGTTCCCGCAGCAGGGACCGTTCGGCGGTCCGCAGGGTGGTCCGCCGCCGCAGCGCTGAGTCACGTGAAAGAGGGCCGTCCCGTTCGGGGCGGCCCTCTTTCGTACTGCCGCTGTGACAGGTGGCCGCATAGGTAGTGAAGGCCTCCATCGTTACCTTCAGGGTAGGCAAGGAGGCCTTCACGGACTCGTTCGCGGGGGCGAAACCTCGTCGTCACTGGACCTCGATCGCGGTCGAGAGTGCAGGGTGAGGTGATGGACCGATCGATTCTTGCGGTACAAGACTTCCTCCATGAACCGCGTCTGCCTGCCAGCGTCGCCGCAACCACCGGCCGCGGGAATCCGGCATTGGCGATGATGTGGTTCGTGGCCGAGGAGAGCCGGTTGTGGTTCCACACCCCGGTGTCCGACGGCCGGCCGTCGCCGTTCTTGGCCGCGGCCCGCGACAATCGCGAGGTCGCTGTCATGATCGCGACCTTCGACCCACCCGATGACGTCCGTCAGGTCCGCATGACCGGTCCCGCGAGACTGGAAGTCAAAGATATGGCCCGGATTCGACGCATCTACGAGCGCTACATCCCCGCCTGGTCGGCGGACTGGGCGGATCATGCCGCGTCGCCTGACGCGCGGCTGTGGTCGATGTCCCCTGACCGGGGTATGGCCGTGGCCTACCCCGGTCTCGAGAACCGTCCTGTGTTCCGCTGGTCGAGCGCGGCGGAAGGACCGTTCAACTCCTGAGGAACTCGAGTGTCCGGTACTCGTCGACCACCGAGGTGAGCTCGGCGATACGAGCCTGCCCGGCGTCGATGAGCCGTTGCCCCGCCCGCGACCACTGTTCGAGATCGGGGGACATCGGCGGGATCTCGGCCAGGATCTCCGCGCTTTCGGCGAGGCTGAGCCCGACCCGCTGGGCGGCGACCGCGAGCCGGATCCGGCAGATGGCGTCGATCGTGAACCGGCGTGCGTTGCCCGCTGTCCGCTCCGCGGTGATGACGCGGTAGCGCTCGTAGTACCGGACCGCGTTCGCCGAGACCCCGGCTTTGCTCGCGACCTCGCTGACGGTCAGCCGGGCATCGAGCGGGGACTGTGTCGACGTCGTCATGCTGCGCTCCGTACCGTGGTGGGTTCCGTCGTCGGGGCGGGGCGTGTCCGCAGCCTGACCACCAGGGCGAGCACCATGATCGCGAGGACTCCGACGAGAGTCAGACGATACGCGTCGACGATCTCCTCGGTGAGCATCGAGCCCGCCGACGGATCGCTCAGCGCGGCGAGACCCTGTCCAGCGGTGGCGGACGCGATCAGCCCGGTGAACACCGCGCTCACCACCGCGGTGCCGACCGCGCTCGCGATGGTGCTGGCCAAGGGGAGGATCGCGGAACCGGATGCGAGATCCGGCCCCCGCAGTTCGCGGCCGGCGCTCACGATGGTGGGCATCATGATCGCTCCGGTACCCGCTCCCTGGAACACTCCCAAGATCCCCAGCACGAGGTACGGGGTGTCCGGCGTGAGGACGAGCACCGTCAGAGCGGTCGAGACGATCGCCAGGCTCAGTCCCGTCCCGACGACGATCCTCGGACCGAAGCGTTCCAGGACGCGGGCGGCGAACTGGATGGTGATGCCCATCCCGATCGCTCCGGGGACCATCATCAGCGCGCTGGTCAGGGCCGAGTCGCCGCGCATCACCTGAATGTAGGCGGGCATCAGCAGCATCGAGCCGAAGTAGGGCGCGGCGTACAGGACGAGGACGGCGGTGTTGCGGCCGAAGGTCCGGTCGCGCAGGAGCCGGACGTTCAGAAGCGGCGCGTGATGACCCCATGACCTCCGGATGAACACGGCCATGAGCACCAGCCCGGCGGCGACGATGCCCGACCGGACGTCCACGCCGAGCGTCTCTTCGCTGAAGCCGTACGCCACCGCGACCACGCCGGGGACGAGCAGCAGGCCGCCGGCGAAATCGATCGGAGCGCGTTCCGCCGAAGGAGTATCGGCGGGCACCCAGCGCAGCACCCCTACGACGGCGAGCAGAGCCGGGGGGACGGTGATGAAGAACAGCGCCCGCCACGACAGGCTGTCCAGCAGGATCCCGCCGAGCATCGGGCCGAGGATCGGCCCGATCAGCAACGGAAGACCGGTGATCGCGGTCATCCGGCTCCGGCGCTCCGGGGCCACCGTGCCGAAGCCGATGGTCATGCCCAAGGGATTGATCAGGCCACCGGCGAGGCCCTGCACCGCTCGTGCGGCGATCAGCCAACCCAGATCACCGGCGGCTCCGGCCGCCGCGGACGCCACCGCGAACACGAGCAGCGCGGCCAGATACACCCGGCGCGCTCCCCACCGCAGCGCGAAGGTCGCGGCGAGCGGCATCGCCGCGACCATGCCGAGCGCGTACGCGGTCACGATCCACTGGATCGTGGTGAGGGACGCGGAGAAGGTCGTCATGAACCGCGGCAGCGCGACGGCGACGATCGTGGTGTCGAGAACGGCCATCAAGCCGCCGAGCGCGATCACCGCCGCGATACGCAGTTCTTGTGCGGTCAGGCGGTTCATGCCGCACTCACCTGATCCGCGACGCGTCCGGCGCGCAGGGTGCGGGCCCACCAGGTCAGTTCGGTCATCGTAGCTACCAGCGCGCCGCGTTCGCCTTCGGTGCCCTCGTAGCCGTTCGGACCGAGCCGCGTCCACGGCGCGTTCAGCAGGACCGCGTCGCGGATCGTGGTCGCCCGCAGCTCGGGGAAGATCAGCCGCAGCTGCTCGATCGCGCGGATGCCGCCCGAACCCGCGCCGTAACCGACGAACCCGACGGGCTTGTAGGCCCATTCCGTGAAGTGCCAGTCGATCGCGTTCTTCAGCGCCGCCGGGAAACTGTGGTTGTACTCCGGGGTGACGACGAGGTAGGCGTCGGCCGCGCGCAGCCTGTCGCTGATCACCGTCCGGGTGCCGCCGGGCCGCGTTCCCTGCAGCGGGAGATCGACGTCGGCGAGGTCGATCGGGTCGGCTTCCAGGCCGTCGATCGCGGCGAGTTCGGCCAGCAGCCAGCCCGTGATGGCGTCGGCGAAGCGTTCGTGGCGGACACTGCCGATGATCACGGCGAGGCGAACGGGGGACTGGGCGGTGGTTTCTTTGCTCATGACGAAGACGCTAAAAGTTCGTCCATAGGTGAACTCAAGCTCTTGCGTCCCTGGTCACGAACCCTGGAACTCTATTTAGGTCGAGGTTGTAGCACTGCCGGTGTGGTATGTCTTTCGGTCATGGATCACCTCGACGATGACCCGGATGACCTGGCGAAATGGGGTCTGCACTGCTTTTGTCTCGGCGCGCGGAGCACTCCGCATCACGTTGTGAAGATGGATGACAACGGCCGTCTTCTCTTTCGCGCGCGGCTGGGCGTCGGTCGCACGGAACTGCGGCACCAGGGAATCGACCCGCTGGACAGTCAGATCGCGCTTCTGCGGGCGTACCACCTCATCGCGGTCGAAGGTGATCGGCTGGTGACCACTTTTCCCGTGCTCGGTTCCCAGGAGACGGCCGCATTGCGCGGCCGGATGGCCGGCCTCGCTGACGTGATCGCGCCGGAAATCGCGGCCGACGTGTCCGCGTTCGCCGACGTCTTGGCCGGTCGGGGACTGGCTCACTGTGTCTACGGAGTGTTCTTCGGATACGTGATCGATGGTCTCGTCTGGGACTGTCTCCGGTCGGACGGCTTGCTTCCTTTCGGGGAGCTGAGTGTCGAACGTCCTTATTGGAATGGTGTCTTTTGGGGAAGCCGGGGCCGGATTGACGATGGTCTGGACGGACCCGACGGTCGAGGCCTTGAATCGGCTGGCCGAGTCTCCGGCGCTGCGCCCGGCTTTGCGCGCGGTCGGTCGTGGCGATCTTCCGCGCGCGACTCTCGTGGCAGGCGAAGGGCATACGTGGACGCTCGCCGGCGATGGTGCGTGGCCGACGATTCCGCTCATCAGGCGGCGGGAGGTCGATCCCGTCCACGTGATCGGCCTGCGGATCGCGGCGAAGGTCGGTGTGGTCGTGGCCGCCCATGAGCTGATCTGGAACCTCATGGAAGCCTTGGAAGCGGCCGGAATCGTCCGGCGACCGGCGGTGTTCGGCGGTTCCCAGGCGACTCCTGACGCTCTTGGTGCCCAGATGTTCCTTGTCGTCGATGGTGGCACGAGTTGGCATGTAGGAGATCTCCTACATATGGTCACGGTATGAACATCGACCGCATCCAGTTCCTCACCGTGCCGGTCTCCGATCAGGCGAAGGCGCGGGACTTCTACGTCGGCAAGCTGGGGTTCGACCTGCTCGTCGACGTCAGTGGCCCGCACGGTCCGTTCGTCATGGTCGGCCCCAAGGGGGCGGACACCGGGATCGTCCTCGTGGACCGCGCCGTCGGCGACCTGGACCCTGACACACGCGTGCACTTCCAGCTGAGCACCACCGACATCGATGCCGACATCGCGGAACTCCGTACTCAAGGCGTCGAGGTCGGGGACGCGGAGGAGATGCCGTGGGGTCGCGTGACCTCCCTGAAAGACGCCGACGGCAACGCGATGGGACTACTCGAACCCTCGGGTTACGGGAACTGGCCGCGCTAGTGCCGGTCAACGACGACGTTTTCGCCGCGCTCGCCAACCCGGCCCGCCGCGAAGTTCTCGGCATCCTTCTCGACGGCCCACGAGCGGCGGGGGAGATCGCCGAACGGTTCGACATGCGGCGGCCGAGCCTGTCGGAACACCTTCGGGTGCTGCGTGAAGCCGGGCTCGTCCGCGAAGAGAGGCAGGGCCGCAACCGCGTCTACTCTCTTGAGGCCGCGCCGCTGCAAGAGGTCTCCGACTGGCTTTCGCCGTACGAGCGGTACTGGCGCGGCAAACTGGGCAACCTGCGCGAACTGCTGGACGAGGAGGACTTCTGAACGACGAGGATCCTACGGCCGTGCACGTCGACCAGTTCCTGGCGCATCCTCCGCGCAAGGTGTGGCGCGCGCTGACCGAACCGCAGCTGCTCGAACGCTGGCTGCGGATGCCGAACGACATCAAACCCGTTGTGGGACATCGGTTCGAACTGCTCGCCGACCCGATTCCCGCCGCCGGGTTCGCGGGCGGCCCGGTCGCCTGCGAGGTGCTGGCCGTGGAGCCGGAGCGGCTGCTCAGCATCAGCTGGGGTCCGGAGTGGACGGTCACCTGGAGGCTCGAACCCGAGGGGCGTGGGACGCGGCTGTTCCTCAGCCACGAGGGCTTCGACCCGGAGGACGAGTTCCAGCGGATGTCGCGCCGGATCATGGGCGGTGGCTGGCGCACCGGAGTCCCGAAGGCGCTGGCGCGCGTATTGGATGAGATGCCGGACGGCTAAAAGCGGACGTGTCTTGCCCGGTACCTCTGCTGTACCCCTCGACAACGGGTCTAGGATCCCCGCTGTGACGGACGAGAAACCGCTCCGAGCCGATGCCCGCCGTAACCGCACGCGGGTGTTGGAGGCCGCGGAGCGCGTCTTCACGGCCAAAGGCACCAGTGCGCCGACCGAAGAAGTCGCCCGCGAAGCAGGCGTCGGGGTGGGCACTGTATTCCGGCACTTTCCGACGAAGGAAGCGCTGCTGGAGGCTGTGCTCTTCGCGCGTCTGCACCGCTTCGTCGACGAAGCGGAGGCCACGGTGGCCGTCGAATCGCCCGACCCTGGTGCCACGTTTTTCGGCTTCCTGACCGGCTGGATCGAGATGGCGGGTGCCAAGAACGCCTATTTCGAAGCGCTGTCAGCGGCCGGGGTCACTGTCCCGCAGGCCGGGTCCGTCATCGGCGCGCGGCTGAAAGACGCACTCGGCGTCCTGCTGGGCAGGGCACAGGACACTGGCGACGTCCGCAAAGACATCGGCGTCGACGAACTGATCGCGGTGATCATCGGAACGGCGAAGGCGGCGGAGCATGCCGGGCCCGAATTCCGGGCCCGGACGATCTGCGTCCTCTTCGACGGGCTTCGGCCGCGTCAGGCGTAGGGCTCCATCGTCGGCCGCTTCGGCGCGAGCGAGTCGCCCGAAGACTCCCCACGCAGCCTGCGTTTGATCCACGGGACAGCGTGCTCCTTGCCCCACTGGAGGTTCTCGGTGCGCCGCGCTTGCGGGCTCAGCAGCGGCCGCGGTCCGAGTTCGGCGGGCCTCAGCTTGTGCGGTTCGCCGAGAGCTTCGAGGACGGCGATGGCGATCTCGTTGTGCCCCAACGAGTTCAGGTGCAAGCGGTCGGGAGCCCACAGCCGCCTGTCCCGCAGCTGCCGCATCGCCCACATGTCCACCAGCAGTGCCCCGTGCCGCGCCGCGATGCCGCGGACGTGCTCGTTGTAGATCGCGACCCGACCCCGAATCGTGCGGAACAACGCGTCCTCGACCCCGTCGACACCGGTGAAGAGGATGACCCGCGCACCCGTGGCGACCACCTTGCCGACCGCGGCGTCGTAGTCGTCGATGAGGGCGTCGATGTCGACCTTCGGCCGCATCAGGTCGTTGCCGCCGGCGTACAGCGTCACGAGATCCGGGTTCAGCGCGAGTGCCGGGTCGAGTTGCTCGGCGAGAACCTGCCCGAGGAGCTTGCCGCGGATCGCGAGGTTCGCGTAACGGAAGTCCTGGTGGTTGGCCGCGAGGGTACTCGCGACGCGGTCGGCCCAGCCCCGGACGCCGTTGGGCGATGACGGGTCTTCGTCACCGACACCCTCGGTGAAGGAGTCTCCGAGACTGACTAAGCGCTTGCTCATACCAGGATGCTACCCAGACCGGTGCGCTGGGTTTGGCAGCCCCCTCCTCGGCGTAACGCGGTCCCTTTTGCCCGCCCAAGCCCAGCGGTATCGTCAGGCGAAAGCGACCGTGGCGGGAGCTGAATTGCTGGACGTCATCGGTCTGAGTGAAATCGACGTCGAGGTCTACGACGCGTTCGCCGGTACCGGTTCGATGACCGTCGCCGAAATCCGGCAGCGAACCGGGTTGCCCGGCCCGGCCGAGGCGTATTCGGCGGTGCGACCGGAGATCGCGCTGGAGGCGATGCTCCGGCAGAAGGAGCGGGAACTCGCGAGTGCGCGGTTGGTCGCCGACCGGTTGCGTGACCGGTACCGGGCGACGTCCGGTGAACGCCCGGTCGACCTCATCGAGGAGATCCACGGGAACACGCTCATCGCCGACCGGGGCCGATCAGCTGCTGCGCTCTGCCGAGTAGGAGGTCGCCTTCGTCAACAAACCTCCGTACGCACAACCGCCGAGTGTGCTGCATCCCGCCGAACGTGACCTCCTGAGCCGGGGTGTGCGGTTCCGCGGGGTTTACGAGCGCAGCACGCTGGAACCGCACGATCTGTCATCCGACATCGAGGCGGGTCTCTCCCTCGGCGAAGAGGCCCGCGTGGTCACCACCGCCCGGCTGAAGATGATCGTGGTCGACCGCAGGCTGGGACTGGTGCCGCTGCGTTCCGATCTCCCCGAAGTCGGCACGGCCTTGGTGATCCAGCCGTGCGCTCTGCTCGACGCGCTCAGCGCGGTCTTCGCTTTCCTTCGGCAGACAGGCTTTACCGCGGTTCGGCGATCACCGGGACCGTCGTGCCCGGAGCAAAAGGGCCCAGGACCGCGCCTGGGCCCTCCCGCTGTCGATCACCTGCAGAACACGTCGCGCTTCGGCAGCTTCCCGGAGATCAGGAAGTTCGTCGTGGTGTTCAGCGCGCAGGCGTTGCCGCCGAGGACGTACACGCCGTGGCCGCCGGCGTCCACGGTCACCAGCCGCGACCGGTCACCGAACTTCTCGTCGATCAGCTGCCCGCCCCGCAGCGGTGTCGCGGGGTCCCGCCGATTCTGGGCGACCAGCACGTTCTCCGGCCCCTTGTCCTTGACCGCCACCGGGGGTTCGGCCGGCGCGTAAGGCCAGAACGCGCACGGCAGGATGTTCGCTCCGGCGGCGCCGAAGAGGGGGTACCGCTCGCGGTCTTCGGCCACGCCCCGCTGATAGGTGCGCATTTCCGATGGCCACGCGACGTCATTGCACGTCACCGCGAGGAACACCGACCACGCGTTGTCCGTCGGCGACGGCGTGGCAGCCAGGGACAGGCGCTTCGCTTCGGCGGCGACGCGTTCCGCCGCCGCCTTGTCGCCGTCACGGACCGACTGCCACCACTGCGCGGTCTGCCCGTACCGCGTCTTCCCGTAAAGGCCCGCGAAGGTGGCCAGCCGGAACAAACGCCCGTCGAGGCCGTTCACCGCGGTCTTGTCGAGCTTCTCCGCGAGCGCGAAGTACGTCCTGCGCACTTCGGCGGCTGTACGGCCGAGGCCGTACGACTCATGCCGTGCCGCCACCCACTTCGCGAAGTCCGGGAAGGTCTCCTCGGCGCCGAGCCCGAACCTGCGCAGCCCCTCGCGGTTGAGGTGGGTGTCGCCGACGTTGCTGTCGAGCACCACCCGGTCGGACTTCTCGGGGAACATCGACGCGTACGCCGCACCGAGCGCGGAACCGTACGAATACCCCAGAAAACTGGCCTTCTCCTCGCCGAGCGCGGCCCGGATCCGGTCGAGGTCCCTCGCCATGTTCGCCGTGGAGATGTGCCGCAGCCTGCCGTCCTTGTCGTTCGCGGCGCACTGCGCGGCCACGCCTTTCGCGATCTTCGCCTGCTCGGCGACGGCCGCTTCGTCCACCGCGTACGGCGGGATGTTGCCCAGGTACTCCTGCTCCGCCGTGAATCCGCAGCTCACCGGCGTCGAGTGCCCGATGCCTCTGGTGTCCATGCCGATCACGTCGTAGGCGTCCAGGACACTCGCGGGCATGCCGTGCGAGGCCAGATCAGCGGGGAACGACAGCCCAGGCCCACCCGGGCCGCCCGGGTTCAGCATGAGCACGCCTCGCCGCGCCGCCGGTTTCGTGCTGGCCAGCCGGGAGATCATGACGTCGATCCGCTCGCCCTCCGGCATCCGGTAGTCCAGTGGCACCGGCACGGTGGCGCACTGCAGCACGATGCCTGCAGGTACCACCACGTCCTCGGGACACGCGGCCCACGCCAGGCCTTGCGCGGGTTCGGCCGCCCCGGCGGGCGCCGTGAACAGCGGCGCCGTGAGGCCGAGCAGCACCGCCAGGGCCACAACTCGATTCCGTCTCATCATCTTTCCCCGATCTTGGTGTGATCACCGACGGTGTATTCGAGGCCGTGCCCTCGGGGCATGGTCAAGCCGCTTGACCATGCCCCTGGGGCACGGTGTCCAATGCGGGGGATGTCCTGGAGCACACGGGAGCTGGCGGAACTGGCCGGCACGACGCTGAAGACCGTCCGCTACTACCACCGGATCGGGTTACTCGACGAGCCGGAAAGAGCACACAACGGGTACAAACGGTATCGCGTCGAGCATTTGGTCCGGTTGCTGCGGATCCGGCGGCTGGTGGACCTGGGTGTGCCGCTGTCCGAAATCCCGGCGATGGCGGACTCGGACGAACGCGCGGAGCAGACGCTGCGCGCGCTGGACGAGGAACTGCGGGCGAGTATCGAGCGGCAGCAGCGGATGCGCGACGAATTGGCCTTGATCCTGCGCCGCCGCAGCCTGGTGGACCTGCCACCGGGCTTCGACGGGAACGTCGAGGGCATGACGGAGGAGGAACGGTCGTTGATGATGATCTTTTCGACCGTGCTGGACCCGGCCACGATGGCTTCGCTGCACGCGCTCCAACCGGCGTCCCGGCCCGCCGTCCAGACGGAGTTCGACGAACTGCCCGCGGACGCCGACGACGCGACGAGGCAGCGCATCGCCGAGGCCCTCGCGCCGGTCGCCCGCGACCAGTACGAAGCCCAGCCCGGGTTGCTGGACGCGAAGACGTGGAAGGCCCTCACCAAACCGGTCGTCCTCCACGGCGTGGTGGATCTGTACAACCCGGCCCAGCTCGACGTTCTGCAGCGCGTGAACGCCCTGCTCGACCTCAACCCACCGGAAGCGACGTCCTGACCATGGTCAAGAAACTCAAACGACGGTGGCAGCTCTCCAGGGTCAGGTCCGGGGACGGATCCGCGCTGGCCGAGTACCGCCGATGGCAGCTGTTCTCCCGTTCGCTGTTCTTCCTCGATCTCGAACCACACGTCTACGCGGTCGACGTCCGGTACCTCGCCGACGCCAAAACCCGGAAGCAGCACGAGGACGCGGTCGGGAAAAGCCCCGCCGCGCTGTACCGGGACGGTGTCCAGCTCTTCCGGTCCAACCTTCCCGCGGCGTTCCCCGTGCCGGGAGGTGTCATCGAAGTCGCCACCAGCGCGGTCGGGCTGAAGCGCATGCACTTCGTCCCCGACCACGGCGGCGAGCGAGCACTGCGCCCTCACCCTCGTTCGCAGGAAGGACTGCGGGCGAGGTTCGGACGGCGGTTCCCCCGTACCAGTGCCGCGATCGGCGCGGTCTCGCTCGTATTCCTGCTGATCGCGCTCGTCGTGGGTCTGCTCCAAGGCGCGGAGGCCGTCACGAAGATCCCCGTCGTCGCCGAACACGTCGGCACGTTCACTTCGCCGGTACCGCTGCCGCAGTGGGCGAAGATCACTCTCGGGGTGGCGGGATTCTTCTCCGCCCTCGAACGCGCGCTGAGGCTCCGGTACAACCGGTTGATCGACTCCGTCACCTCTTGAGGCGGAAAGGGGATTCGACCTTCCGGCACGCGGGTACTCGGTGAGATCCACAAGGCACCGAGCGCGAGGAGGATTCCGCATGCGGCGGACGGACCTGGAGACCGTGGACGTGCTGGGTGTCGCCTTCCCCAAACCGTCGCGGACGCTGGGGCGGGTCGCCCGGGGGCTGGCCGGGCTGGCACTTCTGCCGCTGGAGGGAATCCCGGGACGCGGACCGCGGCGGGCGGTCTGGTCGTGTCCCGGCAGGCTCTACATCGAGACGCACGGCGTGAAAGGGCCGAACGGCGCCCACGTCGCCCGGCGGGTGGAACGAGCCTTGACGGAGATCCCCGGTGTGCGATGGGCGCAGGTGAACGCGCCGACGTCGCGAGTCGTCGTCGCGGTCGGGGCTCCGGGACCCCGGCGTCTGGAGCTGATCCGCGCGGTCGAACGAGCCGAGGCGGAGCCCGCTTCCGAAGCCGAGCTGGTCGAGGAGGACGAACTGCACCATCCGGCGGACGGCACCACGGCGACCCGGCTGCCCTCCACACTCGCGGCGGACGCCGCGGGATTGATGCTGTCGGTGGCTTCGAAGATCATGCCGTGGGCTCCGTTGCCGACGGAGGTCGCGGCGCTGGCGTCACTCGTCGACCTGCACCCGCGGTTGCGTGCCTTGGCGGACCGGAAGCTGCGCGGACGGGAAAGGGCGGATTCGGCCACCTCCATCGGTGCGGCGCTGGTCCACGGACTCGCGGCCCGCAGTGAGGGGACGGTCCTGGACATCATGGTCCGCGGCACCCAATGGCGGGAAGCCAAGGCGCACCAGCGGGCCTGGTGCGAGGCCGAGTCCAGGCTGGTCGGACAGCGCGAGCACGCCGGCGCGGCCTCGGTGGTGAGCGAGCGACCGCGGCCGCTTCCGGAAAGTGCCGCCGATCGTCACGCCCGCCGGTCCATCACCGCCGGAGCCGCGGCCGCCGCGGCGACCCTGCCGTTCGTCGGGCCGAGGCGCGCCGCCGCGGTCGGGATCTCCGCGTTGCCCAAGGCCCCGTCCAACGGCGCGGCCGCCTATTCCGCCCAGCTGGGCCAAGTCCTCGCCAGGCGCGGCGCGCTGGTGATGGACCGGTCCGTGCTGCGCGGGCTCGACCTGCTCGACACGATCGTCATCGACACCACGGTGCTCGGTGCGGGGGCGAACGTCCTCAGCGATCTGGTCCCGTTTCCCGGTGGTGACCCCGTGGACCTGACGGCTGCCGCTTTCGCGTTATTCGACCCGGAGAAACCCGAGGTGGTCCGGCGGGACGGCGAGTGGACGCTCGGGCCGGTCGAAGACCTGGACGGTGGCGAAGGATTCCCCGACCGGCAGCGGATGCTGGACCAGGGCGCCCACATGGTGCTTGGGCTGGTCCGTGACGGGAATCCGGCGGGACTGCTCGCCGTCACGCAGGAGCGCTCACCCGACGTGGACGCGTTGGCTTCCGCGGCCGAGGCCGCCGGGGTGCGGGTGGTCCAGACCGACGGTGAGGAGGTACTCGACGCCGTCCGCGAACTCCAGGCGGACGGACGTGTGGTCATGCTGGTCTCCGATGATCGCCGGGCGCTGGGGGCGTCCGACTGCGGAGTCGGCGTGCACGAGGACGGGACCCCACCGCCGTGGGGCGCGCATGTGCTGATCGGCCGCGACATCGGCACGGCCGTCCTGCTCGTCGAGGCGATCACCGCCGCCAAAGCGGTCGTCCGTGACTCGACGATGTTCGCGACCGCGGCCAGCGGAATCGGTGGCGTGACCGCGCTCAGCGCCCGGCGCAGGCCCGCCGCGAGCGGGCTTCGCGCGGTGAACGCCGGGGCGCTCATGGCTTTCGGTGACGGGATCTGGCGCGCCCGCACTCTCACCGGCGAGCGGAAGGCTCCTTCCTCGGGCCGTGTGGCGCCGCCATGGCACCTGATGCCGGCGGACCTCGTGCTCGACCGGCTCGGTTCGGGCCCGCGTGGTCTGGACGAGCGCGAGGCCCGGCGGCGGGCGCCCGCCGACCGCCCGGGCGCAGAACGCGGCGCCGGCACGAGCATCGCGAAGGCGTTCATGGCCGAGCTCGCCAACCCGCTGACCCCTGTACTGGCCGGTGGCGCGGCGGTTTCGGCCGCGGTGGGCTCTCCGGTCGACGCCGCGCTGGTCGCCGGAATCGTCGGGGTGTCGGCGCTGATCGGCAGCGCGCAGCAGGTGCACACCGACCGCGCCCTCGCAGGGCTCTTCGAACGGTCCGCGACGGTGACCACCGTCGTGCGTGACGGTGCCGAGCGGCAGATCGTCGCCGACGCGCTGGTGCTGGGTGACGTCGTGTCGCTGCGGTCCGGCGACGTCGTACCCGCGGACTGCCGGGTGCTCGAGACGACCGGCGCGGAACTCGACGAGTCCTCGCTGACAGGGGAGTCGTTGCCGGTACCGAAGACCCCGGCGCCGGTCGTGGCCGCGGAACTCGCCGAGCGGGCGTCGATGCTGTACGAGGGCACCACGGTCGCCGCGGGCAAGGTGTCCGCCGTCGTCGTGGCGACCGGAGACGAGACCGAGGTCGGACGGGGGATGGCCGCCGCACGAGGTGCCGCCCCAGAGACCGGCGTCGAAGCACGGCTCGCGTCGCTCACCGAACAAGCCTTGCCGGTCGCGGCCGGCTCGGCGGCCGCCGTCGCGGGCGCCGGGCTCATCCGTGGCGTACCGCTGCGGCAAAGTGTCGGGGCGGCGGTGAACCTCGCGGTCGCTTCGGTGCCGGAAGGCCTGCCGTTCCTGGTGAACGCGGCCCAGCTGGCGGCCGCTCGACGGCTCGCCCGACACGGCGCGCTCGTCCGTAATCCGCGGACCATCGAAGCGCTCGGGAGGGTCGACGTCCTCTGTTTCGACAAGACCGGCACCCTCACCGAAGGCAAGCTGAGCGTCAACCGGATCGACGACGGCAGGACCACCGCCTCGGTGAGCCGGCTGCGGAAGAGCCACCGGTCGGTGCTGGCCGCCGCCGTCCGCGCGACGCCCCGGGCGGAGAACCCCGAGAAGCTGCCGCATCACACGGATCAAGCCGTGCTCGAAGGCGGCATCACCGCGGGCGTGGACGCCGGCGGCTGGGAGAAGACGGGCGCCGTCCCGTTCGAGCCGTCGCGGGGATTCCACGCGACCAACGGGAAACTCGGCGAACGGCACGTGGTGTGCGTCAAGGGCGCACCGGAGACCGTCCTTCCGCTGTGCACCAGGCACGGCGATCGGCCGATGAGTGTGGGTGTCCGGAGCAGGCTGGAGAAGCGGGTCGGCCGCCTGGCCGCTGCCGGGCACCGCGTCCTCGCCGTCGCCGAGCGCACGGTGTCCACAAAGGACCTTTCCGAGGACGACGTCGCCGATCTCCGGTTGCTCGGCTTCATCGCCTTGGCGGATCCGGTGCGCGACAGTGCCGCACCGGCGGCGGATCGGCTTCGCGAGGCCGGAGTGCGCACGGTGATGATCACCGGCGATCATCCGGCCACCGGCGAGGCCGTCTCAGAGGAGATCACCGGCCGCAACGGCGACACCAAGGTGCTCACCGGCGCGAGGATCGAGGAACTCGCCGACGAAGAGCTCGATCGCGAACTCGCCGACGTCGACGTGATCGCGCGGTGCAGCCCGGCGCAGAAGGTCCGGATCATCCAGGCGTACCAACGCGGTGGCCGGGTCGTCGCGATGACCGGTGACGGCGCGAACGACGCCCCGGCCATCCGGCTCGCCGACGTCGGGATCGCGCTCGGTCAGCGGGGTACGGCCGCGGCGAGGGCGGCCGCGGACCTCGTGGTGACCGACGACCGGCTGGAGACGATCGTCGCCGCGCTGGTGGAAGGCCGGGCGATGTGGGCGTCGGTCCGCGAGGCGCTCGGCATCCTGCTCGGCGGGAACCTGGGGGAGATCGCCTTCACCGTGCTCGGCTCGGCCGTCACCGGGCGTTCGCCGCTCACCGCCCGCCAGTTGCTGCTGATGAACCTCCTCACCGACCTGGCGCCCGCGCTGGCGATCGCGTTGAGCAGGCCGGACGGCGAGTCCGTGCCGGAGTTGCTGCGCGAAGGGCCCAGCGCGTCGCTCGGGAACGCTCTCCGGCGCGACATCACCACGCGGGCGGTGACCACGACACTCGGGGCATCCACCGCGTGGACCCTCGCGCGGCTGACCGGCAGGCGACGGCGGGCGAGCACGATCGCGCTCGTCTCCCTGATCGGTACCCAGCTCGGGCAGACGCTGGCCGTCGGCGGCCGGGACGGCACCGTCCTCGCCGCGGCGCTGGGCTCCGCCGCACTGCTGGCGATCCTGGTCCAGACTCCCGGGGTCAGCCAGTTCTTCGGATGCACGCCGCTCGGGCCGGTCGGCTGGGGGATCGCACTCGGCAGCGCCGGTACGGCGACCGTCGGCGGCCTGCCGCTCGGACGCCGCGAGGTCGAGGCTCCGGATCGTGTCCGTCCGCCCGAACTCGCGTGATTGAAGGCCGAACTCGCGTGTTTGAAGCCGTAACTCGCTGATCCGGCCCGAGACACGCGTGATGCGGCTCCAAACACGCGAGTTACGGCTCTAATCACGCGAGTTACGGCTCTAATCACGCGAGTTACGGCTTCAGGCACATCTGTCGGCATCTTGACAGCCTGTGGCATCGTTCATACATTCATACAAGCGTTGTAAAACTGTATGAATGACGCTGGGAGTTGGTCGTATGCGACTCGGCAAGACCGCCGTCGTCCTCGGTGGCAGCGCCGCCGGACTCTGCACCGCGGGCGCGCTCGCCCCGTACTTCGACCGCGTGCTGGTGCTCGAACGCGACGAGCTCCCGGCCGAGGCCGAACACCGGCGCGGGGTGCCGCAGAGCAAACATCCGCATTTCCTCCTGAACTCGGGCCGCCGCGCGATCGGAGCGTTGTTCCCCGAATTCGAGGACGACCTCATCGCCGCCGGCGGACTGCATCTCATGCCGTCCATGGACGCCGCCTACCTCGACGGGAAGGGCTGGTCGGCGCGGAAACGCAGCGCGATGACGATGATCTACAGCTCGCGGATCCTCATCGAACGCGTGCTCCGGGACAAGGTCCGCGGGCTGTCCAACGTCGTGATCCGTGAGGGCGTCGCGGTCAGTGGGCTGAAGACCCGGGACGGCGCCGTCACGGGGGTCGGCTTCTCCACGGGCGACGGCGAGGAGCACCTCGACGCAGACTTCGTGGTGGACGCGATGGGCCGCGGTTCCCCGGTCGGCGCGTGGCTGGTGGCGGCCGGCTGGCCGGAACCCGAAGTGCGGACCCTCGACGCCAAGGTCACCTACACCTCACGCTGGTACGACCTGCCGTCACCCGAGGAGCGCCCGCCGTCGTGGTGGTGGCGGCATCTGGTGATCATGCCGACCCCCGACAAGGGCCCGCATCCGGACGAGCACGAGTTCCTGGTGAACTTCTTCCCGATCGAGGGCAACCGGGTCATCGCGTGCATGGGCTCGTGGGGCATCGAGATGCCACGCACCACCGAGGCGTTCGTCGAGTCCGCCCGCCGAGTGCGGGCACCGCTGTTCGCGGCCGCGATGGACCGGTCCACGCCGATCTCCGAGGTGCACCTCACCCGGTCGACCGGCAACAAATGGCGGCGCTACGACCGGCTCCGCACCCCGCCGGAACGGCTGGCGTTCGTCGGCGACTCGATCTGCGCGTTCAACCCGTTCTACGCACAGGGCATCAGTTCCGCCGCCGGTTCGGCGCTGCTGCTGCGCGAGCACCTCGCCGGCGCCGAGCGTCTCGACACCGGGTTCTCCGCACGTTTCCTCGCGGCCCAGCGCAAGCTGCTCACCGTGCCGTGGAGCCTGGCGATGGCGAGGGACCAGGGGTACGCCTCCGCGGTGGGCACCGAAAAGGCGGGGGAGTGGAAGCGACGTCTGCTCTCGGCGGTGTCCGGCCCGGCGTTCAGGCTCATCGTCGGCGCAGCTCGCGAAGACGACGTGGTCGACGAGCATTTCGCGAAGGTGTTCAACCTCGACGAGTCGCTGCGCGACATGATGACGAACCCGAGGGTGATCGGGGGCCTCGTGCGCTACCGGATCCGGGCGGCGCTGGGGCGGCACCGGATCCCGTTCGACTTCGACGCCCGCGCCGAGCCGCCGGTCACGGACTATTCACCGGAAGGTGGCGCCGCCGAACCGGCGGTCGCCCGATGAGCGCCGTATGCGGTGCGGACGCGGAAGCCGTCACCCGAGGCCTCGGCTTCGACTGTCACGACGTGTCCGCCTGGCTCTCGATCCGCCCACCGTGGGCGGCGGGGCACTGGACGATGCCGCTGCTGGAACTGCTCGTCCTCGGCGGAGCCGTGTTCGCGCTGGTGCACGCCGTCCGCCGTCACCGCCAGGGCGACTCGGTCAATCTGGCGCTGTGGTGCGCTTCGCTGGTCTACCTCTTCGTCATCGAACCGCCCCTGTACTTCCCGGAATGGTTCGGCCTCGAGCGGCAGTACGGATTCATCTTCGCCCACAACCGGTTCACCGTGCAGTTCATGTGGGACCGGCTGCCCCTCTACATCGTGGCGTTCTATCCGATGATCAGCCAGCTCGCCTACGAACTCGTCCGGTCGCTGGGGATCTTCCGTGCGCGCGGCGCGCTGGCCGGGTCGGTGGCGGTCGCCTTCGCCTGCCAGGTCTTCTACGAGGTCTTCGACCACCTCGGGCCCCGGCTGAAGTGGTGGGCCTGGAACGGGAACAACCGGATCGTCAATCACCCGGCACTGGATTCCGTGCCCATGACCAGCATGCTGCTCTTCGCGTCCGTATCCATGGGCGCCATGACCTATCTGGTGGTGCGGCTCGCCGGTGGTTCGAGGCGCGGGTGGTCGCTGGTGGCACGCATCGTGGTGGCCGGGGTCCTCACGCCGCTGAGCATGGCGATCGCCGGGCTCCCGTCGAGCCTCTTCGGCGGCAACGTGACGATGCGAACCTGGATTCTCGCCGTCGAGCTGGCGCTGCTGTGGGCGGCGGGAATCTGGATCTTCGTCCGGCATCGAGGCGCTGAAGAGCCTCGTTCGCCTTTCGTCCGGTACTTCCCCGCCGTCTACCTGGGTGTGATGGCCGTGTTCTGGCTGGGCGCCGTCATCGAAGACGGTGTCACACTGGGGAGCGGCCTGTACGTACTGGCCTGCTTCGTGGCCGCCGGCCTGATGCTCGCCGCGCTGTACCACGTGCGTCGCCCGGCACCTGCCACCGTCTGAGATTCTCCGTTCGGGGAAGATGAGGCGCATGGGGCACCACGGATGGCGGGGCAATCCGCCCGGAACCGAGCGCGAGGCACGTCGCCGGATCGTCGAGGCGGCGACCGCCTGCATCGACCGGGTCGGCCTCGCCAAGACCAGCCTCTCCGACGTCGCCGCGGAAGCGGGCGTCACCCGGCAGACCGTCTACCGCTACTTTCCGAGTCTCGCCGACATCCTCAGCGCCGTCGCGCTGGACCGGGTCGAAGAGTTCGCCGGCCGGATGGAGCGGCATCTGGCCACGTTCGCCGACCCCGCCGAGGTCGCGGTGGAATCCGTGGTGTTCGGCATCCGTGCGGTCCCCGACGAGCCGTACCTGGGACTGCTCCTGAAAGCGGGTGAGGCCGATGTCTTCACCGTGGCGGTCACTTCCTCGCAGTCGTTCGCGCTCGGCGCGCGGATCCTGCGGAACGTGCCGGTCGACTGGGCCGCGGTGGGCGTCACGGCCGACGAGCACTTCGAGGGCCTCGCTGAAATGCTGATGCGGCTGTTCCTGTCGTTCCTGCAGTACCCCTCGACACCGGCGCACACCGACGAACAGTTGAGGGCCTTGGTCCGACGATGGATCGGTCCGGCGCTGACCGCACGGCCGTGACAATCGAACCCCGTGAAGTATCAACGCGGATGGTAGTTATTCACCGACAATAACCAGGGTCCTTGTCTGGTCTTCACGATGCTGCCACCCTCGCCGAAGACGATCATCGGCGAAAGGGGAGTGCATGGGATGGTGGTGGCGGGCGTTCTCCGACGTCGCACCGTGGTCGCTGCTCGCCGCCGCGGCCGGTGCCGTCGTCGCCGAATTCGTCGCGCGGCTTCGGGGGAACCGGCGTCGCCGGTCCGCGATCGCGCTGGATTTCGCTTTGCTGGCCTCGCTTTTCGCGTTGCTTCCGGTCGTGTTCGTGCCGGCGCCGACGGCGGGCCGCGGTTCCTCGGTGAGTCTCCACCTGCTGGGTGATGTCCTGCCCGTCTTCGAGGATCGCCCGGATCTCGCCTTGTTCCAGTTGGCGGGCAACGTTTTGCTGCTGGCGCCGCTCGCGATGCTGGCGCCGGTGCGCTTCGACTGGGCGAAGCCGGTTCCGCGGATCGTCCTGGCGGCGTTCGCGGTGTCCGTATCGATCGAATGCCTTCAGGTCTGGCAGGGCGCCGGACGGGTGGGTTCGCTGGACGACGTCTTGTGCAACACGGCCGGGGCCGCGCTCGCGGCCTGGTGCGGAAGCCGGTGGCGAGGCCGGGCGACGGGCAGCGTTCGCGTGTGGCACCGCTCGGGAATCGAAGTCCGGCGTTCCGGTGTGGTGAACGCCCGCCGCGGTCAACGGCTGATCGGCCGCGTCACCCTGAGCGATCTGCCGCCGCTGGCGGAAGGGGCGTCTCTCGAGATCACCCTGTCCGAATCGGACGGTGGAGCGCTGCTCGTTTCCGCGCAGGCGTCGGTGGCGGCATGAGCCGCGTGCGCTACCTCGGCCGGACGCCCGCGAGGACGGCGTCCAGGCTGGGAAGCCACCGCTGCCGGGGATCCGGTGCCGAGAGCCATTCCGCGTGGGCCTCTGCCCGGCCGGAGTCGGCGGGAAGGGGGAGCAGTGTGCCCCAGGCGAGTACTTCGACGTGCTGCGGCAGGGAATCCCGAGAGGGGATCAGCCCGTCGGTCTCCGCGAGAATGGCCACACGCGGTCCCTGCTGCGTCAGTACCGTCATGGCGGGGCCTTCGCAGCCGGTTTCGGCGAGCCGGGCGAGGACCTGGGCGCCGTTGATCTTGGGCAGGGTCACCGCGCAGATCCCGCCTTCGAGGACCAGGAACGGCTGCGGACCTCGCCATTTGAGCGACCAGCCGAAGAGCCGACCGTAGAAGGCATCGCCCCGGGGGCGGATCGAACGTGACTCGACCGGGAGCACTTGGTGGTCCAGCGACATCGTCGGCGCCTTCCGAGCGGGGGAGGGAACTCCGCACAGACTAACGGCACTCAGTGCCACTAGCAAGTGGCTGCTACCGTCCCGCTATGACCGATTCGCCGCGCCGGGTGCCGGTGACCAGAGCCGGCGCGACCCCCGCGGGGAGGCGCCGGCTGCGTCGTGCGCTCGGGGCGGCGGCCGTGGACCTGTTCGTGGCGAAGGGCTACGAGGCCACCACGGTGGACGAGATCGCGGCCGCGGCAGGGGTGGGCCGCCGGACGTTCTTCCGGTACTTCGACGCCAAGGACGACGTGCTCTTCGCCAACCACGACGAGATCGTGGCGGAGATGGAGGACACGTTCGCCGCCGCGGATCCGGACCGTGATCCCGTCGAGGTGGCATGCGCCGCCGTCGGACTGGTCCTCGACTCCTACGCCGCGGAACTCGACGTGTCGCTCAAGCGGTTCACACTGACGCGGACGGTGCCTTCGTTGCGGGACAAGGAAGTCGCGACCGTCGACCGCTATCAGCGCGTGCTCGCCCGCTACCTGCGGGCGCGGTTCACCGAACAGGGTGACGAGACGGCGAGCCTGCGGGCGGCCGTGGCCGCGGCGGCGATCGCGGCCGCCAACAACCATGTGCTCCGGCGCTGGCTGCGCAGTGGCGGGCAGGACGACATCGCGGCCAGCGCGGCGGAGGCATTCGCGCTGGTGATCGACGCGTTCAAGGCGCAGGACGCCGCGGCCGAAACGACCATGGTGGCGGTGATGACCACGTCGACGCCTCTGCACGACGTCATCGCCAAGGTCAACGCCGCCTTGACCGAACAGTAAGGACTGGCACTCAGTGCCACGGAGGTGCTTGCCAGGTGTCGCCCAGGGGGAGGGGAGTGGCGCGCCATACAGGACGCTGGACAGCGGGGGAGCGTGGCGCGGCGATCGCCGTCCGGGACAGCCGGGAGGCCGGACGACCTCCCGGGGACACGCTGAACCTTCGAAATGTATAACGGTCTATACGGTACGGCAGGATAAAAAAACTCGGCCTCACGTCACAAAAAACTGCACGGAGGTGAGGCCGAGAAAGAACTTCCGGATGTCTTCGGCGAGCAGGTCCGGAACCTCCATCGCGGCGAAGTGCCCGCCCCGGTCGAACTCCGACCAGTGCCTGATGTCGTACAGCCGCTCGGCCAGTGGTTGCACCGACTGCGTGATGTCATGCGGGAGCACCGCCACGCCGAGTGGTGCGCGGCAAGGAGTGTTCCCCCTTCCGGCGTCGTGGTGGAGGCGCGCGGACGACGCCGCGGTCGCGGTCAGCCAATACAGCGAGATGTCGGTGAGCATCCGGTCGTCGCTGACCGGCGTGCGCGGGTCTGTCCACTGTGCGAAGCGCTCGGCGATCCAGGCGAGCTGGCCGACCGGTGAATCGGTCAACGCGTAGCCGATGGTCTGCGGGGTGGCGGCCTGCAATGCCTGATACGGCGGGCGATTCGCCATGAGTCGCTTCACCTTCTCCAAGCGAGCTTCGTCCCCTTCGGACAGTTCGAGACCGGCGTCCGGATCCGGCCGGGTCGGCAGGTAGTTCACGTGTACCCCGACCACGTGCTCCGGTGCCGCCGCGCCGAGTGCCGTCGAGATCCCCGAGCCGAAGTCGCCGCCTTGTGCGCCGTAGCGCTCGTACCCGAGGCGGCGCATCAGCTCGGCCCACGCCCGGGCGATCCGGTCGGTGCTCCAGCCTCGTTCGTGGGTCGGGCCGGAGAACCCGAAGCCCGGAATCGAAGGGATCACCAGGTGGAAGTCGGGTGAGAGCGGCTCGATCAGGTCGAGGAACTCCAGGAACGAACCGGGCCAGCCGTGGGTGAGGACCAGTGCGAGCGCGTCCGGGTTCGCCGACCGGACGTGCACGAAGTGGATGTTCTGACCGTCGATCTCGGTGGTGAAGTGCGGAAGCTTGTTGAGTTCGGTTTCGTGGGCGCGCCAGTCGTATCCGGTTCGCCAGTATTCGGTGAGTTCCTTGAGACGGGCGAGCGGAAATCCGTAGTCCAGGCCCGCGTCGGCGACCTCGTTGGGCCAGCGGGTGCGGGCCAGCCGGTCGGCGAGGTCGTCGAGATCGGTCTGGGGGATGTCGATGTGGAAGGGCTTGATCGTCACGCCTGGCTCGATTCGTTGGGTAGATAAACGTTTGGTGTCCCAACGATACCGGAATCGTTCGGGTGCCCAACGATTCGTTAGACTCGTCACATGGAGAACTCCTCGGACGAGCCGTGCGGCGGCTGGCGGAAGCTGCCCAGCTGGCTGCTCACGCAGACCGCGAACCACGCGCATCGCCTGGTGACCGACGGGTTCGCCGCGGTCGACTCCCGTGGCTACCACTACCGCGTGCTGGCGACGCTGGACGAGTTCGGGCCTGCCAGCCAGGCGATGCTGGGCCGCCGGAGCGGCATCCACGTGAGCGAGATGGTCGCGGCGATCAACGAGCTCGCCGAACGTGAGCTGGTCGAGCGTGCCCCGGATCCGGCCGATCGGCGGCGTAACGTCATCTCGCTGACCACCGCGGGCAGGCGGCAACTGCGACGGCTGGAGAAACAGCTGGCCGAACGGCAGGACGAGCTGTTGGCTCCGCTTTCGGCCGACGAGCGGAAGCGGTTCACCGAGCTGCTGTCGAAGCTACTGGACCACCACGACCGGCTCGGCCTCTAGAAGCCTTGAGCGGACGCGAGAAACGCTTGGCGTGCGTCGGAAGTGCTGTGCTGCGGCCAAAGGGCTTGCAGCGGGACGTGCGCGGCAGGCCGCAGTTCCCTGACCTGGACGGCGCCGCCCGCCGCCGGTCCGGGTGAGGCGGTCACGAACGCGACGCCTTCGGTGTCGAGGACGGCGGTCACCGGTGGCGTTCCCTGGATGGGGTTGCGGCGTACGTTGGGTTCGAATCCCGCGTCGCGGCAGAGGTTGACGAGCAGATCGGTGTAGCCGGACCGGCCTGGGTGTCCCCAGACGGTGATCTCTTCGCCGTCGAGGTCGGTCAAGGCGAGGTACTCGCGTTCGGCGAGCCGGTGTCCGGTGGCGACCGCGACGTTGAGCCGCTGCCGGATCAGGGTGGTCCCGGCCAGGCCGTGCGCGAGGGTCAGCGCGCGGCCGAGGCCGAGGTCCAGTTGCCCGCCGAGCAGTTGTGCGACGAGTTCGTCGGGGTAGCGCTGGTTGACGTCGATGATCAGGTCCGGGTCGGTCTGGTGTTTGCGCAGCAGGGCGGTGACCTCGTCGCCGGTGACGGCCGGGGTGTGGCCGACGCGGAGGCGTTCCGGTTCGCTGCGGCCGATGCGCCTGGCGCGCCGGACGGCGGAGTCGGCGATGCCGTGCAGGAGGTGGGCGTCGGCGATCAGTGCCTGTCCGGCGGGGAGCACGGTGACGCCGGTGGCGCTCCGCTCGAGCAGGGGGACGCCGACCTCCCGCTCGAGCGTGCGCACCGACGTCGACAGCGCCTGCTGGCTCAGGTGCAGCCGCGCCGCCGCGCGGGTGAAGCTGCCTTCTTCGGCGACGGCGATGAGGTGGTTCAGCTTGTACAGGTCCAGGCCCACCCCGGGGTTCCTTTTCGTGTCCGGTCTACGGCGTCTTGGCCAGCGTAAGGGTCAGCGGGTGGTGTAGCCGCCGTTGGGGAACATCGTCTGGCCGGTGAACCAGGCGCCGTCGGTGGCCAGGAACCTGATGATCGGCACGATGTCCTCGATCTTCGTGAGTCGTCCGCCCATCGCCTGGGACTTGTGGAATTCGACCCGCTCGGGGGTTTCCTGCGGGTAGAAGAACGGGGTGTCCATCGGGCCGGGTGCGACGACGTTGACCGAGATGCCGCGGTCGGCGAACTCCTTGGCGGCGGCCCTGGTGAAGTGCTCCAGCGGGGCTTTGCCGCCGGCGTAGGTGGAGTAGCCGTCGGTGAAGGCCGCCAGCAGGGACGTGCCGAGGCTGATGATCTTGCCGTTGTCGGAGAGGCGTCGTCCGGCTTCCTGGATGAAGAAGTAGGCGGCTTTGGCGTTGACCGCGAACATGCGGTCGTAGTCCTCCTCGGTCGTTTCGAGGATCGGCTTGCGCAGGACCATGCCGGTGGTGTTGATCGCGATGTCGGCGCCGCCGAAGGTGTCGACGGCGGTGTCGAAGAGGCGGCGGACGTCGGCGACCGCGGTGAGGTCGCCTTGGACGGCGATGGCTTCGGAGCCCGCGCCGCGGACGGCTTCGACTGTCTTGCCGGCGTCGGCCGCGGAGGCGTCGCCGTGGTAGTGGACGACGATTTTGGCGCCGGCTTCGCCGAGTGTGGTGGAGAGGAGCCCGCCGAGGTTCTTCGCGCCGCCGGCGATGATGGCGACGGTTTCCTTGAGGTTCTGTTCGCTCATGACTTCGAACGTAGGAGCGGGGGCGGTGGCTGGGAAACACAAGATCGAGGTGGGGTCACAAGCCGGGTTTGTGGCCTTCCCCACCTGCGCGGAGCCTGGGAATCTTCGGGATCGAGCGGCGAGCTGGCCCCGCATTGTGGACACTCTGAGCGTGCTCCGAGAAGTCGACGACCTTGATCAGCCCGCCGCTCCCGAGAGGGCGCCCCGGCAGGGGCGTCCGGCGCGCGTGTTCGAGAGAGCGCTCGACAGACTGGCGTGGTCGCCTTATCCGAGGGCGATCCTGTTGTATCTCGTGATCCGGACGGCGAGTGTCCAGCTGCTCGATCTGCTGGCCGCTCGCCGTGGTGCCACGTTGACCGATCGGCTCACGGCGTGGGACGGGCAGTGGTATCTGCGGTTGGCGGTGCACGGGTACGCGGATCTGCCGGGGACGCTGGACGCGGCGCGGCAGCCGTATTCGGACGCGCCGATGGCGTTCTTCCCGTTGTATCCGAAGCTCGTCGGCGCGGTGATGTGGCTAGGGCCGGATGTGGTGACGGCGGCGTTGACGGTGTCGGTGCTGGCCGGTCTGGTGCTGGCGTGCGGGTTGATCCGGATCGGGCGGGCGGTTTCGCCGGAGCGGGGTGACCGGACCGGGTTGTTGCTGGTGGCGTTGTGGGCCGGGGCGCCGATGGCGATCGTGTTCTCGATGGCTTACACGGAAGCGGTGTTCTGCGCATTCGCGGTGTGGTCGCTGGTGGGTGTGCTGGAGCGGCGCTGGATGCTGGCGGGCCTGTGCGCTTTCGCGGCCGGGTTGTCGAGGTCGACGGCGGTGGTGCTGGTCGCGGTGGTCGTGGTGGCGGCGTTGGTCGCGGTCTTCCGGCGTACCGAGAAGCGTTGGTGGGCGTTGGCGGGTGCGGTGGTGGCCCCGCTGGGGGTCGCCGGGTATCTGGGGTTCGTCGCGTATCGGACGGGCAGTTGGACCGGTTGGCAGGACATCGAGTTGCGCGGCTGGAACACCGAGTTCGACTTCGGTGCGGAGACCGCGGATTCGGTGCTGGCGCGGTTGACCGGGGACGAGTCGGTGTTCAGCACGCTGACGGTGTTGTTGCTGCTGGGTGCGGTGGTGCTGGTGCTGGTTGCGGCGTTCATCCGGGTTCCGTGGCCGTTGACGCTGTACGGGGCCGGGGTGCTGTTGCTGGCGATCGGTACGCGGGGGTTGCCGGATGCGAAGATCCGGTTCATCCTGCCCGCCTTCCCGGTGCTGGTGCCGATCGCGATCGGATTGTCGAAACGGCGGACGGTCACGGCGGTGGCGGCCGCGGTGGCGTGGGTGGTGCTGGGTGCGTGGTTCTCGGCGCACGCTCTGACGGCGTGGCGGTACGCGATCTAGCTGTATCGGCGGCATGGGCGGAGACGCGATCACCCTGTCCGGGCACGGGTCATCCGCCGATACGAACGCGAGCGTCCCGGCGAAAATCGGAGCACGGATCGCCAATGATCGGCAGGCCACGGCATCATCGCCGAACGTATCCTCACAGACGACGGCTCCTGCCGCGGTCGAGCGTCTGAATCGCACCCTGCTCGACAAGTGGGCGTACGTGCGCCCGTACTCCGGCAACGCCGGACTACATCCAGCCCGCTTGCCGGTTCCGGTGGTCGGCGACGTGGACCCTGGTCGCGCAGCGGGTGGAGCAGAATCGGCGGCGGCCGTTGCGGGAGACGTCGACGTAGACCGTTTCGCAGCCTTCGCGTGAGCAGACGCCGAAGCGGTCCGGGGTGTCGCAGACGAGGTGTGCGAGTCCGCCCGCGGTGTAGGCCCGGACTCGGGACGCGGTGCCGGCGTGTGCGTCGACGTAGTGCAGGTGGGGTGCCTTGCCGTCGTGGGTGGAGATGTAGGGCTTGGACGCGGAATCGTGGAGCAGCGCGTTGACCAGGTCGACGCGGGTGGCGGGGTCGGCTTCGAAGACGTCGCGGAGTCTCTTGGTCCAGGCGATGATCTCGGTCGATTCGTGGTCCTTTACGGCGGCGACGGTCATGCGGTCGCGGAAGATCGTGGTCAGCGTCGCCGGGTCGGCGGCGTCGCCGAGGTTGACGAGGTCGGCGGCGATCTGCGCCGCCGCACCGCCGTAAGGGTTGAAGTGCATTGACTCATTACAGCACGATCGGGGCATGGAAGCGAACGAGTGCCCGCGGTGTGGGTGGCCGCTGGCCGAACTGCCTGGAAGCGCGACGAATTCCCAGCGGGTCTCCCAGGGGAGGCTTGAGTACGTCCGGTGCCTGTGCGGGAGCTGGCTCGCGCGTGTCGACGGTGTGGTGATCGGGGCGACGAAGTCCCAGCTGGGGCAGGCTCAGTTCTGACGGTGTCGCGCGTCGGCGAGCAGTTGCGCGAGCGCGTGCACGGGAGAGGTCTCCAGCTTGTGGCGATGCGCGTCGTAGCGGTCGCGGGTCGTTCGGATGTCGGCGTGTCCCAGCAGGTCCTGGACTTTCTGGACCGGGACGTCGTTGGCCAGCAGCAGGGTTCCCGTGGTGCGCCGCGCGGTGTGCGGGGAGATGGTGTTCGCTTCGGCGAGTCCGGCGGCGCGGGCCTGTGCCCGCAGGAGGAACCAGACATCCCGTTGCGCCAGTGGTTTCCCGCCGGATTTGGTGCTGTCGTAGCGGTGGGGCATGGTCGCGAGCAGCGGGCCGGTCAGCTCGTCGGGGCGGACGCCGGTGCGCGCGGCGCGCAGTTCGAGGTAGCGGCGCAGCGGGTGCTGGGCGGCGGGGACGAGCGGGACGAAGTCGCGGTGGCCGCCTTTGGCGGTGTAGCGCAGGATCGTGTGCCCGGAGTCGGTGTCGAGGTCCTGCACGGTGGCGGTGGTGAGGCCGGAGACGCGCAGGCCGGTGTAGAACAGGATCGCGACGACGGCGGCGTCGCGCCAGGACGGTTCCGTGTCGTTCGCGCGGGCGCGCTTCTCCATGTGGTTCAGCAGTTTCGCCGTCGACTCGCCGCCGAGGGCGGGCAGTGGCGGGGTCTTGCCGGTCTTGGGCCGGTTGACGGCGGAGACCGGGTTGCGGTCGGCGATGTCGTTGGACTGCAGGTACCGGTACCAGCTGGAGATGCCGGCGAGGGTGCGCGCGACGGTGGAGGCCGCGGCGGGCCGGGGCAGGCCGTCCTTGCCGGTGACGGTGAGGGTGTTCTTCCAGGCGTCGACGTCGGCGCGGCGCGCCATGAGCGGGTCGAGCCCGGTGCGGGCACACCAGCCGAGCCAGGCGGAGAGGTCGGCGTAGTAGGCGCGGCGGGTGTGATCGGTCTTGTCGGTCTCGAGCCAGAGCGTGGTGATGTGCCGGATCGCGTACCGGTCGAGCGGGTCGGCCGGAGGAAGCGTGGGCAGCAGTGCGACGGCTTCGGCGAGGATCCGCCGCCGGTTCTCGGGCCTGGTCTCCGGAAGCCGGGCCGGTGGTTCCGGTGCGGTGGGCACGAGTTCGGCGGACATCGTGATCATCCTATGCGCCTGACCGTGAAGTCCCCCTTCACGACCCGCAAGTCCGTGAAGGCCTCCTTCCCTTCTTTCAGGGTAGGGAAGGAGGCCTTCACGGACCGGGGCTCAGGTGTAGTAGCCCTCGACGGGGACGCGGGCCTCGTCGTACAGCGCGGGCCCCTCCAGCCGAACAGGCGGTGCGGTGACGGGCGGCTTGAGCGCGGTGACCTGTTCGCCGGAGAGGGCGAACACGACCCTGCCCAGGCCGGAGCGTTCGATGGCGCCCTGGCACATCCCGCATGGCTGGCAGCTGGTGTACATGGTGGTCTTCGCGGCGACGGTGGGTTCGAGTTCGCGGGCGGCCCACACGGCGAGTTTCAGCTCCGGGTGCAGGCTGATGTCTGATTGCGACACCGTGGTGTTGTGGTCCTCGGCCAGCACCGTGCCGTCGGCGCCGACGAGCAGCGAGCCGAAGGGCGGGTCGCCGTCCTTGCGGGATTTCGCGGCCAGTTCGATGGCGCGGCGGAGGAACTTCTCGTCTTCTTCGGTCATCGTCGGTCCTGTTCGGTTCGGTAGCGGCCCAGTTCCCAGTGTGCGGCCACGGTCGCCAGTGCCTGCCAGGCGGCTTCCGGGCGGAGGGTCTCGTCGGGGTCGCCGGAGAACGGGTCGAGCACGACCGTCTCGGCGCCGAGATGCTGCAGGCGGTCGAGGTCGTCGACGATCTGCTCGATCGTGCCTTCCCCGGCGGGGCGATCGGGTCCGGTGGCGGGGCGTTCGGTGACGTTGAGCAGGATCCGCGGGGCGAACGCGGGGACCGGCCGATCGTGGGCGTCGGCGATGGTCTTGACCCTGGTGAGTGCTTCGGTGAGCCAGGGGAGGGTGGCCCGCAGCGGGTGCCAGGCGTCCCCGATCCGGACGGCGCGGCGGATCCCGGCGTCGCTGTTGCCGCCGACCCAGATCGGGATTTCGCCGGCGCGGTAGTCGGCGTCGTCGGCCCACGCCTTCCGGACGGCGTCGAGGTGGCCGTCGGTCAGCCGTCCCCGGTGCTCGAACGGGACGTCGAGGGCTTCGAACTCCTGACGGGCCCAGCCTGAGGCGACGCCGAGTACGAGCCGGCCGCCGCTGAGCTGGTTCAGGTTCGCGGCCATACGGGCGATGAGCAGTGGATGCCGGTACGGGACGATGAGCACGGTGGTGCCCAGCCGGATCCGGTCGGTCACGCCGGCGAGCCACGACAGCGTCGTGAACGGTTCGTAGAATGGAGCCGGGTACTGCTCGGCGACGTCGGGGGTGATGGCGACGTGGTCGGACACCATCAGCAGGTCGTAGCCGAGGCCTTCGACCGTGGTGGCCCAGCCGCGGAGGATCCCGGGGTCGGTCCCCGGTCCGAAATTCGGGACGTTGACACCTATTCGCACAGGTCAAGGCTATCGGCGGAGCCCGAATCCCGGGAAGGGATCTTTCCCGGCGTATGGCCGTTTCCGCCGTGGATCTGCCGGTATTCTCCCCGGATGGCCGAGACTCTCGACGCGACGGACTGGGCGATCCTGGTCGAGCTCCAGAAGGACGGGCGCCTGCCACTCACCGAGCTGGGGAAGCGGGTCAGCTTGAGCGCGTCGGCGACGACGGAACGGGTCAAGCGGCTGGAGTCGGCCGGGGTGATCACCGGCTATCGCGCCGAGGTCGATCTGGAGAAGGCCGGGTACGTGGTGCTCGCGGTGGTGCGGTTGAAGTACCCGGGCAGCAAGCACGCACCCTTGCACAAGCTCCTGGCCGAGCGGACCGAGATCCTCGAATGCCTCCGCACGACCGGTGACGACTGCTATTCGCTGAAGATCGCGGCCCCGTCGATGGGGCGGCTGGAGGAGATCGTCAACGAGCTCGCGCTCTTCGGCAGCACGAACACCAACATCGTCTACAACCAGACGTTGCCGTACCGGGGGCCGCAGGGCCCGTGACCACGACGGCCACGGGCCCGCGGGGTTCAGCTTTGGCCCGCGTTCTCCCAGAGCCCCATGACGTTGCCTTCCGGGTCCTTGAAGTAGGCGGCGAAACCCATGTCGCCGACCGCGGTCCGGCCGACGAGGGTCGTGCCGCCCTGTTTCTCGATGACCGCGAGCGTGTCGTCGATGCCGTCGACGTCGAGCACGATCACCGGTCCCGACGCGGGGCTGAGTTCCTTGGCCAGCATCCCGCCGTTGATGAACCCCGGCTCCGCGGGCATGCCGGTCTCGGCGGTCGGCCCCGAGGCGACCATCGTGTAGTCCATCCCCGGCATCGTGTCGGCCTTCCAGCCGAAGACCTCCCGGTAGAAGCCGCGTGCGCGCTCGCCGTCCTCGAATGGAATCTCGAAGTGCACCACCCGTCCGGCCATTGGTCATCAACTCCTGTCGTGGCAGTGGATTCGGAACGTCCTCAGCCAATAGCCGCCGTCCCCGGGCGCGCTAGAGGACTTCGCCCTCTCCGAACCACCGGCGCAAGGCGCCGACGAGCTCGTGCTGGTCTTCGCCCGCCCACGCCACGTGTCCGTCCGGCCGCAGCAGGACGGCCGGCACGTCCAGTTCCTCGCTGACGTCGACGACGTGATCGACCCGGTCCGACCAGCCCTGTACCGACAGCGCGCCGGTCTGGTCGAGCAGCAGACCCCGGCCGCCGCGGGTCAGCCCGTAGAGATGTCCCTGCTTGAGATCGAGGTCCCGCATCCGGCGGCCGAGAAGTTCGTGCCCTTCGCCGAAGTCGTAGCGGATCGCGGTCGCGGTGATCTTCTCGGTCAGGAACCGGCTCACGTCCTCGAACCCCATGAGTTCCGCCAGCAGCCGCCGGACCGCCTGGGACCCCGGATCGAGTGACATCAGCTGCATCTGCGCACGGGTGTTGTCCAGCACCGCGGCGGCCACCGGATGCCGTTCGGTGTGGTAGGTGTCCAGCAGGTCCTCCGGCGCCCAGCCGTTGACCGCGGCGGCCAGTTTCCAGCCGAGGTTGAAGGCGTCCTGGACGCCGAGGTTGAGCCCCTGCCCGCCGACCGGCGGATGGATATGCGCCGCGTCGCCCGCCAGGAACACGCGTCCGTCCCGGTAACGCTCGGCCAGGCGGGTGGCGTCACCGAAGCGGGAGAGCCAGCGCGGTGAGTGCACGCCGAAGTCGCTGCCCGCGACGGCTTTGAGCTGTCGTTTGACCTCGTCGAAGGCCGGCGGGATCCGCGGGTCGTCGGCCAGGCCTTCGGCGGGCACGCCGACCCGGTAGACCCCGTCGCCGATGGGAGAGAGGCCGAAGCGCAGCTGGGTCTTGCGGACTTCGGTCATCACGGCGAGCACGGTTTCCCAGTCCTCGGTCAATTCCATCTCGCCCAGCAGGGTCTCGGCGGTGGCAGGTTCTCCGGGGAAGCCGATCCCGAGGAGTTTGCGCACCGTGCTGCGCCCGCCGTCGCAGCCGACGAGGTATCGCGCGCGCAACTTCGTGCCGTCGGCCAGTTCGACCTCCACTCCGTCCTCGTCCTGGCTCAGGCCGACCAGTTCGCGGCCACGGCGGATCTCGACGCCCGCTTCGGCGGCGTGCTCGGTCAGCAGCCGGTCGGTGACGGTCTGCGGGATGCCGAGGATGTAGGCGTGCGCGCTGTCCAGCGGCGGCGCCGGTTTGATGATGCCCGCGAAGGAGCCGCCGACCGGGTACTTCGTTCCGTTCTCGAGGAATCGCTGCAGCAGGCCACGCTGGTCCATCACCTCGATGCTGCGTGCGTGCAGGCCCATGGAGCGGACGACCTTGGTCTGCTCCAGGTCCTTCTCCACGACGACCACGCGGACGCCGTGCAGCCGCAGTTCGGCGCCCAGCATCATGCCGGTCGGTCCGCCGCCCGCGATGATCACGTCGATCAAGAGTTCCCCCGTTTGTCGAGCTCGTGCCGGTACGGCGGGGGATTCTGCGGCATGACCGGGGTCTTGCCGCAAGCCCCCGGGTGCGCTATAAGTTGGAAGTGGCAGGGAGAGTCGATCTCTCTGCCGTTGTCCTTGAGGTCGTCCTGAACCACTTCGACGGGTGGACACGGGACTGCGGGCGCTGATCACCGGCGAGCTGATCCTGCGGCCGATCCACGCGCTGCCCATAGGCCACCGCTGGGACCGTGTCCCCGGTGTCACCCTGCTCGGGGACGCCGCCCACCTGATGTCGCCGTTCGCCGGAGAGGGCGCCAACCCTCGCGATGCTCGACGTAGCCGAACTCGGCCCGCCGAAAGCCTCGTCCTCTGCTTCGCCGAAGACTCCCCGAAGCCCCTGCTGGACCAGTTCGCGTCCTACCGCTGACCGACCGGCTGCGAGCGCCTGGCATAGGCGCGGGCGGCGCGAGCCCGGTCACCACAACGCACGGAACACCACTGGCGCCGCCCGTTGCGCAGGAAGAACCGCGTGCACGGCGGCGACCCGCAGGCGGCGATCCGCTCCGCGTCCGGACCGGTCAGCAAGTCCGCGGCGTTGGCGGCGAGCGTCGCCAACGCGTGCTCGACGATCTGGGTGATCGGATGCGACGCGGTGCGGTACAGCCCGCGGGCCGGGTCCCAGCGCAGGAGTTCCGCGGTGGGCGCCTTGCTCAGCGCTTCGTTGACGGCGTTGAGGGCGCTCTTCGGAGCCGGATCCGAGCACGACCTCGACGCGAGCAGCACCCGCACCTGCTCGCGCAACGACTGGACCAGTCCCGCGCACATCTCCTGTAAACCGGCGTTGACCGGGGCGAGCCCCTGTTCGGCGAGCCACTTCGTCGCGGCGGCCGGAGTGCCGAGCAGATCGGTGAACTGGCCGCCGGGCAACGCGATCGTGGTGTTGGCGAGCGCCAGCGCGACGTACTGCTCGGCGCCGGGGGCCGGGGGAAGGGCAGCGGTGTCGTTCACGTTCTCATGGTAGTTCCTCACGGAAGTTATTGAACTCGTCCGTGAGAACTGGCTAGAGTACTCACGGAAGCAGAATTACTTATCCGTGAGGAGAACGATGCGCCAGCTCGGCGAACAGCTCTCGGTCCAGGTCTCGGGCGGCCCGACCGCGGTGATCGACTACGGCGGCCTGCGATTCCTGACCGACCCGACCTTCGACGAACCCGGCCATTACGGGCGGCCCGACGGGAAACCCGGCCTCACCAAGACCGCGCCGGCATCGCTGAACCCCGCAGACCTCGGCCACATCGACGCCGTCCTGCTCTCCCATGACGAGCACCCCGACAACCTCGACCACTCCGGCCGGAAGCTGCTGGCGGACGTGCCCCTGACGCTCACCACGCCCAGTGGCGCCGGCAGGCTGGGCGGCACCGCGAAAGGGCTGGAGACCTGGGAGACGGTCGAGCTCGACCGGCCCGGCGGAGGAGTCGTGACCGTAACCGCCGCGCCCGCGCTCCACGGGCCGGAAGGCTCGGAGAAGGTCACCGGCGACGTCGTCGGATTCGTGCTCACCGGCCAGGGCCTGCCGACGGTCTACGTCAGCGGCGACAACGCCTCGCTCGACGTCGTCCGCCAGGTCGCCGACCGGTTCGGCCCGGTCGACACCGCTGTGCTCTTCGCCGGGGCTCCGCGGCTGAAGCCGGTCTTCGACGGCGCCCTGCTCGTCCTCGACAGCGCGCTGGCCGCGGAGGCGACGCGGATTCTCGGTGCCCGCACGGTCGTCCCCGTGCACATCGACAGCTGGGCGCACTTCACCGAAGGCCGCGACGACCTGGTGACGGCGTTCACCGCGGCCGGACTGGCCGATCGGCTGCGGCTGGGCTGAGCTTGATCGTCTACGTTCGGGGTTACACCGACGAGACGAGGGAGCACCGCCATTCCTGCCACAACGCTGAGCATTCCCACCCCGGACGGCCAGTCCGACGCCTTCGCCGCCATCCCCGGCGACGGCGGAACGCATCCGGGCGTCCTCCTGTACCCGGACGCGTTCGGGCCACGCCCCGTCCTGTGGGACATGGCCCGCGAACTGGCCGGACACGGCTACTACGTACTCGTCCCGAACGTCTTCCACCGGCACCGCCCGGCACCCGTGTTCGACCTGCCCGAGCACATCACCACCGAAAACCGTCCCGCGCTCTTCGGCCAGATCATGCCGCTCATCGAAGCGCACACCACCGAACGCGCACTGAGCGACGCCGCCGCGTACCTCGACTTCCTCGCCTCCCGGCGCGAGGTCCGCGGCGGACCGGTCGCCACGATCGCGTCGCCGCCGTCGCCGGGTTCCATCCCGGTGCCCTGGTCACCGACCGGCCCGACAGCCCGCATCGGCAGATCCCGGGCCTCACCGCGAAAGTCCACCTCGGACTCGCCGAGAACGACATGACACCCGAGGCGATCACCGAGATCAGCCAGGCGTTCAACGCCGCCGGCGTCGGCTACAGCTGTGAGATCTACCCCGGCACCGTCCACGGCTTCACCATGGCCGACACCGACGCCTTCGACGAGGCCGGATCGCGGCGCCACTGGGAACGACTGCTCGCCCTCCTCGGCAGCACGCTGGAATGACCTGGCCCGAGAAGGACACCCGCCGGGTCTCGCTCCGGAACGGCCAGTCGTTCCTCTGGCACCTCGATGCCGACTGGGAAACGACAACGCGCGTGATCCGCGTCAAGGAAGACGGCACCGGCGGACAGGTTCTCGTTCTCGACCCCTACCACCACGCCTTCCTGCCTACTCAGACGCAGGTCCGCCGCGCCATTCGTGACGCCTTTCGCGCCGGCTGGCAGCCCGCCGCGCGACGACCGCCGCTCGAGATGGTGTTCGACGGCGAGCGCTTCGTTCCCCGAGAACCTCAACGACCCCCTGCGGCCAGTACCGCCGCTAGACCTTCCCTCAGGTCCTTGACGAAATATCCGGGAACCTCCAGCGACGGGAAGTGACCCCCGGATTCGGGAGACCTCCAGCGAACGATCCGCCGGTACCGCTCCTGCGCCAAAGGACGTGGGCATTTCTCGATGTCGCGGGGATACATGGTGATCGCCGACGGGACGTCGACCCGGAGTCCGGGGTCCAGGGAATCGTGGCTTTCGTAGTAGATGCGGGCCGCCGACGCGCCGGTCCGTGTCAGCCAGTACAGGGTCACGTCGTCGAGAACGCGGTCTCTGGAGATCGTCTCGAACGGACCGTCTTCGGTGTCCGACCACTCGGCGAACTTGTCGAGGATCCAGGCGAGCAGCCCGACCGGTGAGTCGACGAGGGAGTAACCGATGGTCTGCGGCCGGGTCGCCTGCTGTTTCGCGTACGCCGCGCGACGGCCCCAGAAATCACGGGTCTGCTCGGCCCACTCGCGCTCGGCCGCCGTCAGCCCGTCCATGGACAACCCGGGCGGCCCCTGCGCGAACGTCGTGTGGATGCCGAGTACGTGCGCCGGGAACCTGCCGCCGAGCACCGTGGTGATATTGCCTCCCCAGTCGCCGCCGTGGGCCACGAACTCGCCGTAGCCGAGCCTTCCCATCAGCTCCACCCACGCGGACGCGATCTTTTCGGTGCCCCATCCGGTGGTGGCAGGCCTGTCGCTGTACCCGAATCCCGGCAACGACGGGGCCACGACGTGGAACGCCGGCGCGTCCGCGTCCTTCGGATCCGCGAGCTCTTCGATCACGTCGACGAACTCGGCGACGCTGCCCGGCCAGCCGTGGGTCAAGATCAGGGGAGTGGCATCCGCACGCGCGGATCGGCGATGCAGGAAGTGGATCCCCAGGCCGTCGATGGTCGTGCGGAACTGGCCGATCCGGTCGAGGCGCTCTTCGAACGACCGCCAGTCGTACTCCGTGCGCCAATAGTCCACGACCTCGACGAGGTCGGCGAGAGGAACGCCCTGGTCCCATCGGCGCGGGTCGGGCGCCGGGCGACAGACCGTCTCGGCCTCGGGCAGCCGCGCCGCGGCCAATCGCGCCCGCAGCTCCTCGAGGTCGGCCTCCGTCGCCCGGCTTTCGAATGCTCGCACCTCATTGGTCATGAGACCTCCTGGCATTGCGGAACCAGCTAAGACGGTTCTAACAGTTCCGGCCGACGGTGTGCAACCGGCTAAGGTGGTTCCATGCCTGCTGGGTTTCCCGACTTCCGCCTCGGTAGCGTGCTGGCGACCAGCTTCACGGCGACTCTGACGGAGCGTCGTGGCGACGCCGTCGAGCGCATACCCACGCCGCACCGGCTCGTGGACTGGCTGGCCGTGAACGGCCTCGACGTGGGCTCCTGCACCACCGCCCAGCTCGACCTCGCCCGTGAGCTGAGGGAAGCGATTCACGCCGCCGCGACCGCGACCGCGCTCCAGGACACGCTCCCCGCGCCTGCCGTCCGGGTCATCAACGAGTGCAGCGCCCGGGGCCGGGCCGCGGCCGTCCTGACACCCGAGGGTGAGCGGCGATGGCGGGTTTCCGGCGTGGAAGACGCCCTCAGCGTGATCGCCGCCGACGCGATCAGCATCATCGCGAGTGAACGCGACGGACGATTCGCCTTGTGCGCGTCACCGACCTGCCGGGCCGCCTTCTTCGACACCAGTCAAAGCCGCACCCGCCGATGGTGCGACATGAACACGTGCGGGAATCGCCAGAAGAAAGCGCGGTTCAACGCCAACCACCGCAAGAACCCCGGATCGGCCCGGTGAAAGGCATAGCGATGGAGAACGACTACGACGGCTTCGCCGAGGCATACGCGGCCGAGTCCGAGAACAGCCTGATCAATGCCTACTACACACGGCCCGCGATCCTGAACCTCGCGGGGGACGTGGCCGGCAGGCGGATCCTCGACGCCGGCTGCGGCGCAGGCCCCCTGTTCGAGTCGCTGCGGGAGCGGGGCGCCATCGTGACCGGCTTCGACGCCAGCACCAAGATGCTGGAGCTGGCCCGGAAACGACTCGGAGACGACACGGCCCTCCAGGTCGCCGACATCGGCGCCCCGCTGCCCTTTCCCGACGGCGCGTTCGATGACGTCATCGCGGCCCTCGTCCTGCATTACCTCGAAGACTGGACCGCGCCGCTGGCCGAGATCCGGCGCGTACTGAAACCCGGCGGCAGGCTGATCATGGCCGTCAACCACCCGCTCCTCTTCAAACTGGTCCATCCCGACTCGGACTACTTCAAGACCGCCAAGTGGTCCGACGAGTACACCTTCAACGGCCGGAAAGCCGTGCTGACGTACTGGCATCGCCCTCTGCACGCGATGACCGACGCGTTCACCGCGGCAGGTTTCCGGACCGCCGTCATCAGCGAGCCCCCTCCGGCACCGGGCGCGCACGAGCGCTTCCCCGAGGAACTCGCGGGCAAGACCGCCTTCTTGAGCTTCCTGTTCTTCGTCCTCGAGGCCGTCTAGGGCTGGATGTTCTCGAGGTCTTTCAGCAGGCTCGGGTGCTGGGGAGTCCAACCGAGCGCTTGGCGGGTGTGGGCGCTGGACGAGGGCTGGTCGGCCGCGAAGATGACGCCGAGAGGCCCGTAGGTCTCCACCGGCACGGATTCGACGGGCAGTCCCAGCCGCCCTCCGATGACCGCGGCGATGTCGCGCACCGGGTTGCCCTCGTCGGCGACGGCGTGCCAGGCAGTGCCTGCTTCGGCCTTCTCCAGGGCGAGCCTGAACAGGACCGCGGCGTCGAGAGCGTGCACCGCGGGTCTCGTCCGCGCGTCGACCGCGATGGGCCCGATGAGCCGGGAGATCGCCCTGCGGCTCAAGGCCGCGGTCGCCGCGAGCGCCGAACTTCAGGAACGAGACGCCCTCAAGAGCGTCAGCCTCGCCGCCGCCATGACAGCCGCCCTGGTCGCCCGCGGCGTGCCCGATCCGACCGCCGCCCTCGCCAGCGAGCTCGGCGTCCTCGCCTTCAAACGGGGATACGCCGAATGGTCCGAAGGCGACCGCGCTCCCGAGGACGACTTCGCCACCTACCTGCTCAAGGCCCTTGAAGAACTGCGCGCCGCGAGCGCGTCTCTGGGCTGACCGGGAGTGGCCGCCGACCGCCGGTACCTGCCGGGCGGGGTCTCGTACTGGCGTTTGAACGCCACGGCGAGCGCGAATTCCGACCGGTAGCCGACAGCATCGGCGATGGAGCTGAGTGGCGCGTCGGACTCGCGCAGCAGCCGGGCCGCCGTGGTCATGCGCCACCAGGTCAGGTAGCGCATCGGTGGCCGGCCGACCAGTTCGGTGAACCTCTTGGCGAATGGAGCCCGGGACAGACCCGCGAGCGTGGCGAGCGACGCGACCGTCCAGGGGTGCGCCGGCTTCCGGTGGATGGCGTGCAGCGCGGCCGCGACGCCCGGATCCCGCAACGCCGTCGCCCAACCGGTGCCAGGCTTGGTCCGGGCGCCGTCGAACCAGGCGCGCAGGGCGTAGAGCAGCAGCATGTCCAGGAGTGCGGGAATGGCCGCGTCCGTGCCGAGCCGCGGCCGAACCGATTCGGCGCCGAGCATGTCCACCACGGTCCTCAGCTCGGCAAGACCGTCGGCGCGGGTATCGAGATGGATGACCTCGGGCAGGTCCTGCAGCAAGGGGTGCAGACCTTCGGGTGCGAGTTCGTAGGCGCCGCACAGGGTGACGGTGGAGGATTCCGACGCGTCGGCGAGCGCGAGCGGATGGTCCTCGGCGGCGGGACCACAAGGCCGTGCGGTCGGCGGCGTGGCCGGGCTGTCGGCCAGCACGTGCCCTCGTCCGTGCGGCAGGAGCACGACGTCACCCGCGACAAGCCGCACCGGCTCGGCATCGGCCGGGACGAGAACGCAACTGCCGCGCACCACCACACGAAAGCCGACGGCGCCGGGCACCGGAGAAAACTGTTGCGCCCAGGAGCCTTGCCACGTCACGAGCGCCGACCTCGGACGGCCGGCGCGTACCACCGACAGCACGTCGCTCAGCACGTCCACGGCGGCAACCCTACGCGTCCGGAGACGATCGCGAAGGAAATAGGCGGGTTTGACACATGGTTCGTCTCTCCGGGCGTCCCTACGGTCGAGAACATGAAAGCCGCACGGATTCATCAGCACGGAGACGCGACCGTCATTCGGATCGAGGAGATCGCGCGGCCCGTCCCCGCGGCGGGCGAGGTGCTGATCGAGGTCGCCGCCACCTCCTTCAATCCCACCGAGGTGGCCCTGCGCTCCGGCGCGCTCCGCGACCTGGTGCCGGTGAGTCTGCCGCTCACCCTGGGCTGGGATGTCGCGGGCACGATCGTCGAACTCGGTGAGGGAGTACGCGCGCACGCGGTCGGCGACAAGGTCGTCGGCTGGATCGACGGCGCGGCCGCGGAGTTCGCCGTGGCCGACGCCGCGGCATTGGCCGCTGCGCCCACCGCGATCCCTCTCGCCGACGCGGCCGCCCTGCCGCTCGCCGGGGTGACGGCGTGGCAGGCGGTCGAGCGCGCACGCCTCGTCCCAGGGGAACGGCTTCTGGTCAACGGCGCGGGCGGCGGCATCGGCGGCTTCGCCGTCCAACTCGCGAAACGCGCCGGCGCACAGGTGGTCGCCACCGCCAGTCCGCGCAGCAGGCAAGCGGTCCTGCGGTACGGCGCGGACCTGATCGTCGACTACACCACCACGTCGCTCGGGGACGCGCTCGACGGTCAGGTCGATGTCGTCCTGAACCTCGTCGGTCTCGACGAGCCGCGGAGCGCGGCGCTGGCTTCGCTCGTCCGGCCCGGTGGTCGCGTCGTCTCGGTCACCAACGAGATCGAGGCGCCGATCACCACACGTGTCGTCGCCCGTAACGACTCCGCCCATCTCGCAGAACTGGTGGCCCTGGTCGACAGCGGCACGATCACCGTCGAGGTCAGCGAACGGCACCTGCTCGGCGCGCTCGCCCCCCTGCACCGCAGAAGCGAAGCGGGTGGCATCCGCGGCAAGGTCGTCGTTCTGCCGGTGGCCTGACCAGGCAAAACGCTCTCAGATTGCCGCTGAGTGCCTAATCCGGACCGCCTGGTGTCTTCACCCCGGGCTTCTGCTGTCTCCGGACGGCGTATTTCGCGCTCTCCTCAGGGATACTCAGTCATAAGGGGCATTATCACGGTGCATGGCCGCTGCCATAGTTACGCGTGCGTAAGACGCGAAACTAGATACGCGTATCGCGTAAACAGTCAAAAGGGACAAGGGATTGCCGAGATCGGCGGCCAGGAGTGGATCAGCTCAACGCGCGGCGCTGCTTCAGGCGTTCACGTGCTGGGTGAGAAAGAGGGCGGCGCGGTCGAGGGCCTGGCCGGATTCGTCGAGTCGGCCATGTCAGAACTGGAGAACGTGCGGCACGCCGGCCGTGACGTCCAGGATGACGTCGACCTCGGCGTCGCAGTACGAGTTCCTGCGCTATCTGCGCGACCACCCGGACGCATCGGCGTCGGAGCGATCAGCAAGGGAATCGACCGCCTCGAAGGGCGCGGCTTGGTCAGGCGCGTTCCGGATCCCGCCGACCGCCGCTCCTCGCTACTGGAACTCACCGACACCGGCACGCAACTCGTCCATGAAGCGGACGAGACGTTCGCGGCCATCGGCGCGCTCATCCAGATGGCCCTCGACCCCGCGCGACGCCTAGCAGGCACTGCGGCAACTCCTGACCGCGCTCGAACACGACAGGATCGGCACACCCGCCGCCTGAAAAGCGGCCTGTTCAGGGGAGAGCTTTACCGAGCTTTTCCAGCCCCTCGCGGATCCCGTCCTCGATCCGCCGGTACGTGTCGGCACCCGTGACCAGGCTGTCGGCGATGCCACCGACCGTGTCCACACCCGCCGTCAGCCGATCCCCGGCGGCACTGATGTGCTTGGTCAGCGCCTCGCTGAAGGTGGTGGCGGCGGGGACCTCGCCGAGCAGGTGCGACACCAGTTGCAGCCGCGACACCGCGCCGGCCGCCGTGCTCAACGTCGACGTCGCCCCGTCCAGGACGCCCGCGGCACCGACCAGCGAATCGGGATCGGTTTCGTATCCGGCGTCGCCGGGGGAGAGCGCGCCGTCCGGATCGAGCCCCAGCTCCTCCAAGGCGATCCTGGTCAGCTCGGGCTCGTCCCACTTCGAACCCGGGTTCTTTTGGTAGCCGTAGGCACCGGATTCGTGCGCCAGCACGATCTCCCCGTCGATCTCGACGGCTTCCTCGACACCGTGCGAGTCGTAGCCGTCTTCGTTGCCGGGCTCGCCGCCCTTCAGCTCGATCTCCTCACGATCGTTGAAGTCGTACCACTCCGGCGTCCGATCCTGCCGATAGAACTTGCCGCTGTGCCCATCGGACGAGGAGAAGATGAACTCGTCGTCGCGTACCACGACGCCCTGGACGTTGTTCGGTGTCTCGATCGGATCTCCGGCCTCGTCCGGCTGGGGTGAGCCGTCCGGGCCGACGGGAATTTCGTAGAGCCGGTTGTTCTTGTAGTCACCCACGAAGAGCTTGCCTTGGGCGTAGGTGACATAGCTGTGGGCGGGCGTCGGAACCACGTCGATGGCGTCGACCGGCTTGCCGCTGTCCTGTGCGGCGTCGAGTTCGGCCTTGTCGTAGACGTACACATGTTCGTTGGACGACACCCAGACGTGCTCGCCGTCCGTCGCGACGCCACCGGTATGGGTGGGCGCGCCGACGTCGCCGTTGCCGTTGAGATAGACGTTTCCCGTTTCCACACCGGTCTCGTAGTCGACGTAGGTCAGCCTGCTCGGCGTCAGCCCTGGCCCGATCGGGCTGTCGCCGGAGCCGTCCCCATCGCCGTCGTGGTACGAGCCCACCAGCAGGTTCTCGCCGTCGTAGGCCAGACCTTGGGATGTCCACGGCTCGCCTGGGTTGACGCCGCTGATGTCGGCGTCGCCCTCGCTGTCCCAGCCCTCACCGCCGCCGTCGGTCGTGGCCGCCAGCGCGGTGAGCCTGCTTTCGTAGGTCTGCTGGGCCACGGTCAGCGCCCGGACGGTCTTCATCGCGATTTCCGGCGCTTCGAGGAGGTCGCTCAGGCCGAGTTCGCGCCAGGGCTTGATGGCGGCGTCGGCTGCCGTCCGCAGGGCGGTGTACGCCTTCGCGGCGCCCTCGACGGCCGCCTCCGCGGTGTGGAGCCGGCCGTACACCTCGGCGACGGCCCGCGAGGACGCTTTCGCCTTGCCGACGAACTCGGCCGCCGCCGTGCCACGCCATGACCGTGCCGCCCGCAGCGCGCCGTCGGAGATCCCGTCCGCGACCGTCTGCAACGACGCCCTGGTGTCGGCGATGGTGGCACCGACCTCGGCGATACCCGCCGCGTCGCCCGAAGTGAGCTTGGCGTAGAGCGGTTCGGGATCCAGGAACGGCATCGGCTTCTCCTCGGGCAACCACTGGTCAGGGTGGGTCGTGCGCGTTCAGACGCCGACAGGCGGACACCGGTTCCCGCGCATCACCCACCCCGCCCGGGTCAGGACAGCATGCCGCCGTCCACCCGCAGGACCGTCCCGGTCACATAGGAGGCGCGGTCGCTCAGCAGCCACGCGGCGGCCTCGGCGATCTCCTCGGGTTCGGCCACCCGGCCCAGTGGCGTGCGCGCGTTGAGCCGGTCGAGGATGTCCGGCGAGCTCTTGACCCACTCGTCGAACATCTCGGTCAACGTCGTGCCGGGGGCGACGACGTTGATGCGGATCCCTTCCGGGCCGTAGGTGGTGGCCGCCGAGGCGGTGAGGCTGTTGACGCCGCGTTTCATCGCCCCGTACGCCGGGAGTTCCGGATTGGACATCAGGCTGCCGACACTGGTGTTGTTGACGATGGCACCGGTCTTCGCGGTGGCCCGGATCGCCTCGATCTCGGCGACCATCGCCAGCCACGGGCCTTTGAGGTTCACCGCGTAGATGCGGTCGAAATCGGCCTCGGTCACCTGGTCCATCGGGCCCGGTGGCACGTTCGTCGCGCCGTTGTTGAACGCGACGTCGAGCCTGCCGTGCAGTTCCACGGCACGGCCGACGGCCGCGCGGATGCTCGATGGGTCGCCGAGGTCGCACACCACGTGGTGCGCGACGCCGCCATCCGCGCGGATCTCCTCGGCCACGGCCTTCAGCTGGGACTCGGTGCGGGCGGCGAGCACGACGCGGGCGCCTTCCCTGGCGAACAGCCGCGCGGCGGCGGCGCCGATACCGCGGCCGGCGCCGGTGATGAAGGCGACCTTGCCGTCGAGCAGGCCTGGAACAGTCGTTGTGTTGGTCATGGCACCGAGAGTTCCTCCGCCGTCGGCGCGTATCCAGGCACCGGCGGTACCTGGCTGACGTACCGCCATCGTCCACACTGGAGTGGTGGACAGACGACAACTCGCGGACTTCCTGCGCACCAGGCGCGAGCGGATCACTCCCGCGGACGTCGGCCTCCCCGCCGGGCGCCGCCGCCGTACTCCCGGGCTGCGGCGTGAGGAAGTGGCACAGCTGGCGTTCATCTCGACCGAGTACTACACCCGGCTGGAGCAGTCCCGTGGTCCACGGCCCTCTCGTGAGGTGCTGGCCGGGCTGACCAGGGCCCTTCGGTTGTCGGACGTGGAACGCGATCACCTGCATCACCTCGCCGGCGCGCCGCCGGGACCACCGCCCGGCCCGTCCCGGGAGGTCCGGCCGAGCCTTCTCGCGCTGTTGCACCGTCTTCCGCAGGCGGCGGCGATCGTACTGTCGGCGACCTACGAGGTGCTCGCCTGGAACGACCTCGCCGCCGCGTTGATGGAGGACTTCTCCGCACTGCCGCGGCGGGACCGTAATCTCGTGCGCCGCGCGTTCCTCGCGCCGCGGCCGGACGGGCGGCGGCTCTACGGTGTGTCCGATGTGGACGAGTTCTCCGCGAGCGCGGTCCGCAACCTCCGGGCCACCGCGGGTCGTTATCCCGACGACCCCGAGGTCACCGGGCTGATCCGGGAACTCCTCGACGGCAGCGAGGAATTCGCCCGGCTGTGGGCAGCGCACGACGTGTGCGCCGCGCCCACCCTGTGCAAGACCTTCCGGCATCCGGTGGTCGGCCCGGTCAGCGTGAACTGCGACGTCCTCGACATTTCCGACCGCGATCAGCAGGTCGTGATCTACACCGCGGACCCCGGAACGCCGTCGGAGAACGCCTTACGCCTGCTGTCCGTCGTCGGGACGCAGCGAATGGACGCCCAGCTCTGAGCGGTTTGTAGGTTCCCTCGATACCAGCGGATCGATTCTCAGCGCGATCGCCAGCGCGAATCGCCCGGCCGGATCGTCGATCGTGCCGCCGAAGAGCGTCCGCAACTGCCGGATCCGGTACCGGACGGTCTGGACGTGGACGTGCAGTTCGAGGCCGATCGCCTGTGGCTGGTCCGGCCGGGCGAGCCACGCCGCGAGGGTCGTGGTGAGCCGTTGTCTCGCCGGTTCGGGCAGACCGGCCAGCGGCGCGAGGACGTCCTTCGCGAACTCGGCGGCGAGTTCGGGATCGGCGGTCAGCAGCAGATCGATGCGGTGGTCGACGGTGTGGACCAGCGGGCTGTCGCCGAGCGCGCCGGTGCGCGTCAGCCGCCACAGCGCGCTCGCCCGGCGGGCGCTGAGCGCGGCCGAGCGAAGCGGTACGGCCGGGCCGACGCCGGCCTGGTCGTCGCCGAGCAGGTCCCGCAACCGGCCGAGGTACCACTCGAGCCGGTCGGCGGGCATGACGATCGCGGTCAGATCATGGTGACGGCCGACCAGCACCCGTCCCGGCATCCGGTCCAGCAGCTGCGGTGCCATATCGGCGCTGGTGACGGCGATGACGAGCCGGCCGGGCAGCACCCATGCGGCTTGGTTCGCGACGTCGTCGAGCTGGTCGCGGGTGGTGGCCGGTTCGGCGAGCAGGAGGCCGAGGAGCCGGTCGCGCCGTGCTTGCCCGGCTCGCGCCGCCTGTGATCGCGCTTCGGCGTACCCGTCGGCGGCCGCCGCCGAGAGTTCCGCGATGAAGGCGAACAGTGCTTCACCGAGTTCGACGATCGCCTGGGTCGGCAGATCCACCGCGGGCGCCGCCGAGGTGAGCTGCCGCCAGACGCCCAGCGCCGCCGATTGGTAGAAGCCGAGCATCTCCTCGAGGCTGCGGCCGGCGGTGTGCTGGGCCCGGCCCTGCGCCCGGTAGACCTCCCGGTCGGTCGTGATGTCGGGATGGCCGATCTCGCTGAAGAAGGCGTGCAGGGCGACGTCGAGGGTGACCTGGAGGTTCGCCGCCGTCCGGTCGTCCAGCGGGGTCCGGAGCCCGGCGCGGACCTGGTCCATCGCGGCGGACGCGATCGCGGCGGTGTCCGGCTCCAGCCGTGTCAGCACCGAGGCGTCCAGCCTGCGCCAGGGCTGTGCCGACGCCTTCGTCATAGAGGGAACCTACAAAACCCCGATCAAGAACGCGCGCCTCCGTTCTAGTGGTTCTCCGCGGGTCGGCGGACGCTGATCGCGGCATTCGACGACGCATGCAGGAGGCGGCAGTGACACGTACGCGCTGGGGAAGACTCGCCCGGATCGCCGCGGTGGCGGGCACCGCACTGACCCTCGCCGGAATCGGGACACCGGCCCTCGCCACGGCGGAACGCCAGGTGTACGTCGCGATGGGCGACTCGTTCTCGGCGGGCTCGGTGGTCTTGCCGCAGTCCGATCTGCTCACCTGCGCCCGGTCGGCGATCAACTACGCCGGCCTGCTGGCGAAGCAGCTCGACGTCGACGAACTGCGCGACGTCACCTGCGGCGCGGCGACCACGTCCCATTTCACCAACCCGCAGAAGGGCATCGTCTCCGGCACCAACCCGCCGCAGTACGACGCGCTCTCGGCCGACACGACACTGGTGACCGTCGGGATCGGCGGCAACGACGTCGGCCTGGTCGGGCTCGCGACGTCGTGTGTGAACCTGCTGCCGGTGGGTGCCTCCTGCAAAGCGGCCAACACCACGGGCGGGGTGGACAAGTACGCCACCAAGATCGACGCCTTCGCCGCGAGCTACGGCACGGTCATCGAGCAGATCCGCCAGCGCGCCCCGCGCGCCCAGATCGTCATGGTGGGCTACCCGACCGGGATCAAGCCGGGCGGGTGCTGGCCGCTCGTCCCGGTCCTGCCGCAGGACGCCGACTACATCCAGGCCAACATCGACCGGCTCAACGCGCGGATGGCCGAGCAGTCCGCCGCGCACGGCGCGAAGTACGTCGACATCCGGACGCCGAGCATCGGTCACGACGCCTGTCAGCCGATCGGCGTCAAGTGGATCGAGGGGCTCATCCCGTCGGTGGTGAACAACAGCTTCGCTCCGCTGCACCCGAACGCCGCCGGTCTCGCCGCCGTGGTGCCGAGTATCCGGAAGGTGCTGTAGCGGGCTCGTGAGCCGGGTCCGTGAAGGCCTCCTTGCCTACCTTGAGGGTAGGGAAGGAGGCCTTCACGGACTTGAGCCGGGGGATCAACCGCAGCCGGGGGCCATGGCTCTAGCCGTCCTGACCACGCACGAGCCGTCAGGCGGACGGCGCCCAGTACAGGAGCCGGTTCGGGGAACCGGAGCCCGGGTTGGTCACCTTGCCGGGGGTGGCCGCGTTGATCAGCGCGGTGGCCACCTGCGCGGGTGTGGCGCTCTTGTTGTTCTGCAGGAAGCGGGCCGCGACACCGACCACGTGCGGGGTCGCCATCGAGGTGCCGCTGATGGTCTTCGTCGCGGTGTCATTGGTGTTCCACGACGACGTGATGTTCGTGCCCGGCGCGAAGATGTCCACGACGCTGCCGTAGTTGGAGAAGCTGGAACGCGCGTCGGTTTCGATGGCCGAGCCGACGGTGATCGCCTGTGTCACGCGGGCGGGGGAGAAGCCCGAGGCGTTCGAGTTGGAATTCCCGGCGGCCACGCCGTAGGTGACGCCGGCGGCGATCGACCGGCGGACGGCGTCGTCGAGCGTGCTGGAAGCGCCGCCGCCGAGGCTCATGTTGGCCGCGGCCGGTTTGACGTGGTTCTTGGTGACCCAGTCGATGCCCGCGATGACCCCGGCGGTGGTGCCGCTGCCGGAGTTGTTGAGGACACGGACGCCGTAGACGGTGGCGCCCTTGGCGATTCCGTACTGCGATCCGGCGATGGTGCCTGCGACGTGGGTGCCGTGGCCGTTGCCGTCCTGGGCGACCGCGTCGTTGTCGACGAAGTCGTAGCCGTTGCGGGCGCGGCCGCCGAAGGTCTGGTGGCTGATCCGCACGCCGGTGTCGATGACGTAGACGTTCACGCCGGCGCCGGTGCTTGTGTAGCTGTATTTGTTGTCGAGCGGGAGGTTGCGCTGGTCGACGCGGTCGAGACCCCAGGACGGCGGGTTGGTCTGGGTCGCGTCCGCGTGGACGAGCTGGTTCTGTTCGACGGACACCACCGAAGGGTCGGCGGCGAGCCGCTTGGCCTGCCGCTCCGACAGTGTCGCGGAGAAGCCCTTGACCGAGCTGCTGTAGACTTGCTCGACCTTCGCGCCGAAGCGGTTCGCCAGCGCGTCGACGATGCCGCCGTCCTTCAGCGTGACGATGTAGCTGTTCGGGATCGCTTCGGCGGATCCCGCGGCGAGGATCCGTCCTTCGGCGGCTTGGGCCGGAGCGGCGGTCACGCTGATCGCCACCGCGACCGCGCTCACCATTCCGGCACGCGACAGCCAACGCGCTTGTCTCGTCTCTCGCATGTGTTCGTCCTGTCGTTCGCAGGGGACCGGCCGGTCAGGACCACAGCGGCGGAAAGCGGTCCGGCACGACCGCATGGGGCGGCACCTGCCGAATCCCACGAAGATCGAGGCTATTGAGCGGCCGAGATGTCCGATATCGACTGAACGGGGCAGCACCCGACCTTCGTCTGGCGGCCATTGGCGGCGGGTGCCCTGCACGGAAAGTGCGCTCCGTACCCTGTGGCTGGAACACCGTGCCGAAATCTGGAGTCCGAACCACCGTGCCAGCCCTTTCCAGCCTGCGGGCCGACTGCGAGAACTGCTTCGGCCTATGCTGTGTCGTCCCGGCCTTCGCGGCGTCGGCCGATTTCGCGATCACCAAACCGGCCGGTCAGGCGTGCCCGAACCTGCGCGAGGATTCCCGGTGCGGCATCCACGACAAGCTCCGCAAGAAGGGTTTCACCGGCTGCACGGTCTATGACTGCTTCGGCGCGGGCCAGAAGGTCTCCCAGGTCACCTTCGACGGCGAGGACTGGCGGAAGGCGCCGAAGACGGCCAAGTCGATGTTCGCGGTCTTCCCGGTCATGCGGGATCTGCAGGAACTGCTCTACTACCTCACCGAGGCGGCGGCGCTGCCGACGTCCGCGCCCATCCGCGACGACCTGGTCGAGATGATCGACCGGACCGAGCGGATGACACTGGACACGCCCGGCGTGTTGAGGAAGCTCGACGTCCCCACGCATCGGGCCGCGGTGAACGGGCTGCTGGTGCGCGCGAGCGAACTCGCCCGCGCCGCCGTGCCCGGCAAGAAGAAGGACCGGCACGGCGCCGACCTCATCGGTGCGAAGCTGAAGGGGGCGAACCTGCGCGGCGCGCTGCTGCGCGGGGCGTACCTGATCGGCGCGGACCTGCGGGGAGCCGATCTCCGGCAGGCCGACGTCACCGGAGCGGATCTGCGTGACGCCGATATCCGCGGCGCGGATTTCCGTGACACGCTCTTCCTCATCCAGTCCCAGCTGGACGCGGCGAAGGGTGACGCGACGACGAAGCTGCCGGAGTCGCTCGCGCACCCCGCGCGCTGGTAACCCCCGCGTTTCGTCCTCTGAATGCGGTGGTTGACATCGCGCACTACCGCATTCAGAGGACGAAACGCGGGAGAGCAAAGTGTGCATCGGGTGAGCGGTTTGGCTGCGAGACTGGGCGCATGCGTGCCGATCGCCTGGTGGCCACCCTCCTGCTGATGCAGGCTCGTGGCCGCGTCACGGCTGCCGAACTGGCCGAGGAGCTCGAGACCTCGGTCGCCACCGCCCGGCGTGACCTGGAGGCGTTGTCCGCCGCGGGTGTGCCGGTGTACCCGCAGCCCGGCCGTGGCGGTGGATGGTCGCTGGTCGGCGGCGCGCGGACCGACCTCAGTGGACTGTCGGCGCCGGAAGCTCAGGCGTTGTTCCTGCTCGCGGGCCCGGCCGCGTCGATCTCCCCCGAGGTCAAATCCGCGCTGCGGAAGCTGGTCCGGGCCCTGCCCGACACCTTCCGCGTCGACGCGCAGGCCGCCGCGGACGCCGTTGTCATCGACCCGTCCCGGTGGGGCGAGCGCGAGCAGGAACGGCCCGAACTGCTCCCCGTGCTGCAGGCCGGGATCGTCCGCCGCCGCAAAGTCCGCTTCGGCTACGCGAAAAAGGGCGCGGAACCGGTCGAGCGGATCGTGGATCCGTGGGGACTCGTGGACAAGGACGACATCTGGTACCTCATCGCGGGCACCGAGAAGGGCCAGCGCACCTTCCGGGTCGACCGCATGTCCGACGCCGAGGTCAGCGACCTGCCCGCCGGTCGCCCGGACGACTTCGAGCTGTCGAGAGCGTGGGAGCAGGTCGTCGACCGGGTCGAGGAACGCCGTTCCGGGCTGGACGCGACCGTGCTCATCGCCGAGCGGCATCTTCCGATCCTCCAGGACCACTTCGGACGGCAGTCCACTGTGGAGGAGAAGCTCGGCGATGGACGCGTGCGGGTGACGGTGTCGGCGCCGGTGGCACGGATGATCGCCCAGCAGCTCGCGGGCTGGGGCTCGATGATCGAAGTGCTGGGGCCGCCGTCGGTCCAGGCGGAACTCGCGCGGATCGGCGCGGAACTGGTCGAGCGTTACGCGACGCCGGCGCGGTAACCCTGCGGGCTGACGCCGTGCTCGCGTTTGAACGCGGTGCTGAGCGCGAACGAACTGCCGTAGCCGACCTGGCGGGCGACCGCGCCGATCGTGACATCGGGATGCTGACGCAGGAGATCCGCGGCGAGCGCGATACGCCAGCTCGCGAGGTACGCCATCGGCGGTTCGCCCACCGCGGCGGTGAACCGGCGGGCGAACGCGGCGCGGGAAACTCCGGTGTCGGCCGCGAGGCTCGCCACGGTCCACGGTTCGGAAGGCTTGTGCTGCAACAGTTTCAGCGCTCGCCCGACGACCGGGTCGCTGTGCGCGCGATACCAGGCGGGCGCTTCGGCGCCGGGCCGGTCGAACCAGGTCCGCAGCGCGGCGACCAGGAGCAGGTCGAGCACGCGGTCCAGGACGGCTTCCTGACCGGGCGTGTCCTTGACGATCTCACCGGCGAGCAGCGGCACGAGCGGGTTGTCCCACTCCTCGTCCCGCACGACCAGCAGTGACGGCAGCGCGTTGAGGAGCCGTTTGCTGATCTCGCCTTCGAGCGGATAGGTGCCGGTGAGCAGGACGACTGGGCCGTCCGGATCGCTGCCCCAGGTGCGGACGCCCAGATCGGACAGCTCGGTGAGGTGCTGTCCGTCCGGGGTCAGGCATTCCTGTCCCGGCAGGATCATCGCCTGCGGTGGCGTGGCCGGGTCGTCCGCGACGCGATACGGGTCCGGACCGCGCGCGATGGCGATGTCGCCGGTGCCGAGGCGGACCGCCTCCCCGCGATCGGGTACGACCCAGGACTCCCCGCGAACCTGCGCCAACACCGTCAGCGGTGCCTCGTCCTCGATCCTCAGCGACCACGGCGGGGTCATGACCGACTTCAGCAGGAAGGCGCCGCGGGCGCGGGGTCCGTCGAGCAGACCGGCGAGGGGATCCATGCCGAGAAGTGTAGACGATGAAACATGGAACAGAGCCTTTGAACTATGTTACGTCTCATTTGGAGACGCTTGACTAGGGACATGACAGAAACGAAGAACAACGAGACGGTCCTGGTCCTCGGCGCTACCGGCAAGACGGGGAGCCGGGTGGCGCGGCGCCTGACCGAACAGGGCGTCGAGGTCCGCAAGGCGTCGCGCCCCGGGTTCGACTGGAACGACCGGTCTACCTGGACGGCGGCGGTCACCGGGATCAGCGCGGCTTACCTGACCTACTACCCCGACCTCGCCTTCCCCGGTGCCGCCGAAGCGATCCGCGACTTCTCGAAGCTGGCCGTGGACCACGGCGTCCGGCGACTGGTCCTGCTGTCCGGCCGCGGCGAGGAGGAGGCCGTGGTCAGCGAACAGGGGGTGCGGGACTCCGGTGCCGGATGGACGGTCGTGCGGGCCAGCTGGTTCGCGCAGAACTTCAGCGAGCACTTCCTGCTGGAACCGGTGCTCGCCGGGGAGATCGTGCTGCCCGCCGGGCGAGTGACCGAGCCGTTCATCGACGTCGAGGACATCGTCGACGTCGTCGTGACCGCGCTGACCACCGACGGGCACGACGGCGAGGTGTACGAGCTGACCGGGCCCCGATTGCTGAGTTTCGCGGACGCGGCGGCGGAAATCGGCAAGGCTTCGGGGCGAGAGATCCAGTACGTTCCGGTTTCCGCGGCGGAGTTCGCCGCGGGAGCGGCCGAACAAGGCGTTCCGGAGGAAGAGATCGAAGGCCTGACCGACCTGTTCACCCGGGTCCTCGACGGCCGGAACGAATCCCTCACCGGTGACGTCGAGAAGGTGCTGGGCAGGCCGGCGCGGGACTTCTCCGTGTACGCCGCGAAGGCCGCGGCCACCGGGGTCTGGAATCGATGAGACGAGCGGGAATCGGAAGGGAGGCGACAGGAATGGCGACGCTGAGCGAGATCGTCCTGATCGCGGCCGTCATCACGGCGGGGTTGATCGCGGGCTTGTTCTACGCCTACACGTGCTCGGTCATGCCGGGGCTGGGCCGGGCGGACGCCCGGACGTACGTGACCGGGATGCGGGAGATCAACATCGCCATCCTCAACGGCTGGTTCGCGATCGGCTTCGGCGGCGCGCCGTTGCTCGCCGCGGTGGCGGCGGCGCTGCACTTCCGGTCGGAACTGCGGTCCGCGCTGCCGTGGATCATCGCGGGGTTCGTCCTGCTGCTGGTGATGCTGATCGTGACGATGGCACTCAACGTGCCGTTGAACAACGCGCTCGAAGCCGGTTTCGACGGCGACAAAACCGACTTCGAGGCGCTGCGGGCGAAGTTCGAGGGTGTCTGGGAGCGGTGGAACCTGGTCCGGACCTTGGCCGCGATCGGTGGCTTCGGCGCTCTGGTGGGCGGGCTGATCGTGCACGTCCGCGGCTGACCTCCGGTCAGACGTCGAGCACCTCCCGGAGCAGCGGAGCGAACGCGGTGGCTTCGGCGGCGAAACCACCGTGGTCACCGGGGAAGTAGGTCGGATCCAGCCCGAGTCGGCCGGCCGCGAGCACCGCGGCCTCGTGTGCGGGCTGCCCGGCCGATTCCTTGCCGACACCGACGACGATCCGGATCTCCGGTGGGAGACCACCCTCACCCGCCTCGAAACCGGCCTCCGCCATGAACTTCGCCATCGCCGCCTCGATACCGTGCTCGCGGTGGATGCGCAGTAGCTCGTCGGGATCGATGTCGGGCTGTTCGTCCAGCAGGCTGGTCAGCGGCGGTTCGTGCGCCACGAGCGTCCGTACCCGCCCGGGGTGGCGGGCGACGAGCTCGAAAGCCTGCATGCAACCACCGCTGGACGCGAAGATCACCGCGGGTTCCTCGCTCACGCTGTCGAGCAGGCGGAGCGCGTCGGCGGCGTGGACCTCGATCCGCTGCTCCTCGTCGGGATCGTCGAGGGTGCTGCGGGAGATCCCGCGCGGGTCGTAGGTGATCGCCGTGTAGTGCTCCGCGAGCAGGCCCGCGATCGGCGCGAACATGCCGGAATCGGCCGCACCACCGGGGATGCACAGCAGCGCCGGACCGCTGCCGGTGACGGTGTGGTGCAGCCGGGCGCCGGGGACGTCGAGAACGGCCATCGGATGACCCCTTCCTTTCGGGACTTGTCGCTCACCGACGAACGGCGGCACCGCGGACAGACACCCCGGCATCAGGAGATTTCGGCGAGTTTTCCCGACAGGTAGGCGCGCTCGGCATCCGTACCGGCGAGCGCGAGCGCCTCGCGGTAGGCGCCGGCGGCCTCCTCGAGACGACCGAGACGCCGCAGCAGGTCCGCGCGGGTCGCGGGAAGCAGGTGGTAGCCCGGAAGACTGCCGGTGAGCTTGTCGACCAGCACGAGCCCGGCTTCGGCGCCCTCGGCCATGGCGACGGCGACCGCGCGGTTCAGCTCGACGACCGGCGAGGGCACGAAACGCAGCAGCTCTCCGTAGAGGGCGGCGATCTGCGCCCAGTCGGTCTCGGCGGCGTGGGCCGCTGTCGCGTGGCAGGCGGCGATGGCGGCTTGGATCTGGTACTGCCCGGGGACACCGCGGCGGAGCGCGGACTCCAGCAGTTCGGTGCATTCGGCGATCTCGGCGGTGTTCCAGCGGCCGCGGTCCTGGTCCTCGAGCGAGACGAGGGTGCCGTCACCGTCGACCCTCGTGGAACGGCGAGCGTCGTGCAGGAGCAACAGGGCCAGCAGTCCGAGGACCTCCGGTTCGCCGGGCATCAGGTCCGCGAGGATCCGGGCGAGCCGGATGGCTTCCGCGGAGAGGTCGGGCCGGAGGAGATCGGTGCCGACACTTGCCGAGTAGCCCTCGTTGAACAGCAGGTACAGCATCCCCAGCAGCGCGGCCGTGCGTTCGGGCAGCAGCTCCGCGGGCGGGACCCGGTACGGGATGCCCGCGGTGCGGATCTTCCGTTTCACCCGGACCAGACGCTGCGACATCGTCGCCTCGGAGACGAGGAAGGCGCGGGCGATCTCGGCGGTGGTGAGCCCGGCCAAGGTCCGCAGCGCGAGCGCGACCTGGCCTTCCAGCGGCAGCGCGGGGTGGCAGCACGTGAAGATCAGCCGGAGCCTGTCGTCGTGGACGCCGCTCTCGTCCCGTTCCGGCTCGGCGGGGACGTCCAGTTCGGCGGCTTCCCGCAGTTTCGCCGCGCCGACGGCCTCGCGCCGGATCCGGTCGGTGGCCCGGTTGCGTGCCGCCGTGGTCAGCCAGGCGCCGGGTTTCGCCGGGACACCGTCACGGGGCCAGGTGCGCAGCGCGAGCGCGAACGCCTCCTGGACGCATTCCTCGGCCAGATCCCAGTCTCCGGTGACCCGGATCAGGGTGGCGATCACCTGCCCGGACTCCTCGCGGAACGCTCGGGTGATCGCGGCGCCGAGGTCGGTGGTCACCGCAGCAGCCCTTCCAGGAGCGGGACGATCTTCTCCGGAGGCGGGTACGCGGTGACCTCGTCGCGCAACCGCGCTGCCGCTTCCCAGTAGGACGGTTCCCGCAGCACCGTGGTCACGGCATCGCGGATGTCCTCCGGTGTGGCTTCGATGACGTCGAGGACGGTGCCGAGCCCGAGTTCGATGACCCGGTCGCCGTTGTGGGGCTGGTCGGCGCCCATCGGGAGCAGCACCATCGGCAGCCCGTGCGCGATCGCGCCCAGCAGGCTGCCCGAACCGCCGTGGGTGAGAGCCGCGTCGCAGTACGGGAGGACGTCGTCCTGCGGCAGGTACTTCGTGAGATGGATGTGCTCCGGTTGGGGGCCGAACTCGGCGGGGTCGAGGAGATTCCCGACGGTCACCACACACGTCGCGTCGACGTCCTTCAGCCCGGCCAATGCCCGGGTGAACAGGTCGCCGGATTCGGTGTTGAAGATCGTGCCGAGGGTGAAGTAGACCGTCGGGCGGCCCTCGACGTGCCAGTCCGGCGCCGGTCCACGGCCGGGAACGGGATCGTGGAACGGCTGTGCGGTCGGCGGCAGCGGGAACCGGGGATCGCGGAGACTCGCGGGGAACGGTGAGAGCACGAGATGGCGATAGGCCATTTCGAGGTTCCGCTGCCGGGGAAGCCCGTGGGCGGCACGGACCTCGTTGAGCGCGTCGTCGACAAGTTCGGGACGGATGAGGGCACCCGCCGCCATAACCAGGACGGTCGCGTGGGGGAGATCGAGCTTTTCGGCCGCGATCATCGCGCCGTGATCGGCTTCGTCGCAGACGAGCAGATCCGGTGTCCAGTCTTCGCAGAGCGCCAAGACGTCCTTCGCGCGCAAGGGTGCGGTGCGACGGACGAACCCGTCACGGAAGTCGGCGTCCTCCCGGTCCCGGTCGACAGGCAGCAACGGGCGACGGCGTCCGTCACTGCCGAGATTGGGCCCCGACGGGAACGCGGCGAATCCCGCCGCCTCGACGATCGGGACCATGAACGGCTCGCCGGTGAACGCGATCGTGTGGCCCGCGTCGGCGAGCGCGCGGGCGAGGGGGAGCAGCGGCCGGAAGTGACCGTTGCCGCCGGCGAAGGTGAACAGAACACGCATGCGATCGACCCTATCGGCGGTCTTACCGGCGTTGCCTCGCTTTTCGCACGGGCGGGCAGCGCTACCCTGCTGCGGTGATCGATACGGACGCCGACGAGGTCCGGCTGTGCGCGCTGGAAGGCTGCGAGAATCCCTTGCCCCCGCCCGCGGTGGACGCCGACGGGAAACGCAAGGGCGGCAGGCCTTCGGCCTACTGCGGCAAGACCCACGCCGACGCCGCGTCGCGCGCCCGGCGGGCGGCCGCCGTGGCGAGCGTGGCCGATCCGCTGCTGGAGGTCCGCCGGATCGCCGACGAGTTCACCCCGGCCGCGGCGTCGCTCGTGGAACTGCTGGACGCCATGCGCTCGCGCTTCGACAACGCCGCCGAGGCGGCGCTGGGCCGGGTCACCGAAGCCGAAACCGACGCGGCCGCGGCCCGGCGCGAGGCCGAGGACGCGCAGCAGGCGGCGGCGAAGGCCGACACCGCGCGCGCGACCGCGCTGGCCGCGTCCCGCGACGACAAGATGGCCAAGGCCAAAGCGGAACGCGCCGCCGAACAGGCCCTGAAGGACGCCGAGGAGACCCGCCAGCGTTCGTGGGCCGAAGTCGCCGCCCACGAACGGGCCCGTGGCGCCGCGGAAGCCGCGACCGTGGCGGCCGAACGCGCCCGAGACGCGTTGGTCTCCGATCTCCGGACGCTGCGCGAGGACTTCGCGGCCGTCCGGGACGAGAAGACCCGGCTGGCGGCGGAGCTTGGCGAGCGGGACACGGCGCTGGCCAGGGCGGTTGCGGAACTCGAAGCGCTGCTGGACCGGCTCGACGAGGCGAAGGCCAGGGCGACGGTGTCCGAAAAGGACTGTGCCGCCGCGCGGGAGGAATCGGCCGCTCTGCGTGGAGAACTGGACCGCGTCCGAGCCGAACTCGCTCAGGAGCACACGGCCAGGAGCCTCGCCGAAGCCCGGGCGACGGCGCTGGCCGAAGAACTGGAGCGCGCGCAGGCCCGTGCCGCCGCGGATCAGGCGCGGTATGACGACGTCGTCCGGCAGCTGGCCGAACTCGCCCGTCCTCCGGTCGTCGAAGAATCGCCCGAATCGCCTGTGGAGGCGTCCGAGCTGAAGTAGAGTCCACCGGCTGTGAGCGGGTACGAGGTCGAAATCGGTCAGCTGCGGAACGCGGCCAAGGCGGCGGGATCCGCCGCGGACCAGGCCAGAGCCGTGGAACCGGGCACCGGCATGGACGCCATCGCGACGGCGTTGCCCGGTGGGGAGGCCGCGAAGAGCGCGCCCACGCTGGCGTCGACGTTCACCGAGCGCGCGAAGGGGTGGGCCGGCGAGATCGACGGCTGGAGCGAATCGATCACGAAAGCCGCGAACGCGTACTCCGAAAACGAGAACTCCGCGGAGGAGGCTTTCGGCGGATGACGATCGGCTACGACGACGTCCGCAAAATGGGACGCTGAGGCGCTCGAAACGACGGCCACCAACTTGGGCGGGCGGCGGGACAAGCTCATCGGGTTGCAGGACGAACTCGACGACGCCAGGAAACTGCCCGATTGGCGAGGCCCCGCCGGCGAGCGCGCACGCGGCTCGCTGGGCGACACGCGGAACAAGGCCGAGATCCTGATCGCGGAGCTGTCCGCCGTCGAAACCGCCCTGCAGAACGCGTCGGACGAGGTGTCCGCGCTGAAGACCAGAGTCGCCAACAACGACTCCCTCGCCGGCACCTACCAGTTCCGCATCGCCGCCGACAGCGCGATCGTGGACGACAAACCCGCCGACCCACCGCCGAAATCGCGGTTCGAGGCCGAGGAGTACGCCGAGTCCCGGCGGCACCGCGAAACCATCAGGAAGCAGCTGGAGCAGGAGACCAAGGCGATCCTCACCGCGGCGACCAACATCGACGCCGCCCTCGCCCGGGTGATGCGGCTCGCGCAGGACGCCCAGATCAGCGACCACGGGGCGACCGACCTGGCGGGCGCCAGGAAGAGCGGGGAGATCGAGGCCGGAGTCATCGAGATGGAGCAGTCCCTGCGTGAGGCGGGGCTGCTGATCGGGCCGCCCGCGTCCGGCCATTACCGGCAGTGGCTCGAGAACGCCGTACGCCGGGGCGTATCGATCGACACCATCAAGAAGATCGCCGACGACCACGACATCACACCGGACGACTTCAAGGTCCTCGACGGTATGGAAGAGATCCGCGAGGACGAGGACGGCGACGGGACGTTCAAGTCGTACTTCTTGATGCCGACCGACATCAGCGGGGACGACGCGGCCAAGGCCGTGCGGATGACCTACATCCTGAACGCGGGCACCGACTACGGGACCGAAGGCGAGAAGACCGACTTCGCGCCGACCCCGTACGGCTCCGAGGAACTGCGGCGGATCACCGACCGGCAACGGGAGAACTCCTGGAGCTACGACGACGACGTGGGCTTCGTGCACGGCAACGGCGGACGGCTGGTGACCACCCCGAACGGCATGATGATGGGCCTGGGCGGGAACCTCGTCCAGGACCAGTTCAGCCAGCAAGGCGGAACCGCCTGGGGCGACACGTTCATGCTGAACATCGACGACCCGAAGGATCCGGCGCAGCAACTCCGAGAGGTCGTGAAGTCGGGCCACGCCTGGTACGAGGGCGACAACGGCGTGTCCCAGGGTTCGCTCGACCTGGACCGGTTGCTGCATCACGAGGAGCGCCACTCCCAGCAATGGGCGCGCGAAGGCTACGCGGGCTTCCTTGCCTCCTACGCGTGGGAGCAGGTCACCGGCGGCAACGAAACCGAGGAAGACGCGGGACTGACCGATGGCGGATATCACTAGGGGTTCGCGCGTCGCCTGCGCCGCCTTGCTCGTGGTGGCGATGACCGCGGCGTGCGACACCAAGGCGCAGTTCGCGCCGTCGCTGCCACCGGAGGCCGGATTCCGGGTTGATGACGGTGTCCTGAAACTGTGGACGGGCACTCCATGCGAGGGCGTCACCGGCCTGAGGTTGACGTTCGACTCCGGCACCCAGGCAAGCACGGAACAGGTGTGGACCGCGCCGCGGCCAGGAGTGCGGGTCGAGCACCTGGACCTGCTCGGGGTGTCCTTTCCGGACACCGGTGGCCCGCTCCAGGTGCGGACACCGCTGCCCGCGGACTACGACTGGACCAAGGCGGGCTCGGTCAGCATCGCCGTCGACGGACCGAAAGCGAACGGCGCCAAGGCCGACGTCGCCCAGGTGCTGCGCGAGTCGGCCCAACATCCGTCTGGGAGCTACCTGTTCGGCCGGAGCGGCTGGATGGACGCGGCGGCCGTGCAGCGTGAGAACCGGAAGTCGTTCCTGACCGTCTGCACTCCCGACCCGGAGTGATGGCTCATGGATACGCCGGAGAGTGCCTCGCGAACGGTGCTGCGCCGCATCGTGCTGGGCGCGTTCGCCTGCGTCGCCGCGGTGATCGTGCTGCTCGTCGGACGCGCGGTGCTCAGCGCGACCGGCCTGTCGTCCGATCCGCACGGCTACGGGATGTTCGCGGGAATCCTGTTCACGGCGGTCCTGACCCCGGTCGCGCTGGCGTTGTGGCTGCTCTACCGCTCACTGCGGCGACGCGGCAATGACCTGAGGTGATAGGGGCTTGGCTCCGGACTCGCCGATGGGAGCCAGCCGTACCGCGAGTGTCCATAAAGGACGCGTTCGCGTGGCGAGATGTCTGATTTACGCTCGTAGGCACGACCCCGGTGACCCACTCGGTACCGGCGCCCGTGCCCGCCCGAAGTACATGAAGGACCCCTTCCCTCGGCTGAGCCGAAGGAAGGGGTCCTTCACGCGCGGCCGCCGTGCCTGCTGTGGCCGCTGGTGCCTACTGGATTCGGCTGGGGCTGACCCTGAAGGTCCGTGAAAGCCTCCTTCACTACCTTCAGGGTAGGCAAGGAGGCCTTCACGGACACATGATCAGCCCCAGCCAAATCCAGCAGGCACCCAAGACGCTCTCGGCCCTGACCCGAACCGCCACTCACGACCCCACTTCGACTCTGCCGGCCCCTGGGGTCAACCGAGGGAAGGAGGCCTTCACGCGCTCAGGACGGCAGTTCCCGCTCGGACCCGCGTGCCTGCCCAGTGATCAGCTGCTCGACGCCGTCCAGGATCCGCGCCAGCCCGAACCGGAAGGTGTGCAGCGGCGCGCTCGCCGCACCGTGCGTCTCGCCGGCCGCCTGCCCGATCCGCGCCGCGAGCGGGAACAGCCCGGCGTCGGCTTCGGGGATCTCCGCGAGCACGGGCGCGCTGGCCGTCCACCACTCCATGTCCGTCAGCCCGGATCGCCGTACGAGACTCGCCGATTCGACCGAGCCGCGCGCGATGCCCTGGACGAACCCGTTGACCATCGCGACCACGGCGTCCATTTCCAGGTCGGTGAGCCCGATCGCGTCGACGGCCCTCAGTTCGCGTTCGTGTTTGGCGAAGGTGTGCGGGCCTAGGGGGAGACGGCCGGTGGTGAGCTGGAGCATCCACGGATGCCGGTGGTACATCTCCCACGCGTCCTCGGCGAGGATCGTCATCGTGACCCGCCAGTCGTGGCTCTCCGGTGGATCGGTCAGTTCGCCGTGGACCCGGTCGATCATCAGGTCGAGCAGTTCGGCCCGGCCGGGGATGTAGGTGTAGATCGTCATGGGGGAGACGCCGAGTTTCTCCGCGTCCCGGCGCACCGACAGCGCGGTGAGGCCCTCGGTGTCGGCCAGCTCGATCGAGGCGGTGACGATCTCCTCGACGGTGAGCTTCGGCTTGGGGCCGCGGCGGGGTTTCTCGCGCACACCCCAGAGCAGTTCGATGGTCCGCCGTGGATCGCCCGTGCCGGTGTGGTCCGCGTCTGTCATCACGTTCTCTCTACGGTGTACAGAGTTGTGTTATCCTGAACTGTACACCGTACAGAGATTGGGGTTGAGTGGCGTCTCACGACGGTTTCGGCAGTGTCGTTTTCGAACCGAAGAATCCCCCTCGGACCAGCGGATTCGTCTTCTGGAACGCCGAGGGGAACACGCCGGGGACCGGGGAGGTGACAGTCGCCCTCCCCGAGGTCACCACGGTGCCGTGCGTACGGCTACCGATGGTCGAGGCGCTCCCCGCGCTGCTGCGGCTTCGTAAGAGCGACGATCCCTCCGCGCGTTTCTGGAGCACTGCGGCCACGGCGGCGTTGAAGCTCGCCGAGGCGGGCAGGCTGCTGCCCGGGCTCACGGAGTCCGATGTGGACGCCTGGCGCGCGGGCCCGCTGGAACCCGCCGATGCCGCTTGGCTGCGCGAGCTGTCCGAAGCGATGCCGGCGCGGGCACGAGCGATCCCGGGCGAGGGAAACCTGCTTCCCGCGCGGTATCCGTTGCTGCGTGCGTTCCTCGACGCCGTGGCCGACACCCTTCCCCGCACGCCGGCGGCCGCGCAGGCGGCGGGCGTCAAGGCGTTCGCCGCCGCGCCCGCGCATCGTGTCCCGCAGTTGCGGGACTGGGCGGCCGAGGTCGCGGCGGGGCTGGATTCGGGTGTCCGGGTCTCGGTGCGGATCGAGGCACCGGGTGACGACTTCACGAGCGGCCGCTTCAGCGGGGTCGTCCAGGTGCACAGTCTCGCCGATCCCGGCGTCCTGATCGACGCCGCCGCGCTCTGGGCGGGCGACGACCGGTTCGGCCCGCGAGCACGGATCGACGTCATGCTGGCACTTCGCCGCGCCGCCCAGCTGTGGCCACCGCTGGAACCCCTGCTCAGCGCCGCGGTGCCCGATGAGGTCGTACTCGGCGACACCGACATCACCGAACTGCTCACCACGGCCGCGCCCCTGCTGGCCACGGCGGGTATCGACGTGCACTGGCCCGCCGATCTCGTCCGTGACCTGAGCGCGAAGGCCGTCGTCGGCGGCGGTGCCGCGCCGCCTGCCGACCTTCCGTCGTTCTTCGCCGGCGGCACGTTGCTGCAGTTCGACTGGCAGCTCGCGCTCGGCGGCGCACCCCTCACCGCGGCAGAGATGGACGCGCTGGCCGAGGCCCACCGACCTGTCGTGCGGTTGCGCGATCAGTGGGTGCTGGTCGATCCGGCGTTGGCGGCGAAGGCGCGGGATCGCGCGTTGAAGCCGCTCACGCCGATCGACGCGCTCGGCGCCGCCCTGAGCGGGACGGCCGAGGTCGACGGTGAACGCGTCGACGTCCTCACCGACGGCTGGCTCGCCGCGTTGCGGGAACGGCTGCTCGCGCCACCTGAGCCGCAGGCACCGCCGCGCGGGCTGGCCGCGACCTTGCGCGACTACCAGATGCGCGGCCTGCAATGGCTCACCGCCATGACGTCGATCGGGCTCGGTGGCTGCCTCGCCGACGACATGGGTCTCGGCAAGACGATCACGCTGATCTCGCTGCACCTGCATCGTGCGGACGGACCGACGCTGGTCGTCTGCCCGGCTTCACTGCTGGGGAACTGGGAACGCGAGATCACCCGGTTCGCCCCCGGTGTCCCGGTGCGCCGGTTCCACGGCACCGAACGCTCACTCGAGGATCTCGACGACGGCTTCGTGCTCACGACCTACGGCACGCTGCGCGCCGACCCGGAACCGCCGGCGAGTGTCCGCTGGGGATTGCTGGTCGCCGACGAGGCCCAGCACGTCAAGAATCACCGCTCCGGCACGGCGAAGGCGTTGCGGACGCTGACGTCGTCGGCGCGGGTGGCGCTGACGGGCACCCCGGTGGAGAACAACCTCGCCGAGCTGTGGGCGATCCTGGACTGGACGACACCGGGCCTGCTCGGCACCATGGCCGACTTCCGCCGGGTGTGGGCGAAACCGGTCGAGTCCGGGAAGGACCCCGAGGCCGCGGAGCGCCTGTCCCGGCTGGTCCGGCCGTTCCTGCTGCGCCGCCGCAAATCCGATCCGGGGATCGCGCCGGAGCTGCCGCCCAAGACCGAGACCGACCGGCCGGTGACGCTCACCGCCGAGCAGGCGGCCCTCTACGAGGCGACGGTGCGCGAACTGATGGCCGAGATCGCCGGGAGTGAGGGCATCGCGCGCCGCGGCCGGATCGTCAAGCTGCTCACCGGACTCAAGCAGATCTGCAACCACCCCGCGCAGTACCTCAAGGAGCCGTCGGAAGCGGTGCTGGACGGGCGGTCGGGCAAGCTCGAGCTGCTCGACGAACTTCTGGGCACAATCCTCGCCGAGGACGGATCGGTGCTGGTGTTCACCCAGTATGTCGCCATGGCACGGCTGCTGGAACGTCATCTCGCGCAGCGCGGGATCGGCACGCAGCTGCTGCACGGCGGCACACCGGTGCCCAAACGCGAGGAGCTCGTGCGCCGGTTCCAGGCCGGTGAGGTGCCGGTGTTCCTGTTGTCGCTCAAGGCGGCGGGGACCGGGCTCAACCTGACCCGCGCCGATCACGTCGTGCACTACGACCGCTGGTGGAACCCCGCGGTGGAGGACCAGGCGACCGACCGCGCGTACCGGATCGGACAGACCAGGCCGGTGCAGGTGCACCGGCTCATCGCCGAGGGCACGGTCGAGGACCGGATCGCGGCGATGCTGCGGGAGAAGCGTGCGCTCGCCGACGCGGTGCTCGCCGGCGGCGAGGCCGCGCTGACCGAACTGACCGACGCCGAGCTGGCCGAACTGGTCGAGTTGAGGAGCCGCCGATGAGCACGCCAGACGACCGCGTCCGCGGTTTCCCCGCCTTCGGCGCCCAAAGCGGACGCGGCCAGTTCGCCCGCTCGTGGTGGGGCCGCGCGTGGATCAGCGCGATGGAGGACACCGCGCTGGATCTCCGTCAGCTCAAACAGGGCCGCAAGTACGCCGCGGCGGGCCGGGTCGGTCCGATCACGGTCAGCCCTGGGCGGATCGCCGCCGTGGTCGACGACCAGGAGGGCCAGTACCGCACCGAGGTCCGTCTCGCGGAGCTGACCGGCGACGAGTGGGACCGGTTCCTCGACCGGGTCGCCTCGCGCGCCGGGCATCTCGCCGCGTTGCTGGACCGGGACATGCCGCACGACCTCGTCGAGGCCGCCGACGACGCCGGGGTGCATCTGCTGCCCGGGATCGGCGACCTCGACCCGGACTGCGACTGCCCCGGCTGGGAGTTGCCGTGCCGCCATGCCGCCGCGCTGTCGTTCCAGGCTTCGTGGTTGCTCGACGCGGATCCGTTCGTGCTGCTGTTGATGCGCGGCAAGGGGGAGCGGGAACTGCTCGACGAATTGCAGCGACGCAACGCTCCCCGGTTCGTGCGCACCGGCGACGACGAAGTCCCGACCGAGCGCGCGTACGCCGACGAGCCGGGTTCGTTGCCGGATCTCGCCGGATTCGCTCCCACTGGAGGCCCGACTGTGCCGGGTGCGCCCGGCATCCCGGCCGAGACCTTCGCCCTGCTGGTCGCCAACGCGAGCCAGATGGCAGGTGCGCTGCTGACGTCGCGGCCGAAGCTCACCCGTAAGCAGGACGCCGTCCGCCTCGCTGCGACTCATCCGGAGACCGTCGACAGGCTGCGCCCGGCCGAGAGCGCTGAGGACTTCGACCGTGCGGTGCTCGCCTGGCGGTACGGTGGCCGGACCGGTCTCGACGTCCTGGAGACCACGTGGACCCCGCCGCCGCAGGCGATGGGCCGGGCACGGGCCGCGTTCGCCGAGGTCGTGGACGACCCCGGCCAGGGGCTGGACGCCGAACGCAACCACTGCACCGTCCACGGAACCGGGGTGCAGGTGCGGCTGGGCAAGGACGGTCTCTGGTACCCGTACCGGGATCAGTGGCCCGCCGGCCCGCCCGAAGCCGATCCCGGCGCGCTGTTCGCCGCCTTGCTCGGCTGATCCCACTGCCGTCCTCGCCGCAGCTGATCCAGGTGCGGCGAGGACAGGTGGAGGATCCGGTAACGAACCTCGTCCGACTCCGGCGCCTCGCCCGCCCACAGGCTGTAGCGGACGACCTGCCAGGTCCGCGGATCGACGGCGAGCGCGCTCGAATGCGCGCCGTCCTGGCGCAGATGCTCGCGAAGTCCGTCGAGTGCTTCGCCGAGGAAGGCGACCGGGTCGGTCTCGTCGGGGATCCGCACGGCGTGCTTTCCCGCCGCGACCGGGGTCGAGCCGAAAGCGGGTCCTTCCTCGAACCCGAGCACGGTCCAGTGCTGCACGGCGGGACGCCCGAAGGATTCGACGATGCCGCTGAACGGACCGCCGAACAGGAAGGCGTTCATCCCGGCCTCGTCGTGCCACAGGTAGAAGGGCGAGTACTGGTTCAGCGTCGAGCCGTCGACGCCGCGCTCGCGGATCCCGTAGACCTTCAGCCCCAGACCGCCGAAGTCGTCGAGCAGATGCCCGCGCGTGGCGACGCGTTCGCGGATGATGCCCATGTCGTAGTCGGCGGGGAGGGTGATCTCGTACTGCATCGCATGCATGTCGTACATACTAGTAGGTACAGAGCTATTTCCGGTTGAGCCGGACGATCCCCTCGTCACCCTGCACCGCGACGACGGCGATCACCTGCCGGTTGATCTGGTGCACCATCCCCGGCGGACCCGACACCGCCTCGCCCATCCCGCCGGAAGCCGGAGCGAGACCCACCTTCCCGGACTGGACCGTGACCGCGAGCGGGCCGGCGCCGCCGTCGTTCGGGATCTGGTCGCCGGTCCGGACCAGCACCTCACACTCCCCATCCGAGCAGGCTTTCAGATTCCGCCCGTCCACCGCGACGAACGGCGCGCCGGACGGGGCCGCCGCCTCCATCAGCACACTTCCCGCGGAAGGCCTCGAACTCGCCGCGGCGAAGATCGGCGTCGGAGTCGCTGTCGCGCAGCCGGCGGCGAACAGCGCCAGGGGGACCAGGACCAGGCATCTTCGGCGATCGACCATGACCGACGAACGTAGCCGAAGCGCGAGCCCTTGCATGCACCCGAATTCCGCAATCGTGCGGTTGTTCGCAGTGCTCGGCGCCGGTCCGGCCGGGGGAGTCGGCCGGACCGGCGCAGCACGTGGTCATGCGGGCACCGAGAGTCCGGAACGCGCGAAAAGGACTCACTTACCTGCGCGACACCTCGACATACCTCGGCAGGGCCGCCACCCAAGGAACTCAGCGAGGAGTGAAGGCCTCCTTGCCTACCTTCAGGGTAAGCAAGGAGGCCTTCACGGACGAGCCGTCATCGGGAGGCCGATCCTCCCGGCCGCTCAGACCTCCGCACGGGCGATGATCGCCCGCGTGTCCACTCCGGACGGAAGCGTCCCGAACGCGACACCCCAGTCGCCGCCCAGCCGCGACGCGCAGAACGCGTCGGCCACCGCCGGCGTCCCGTGCCGCACCAGCAACGAACCCTGCAGGACGAGCGCCATCGACTCGACCAGCCGCCGCGCCCGGTACTCGATGTCCGACAGATCCGACAGTTCCTTGCGCAGCCTGCCCACCGCGTCGTCCAGCCGCGCGTCGGCACCGGACGCCTGCTCGACCTCCGCGAAATACGCCGCCACCGACTCCGGCTGCTTCGCCATCGCCCGCAACGCGTCCAGCGCCGCGACGTTGCCCGAACCCTCCCAGATCGACATCAGCGGAGCCTCACGGTAGAGCCGCGGCATCCCCGACTCCTCGACGTACCCGTTCCCGCCGAGGCATTCCAGCGCCTCCACCGCGTGCGACGGACCGCGTTTGCACACCCAGTACTTCGTCACCGCCAGCCCCAGCCGCCGGAACGCCTGCTCCTGCTCGTCCTCCGGCCGGTCGGTGGCCGACGCGAGCCGCATCCCGACCGTCGTCGCCGCCTCGGACTCCACGACGAGGTCCGCCAGCACGTTGCCCATCAGCGGCTGATCCACCAGATTCGCCCCGAACGCGCGACGATGCCGCGCGTGGTGGACCGCCCGCACGGCGCCGTACCGCATACCCGACGCGCTCCCGACCGCGCAGTCCAGCCGGGTGTTGTTCACCATCTCGATGATGGTGCGCACCCCGCGGCCTTCCTCGCCGATCAGCCAGCCGATCGCGTCGTCGTACTCGATCTCCGAGGACGCGTTGGACCGGTTGCCCAGCTTGTCCTTCAGCCGCTGCAACCGGATCCCGTTGCGCGTGCCGTCCGGCAGGATCCGGGGGAGCAGGAAACACGACAACCCGCCCGGTGCCTGGGCCAGCGTCAGGAACATGTCCGACATCGGCGCCGAGGTGAACCACTTGTGCCCGACGATCACATAACCGCCGTCGCCGAGCGGCCGCGCCGTGGTGGTGTTCGCCCGGACGTCGGAGCCACCCTGCTTCTCCGTCATCGACATCCCGGCGATGAGCCCGCGCTTCGAACTCGGCTCACGCAACCCGAAGTCGTACTCCGTCGCCGCCAGCAGCGGCTCGTACCGCGCGGACAGCTCGGGATTGAACCGCAACGCCGGAACCGCCGCGTACGTCATCGAAATCGGGCACGTGTGCCCCGCGTCGACCTGGCCCCAGACGTACATCTTCGCTGCCCGCGCCGCGTGCGCACCCGGCCGGGAATCCCGCCACGGCGCCGCGTGCAACCCATGGGACACCGCGACGTCCATCAGCTCGTGCCAGTGCGGGTGGAACTCGACCTCGTCGATCCGGTTCCCGACCCGGTCGTGCGTCCGGAGCACCGGCTCGTTCTCGTTGACCAGCCTGCCCCACTCCTGGGCCTGCTCGCTCCCGGCCAGCCTGCCGAGGGCGTGGACCTCGGCCACCGCCCAGCCCGCGCCCGCCCGCTCCAGCCCTTCCAGCAAGGCCGGGTCGGCGGCGACGTCGTACTCCGCCAGCGGCGGGACCTGATTGGTGACCTCATGAGTGCTCGGCATCGGAACCTCCCAAGGAACGCAGGACGAAAGTGCGCAGCCCGGACACCTCGTCCGCACTGCCGGTGGTCAACGGGCCGATCAGCACCTCGGCGGCCGCCCCGACGAGCGCCGCCGCGGTGACGTCCGCGTCCTGGGCGGGCAGCGCCCCGGACCGGACGCCGTCGGCCACGTGCTGGGCCACGACGTCACGGAAGGCACGCCGGAACACCAGCCGCTCGGCCTCGATCGGCGCGTCGACGGGCTCGGCCAGCAGCGCGTACGCCATCCGCGGCGTCTTCAGCGCCCGGCTCGCGAAGGTGTCGAAGACCGCCACGACCCGCTCGGCAGGCGTGCCGGGCCGCTCCGACACCTCGCGCACCGCCTCGACCTCACGCGTGACGACCTTGCGGAACAACTCCACGACCAGGGCGGCCTTGGTGGGGTAGTGGCGGTACACGCTCCCGACCGCCACGCCCGCCCGTTCGGCGACCGCCGACACCGAGCAACCCGCGTACCCGCGCTCGGCCAATTGCTCCATGGCGGCGGCGAGAACGGCGTCGCGCTGGGCGTCCAGGCGCTCCTGGACCTTCGGTGTACGTCGATACGGCACCCAAGAAGTGAAGCACTGATTCACACCTTCAGTCAACGCACCCTGGCGAGCCCCTCCACCGCCCTGGCGATGCCCTTCTTGTCATAAGCACTCGTCGGCATGGTCGCCGCATGGGCATGCCGGACCACCCCGTCCCGGTCGATCAGCACACTGCCCGACTGCTGCAGCATCTTCTTCGCCAATCCGAACGCCTCATGCGGCGTGCCGTTCCGGCCCGAGACCACCGGGAGCGACAACCCGCGCTTCGCCCGCCACGCCTTGGCCTCCGCCCGGCCCTCGGGAACCGCCACCAACACCCGCACACCGGCCGCCGCCAGCTCCTCGGACCGCGCCGCCAGGTCCTTCACATGGCCGGTGCACACCGGACACGTGGTCGAGCGCATGAAATAGATCAGCACTCCGGCCGTACCGCGGAACTCCGAAAGCCGCACGACCTGCCCGGTCGTGTCCTCCAGCGCGACATCAGGGACCGTGGAACCGATTTCGAGCATGAAAACTCCTCAAAAGAAGGTCAGGAAGCGGGGTCGTCGAGAAAGGCACGGACCGTCGCCCGCGCACGGTGCAGCCGGGACTTCATCGCGGCCGTGCTCAGACCGAGCGCGTCGGCGACCGCCCGGCCCGAATGCCCCTGGATGTCACGCATGATCAAGACGCGACGCTGGTCGGCGGGCAACTCGGCGATCGCCGCGGCCACCCGCTGCGCCTCCAGCCGATCCAACGCGTCTTCCTCGGCCGAAACCACCGCGACGGAATCCGCCGGACCCGCACCACGCACCACCCGGCGCGCCCGACGGAGGCATTCGTTGCGCACGATCCGGAACATCCACGACGCGAGCGCACCCGTGGCCCGCAGCGTGCCGATCTTCCGGTACAGGATGATCAGCGCCTCCTGCGCCGAATCCTCCGCGTCCTCCGGCGAAGCACACAGCGACCGCGCGAACCGCTGCACATGCGGATGGGAACCCGAGACCAGCGCGGCGATGGCGGACGCGTCCCCGCCCTGCGCCGCCACGATCAACGATTCCCTCGGCCACTCGGCCTCCACGACAACCTCCTCCTGCGCCGAGCTTGTCCCGGCCCCTACAAGAGCCGCGACCCTCGCGAAAGGATTCAGCAGCCTCCACGTGACCCCGCTCACCCCAGCGGGCGCACCACGAACCCCACGTCACCCGATGGCATGATCGCCGCTATGACATGGACCGCCCCCGAGGTGACCCGGCCGTCCGGCGACACCGCCGCCGACGAGCCGACCCTCCTGCCCTCCCTGCTGGCCTGGCACCGCAGCACCTTCCTCCACAAACTCGCCGGCCTCACCGGAGAACAGCTCGCCACGGCATCGGTCCCGCCGTCGAACATGACCCTGCTCGGCCTCGTCCGGCACCTCGCCAAGGTCGAACGCTTCTGGTTCCGCCTGCGCTACGCCGCACAGGACATCGAACCCCTCTACGACCCCGCCCTCGGCAAGGACCACGACTTCGAAGTCCTCGACGCCGCCAAAGCCGAAGAGGCATACGACATCCTCCTGGACGAGATCCGGCTCGCCGACGAAGCCGCCGCCGAAGGATCCCTCGACGACACCTTCGACCTCGGCGGGAACCCGTTCTCCCTGCGCATGCTCTACCTCCACATGATCGGCGAATACGCCCGCCACAACGGCCACGCCGACCTCATCCGCGAACGCGTCGACGGCCACACGGGAGCCTGACCATGGACTACGGATTCGTCGGCGCGGGCGAGATCACCGCCGCCATCGTCGAAGGCCTCAGCAAGGACATCACCGACCCGCCCTCGATCTTCCTCTCACCCCGCAGCCGCAGCGTCGGCCAAGAACTCTCGGCACGCTTCGCCAACGTCGAAGTCCGCGACAGCAACCAAGCCGTCCTCGACAGCGCCACGACCATCGTGCTCGCCGTCCGCCCGCCGATCGCCGAAGAAGTCCTCCGAGACCTCACCTTCCGGCCCGACCACGTCCTGATCAGCGCCCTCGCCGGCGTCCCCCTCGACCGGCTGCGCGACTGGGCCGCCCCCGCCCGCGAAGTCGTCCGGAGCATTCCCCTGCCCCCGGCCGCGCGCCGCCAAAGCCTCACCGCGATGTACCCCGACAACCCCGAAGCCCGAGCCCTCTTCGACAGCATCGGTGGCAGCGTCGTCCCCGCCGCGGAGAAGGACCTCGACGTCTTCAGCGGCGCCACGGCCACCTTCGCCGCCCACCTCGACTACCTCGGCACCATCGCCGCCTGGATGACCGACCAAGGCATCGAGGACACCACGGCGACCGCCTTCACCAGCCACATCTTCGGCCAGCTCGGACACTCCCTCGTCCAGCAGAGCGGCTCCCTCGAAACCCTCACCGGCAAACACATGACCCCCGGCGGGCTCAACGAACAATTCCTCACCGACCTGCGCACCAACGGCGTCCCCGACACCGTCCGCCAGGCCCTCGACGGAATCCTCACCAGACTGCGAAACCAGTGACCGTCATCGAAAAGCTCCGGGCCGCCGGATGCGTCTTCGCCGAAGACGAAGCCCACCTGATCACCGCCGAAGCCCGCACCCCCGACGAACTCGACACCATGATCCAGCGCCGCATCGACGGCGAACCGCTCGAAGTCATCCTCGGCTGGGCGGAATTCCACGGACTGCGCATCACCGTCGAACCCGGCGTCTTCGTGCCACGGCAACGATCAGAACTCCTCGTCCGCCACGCCGCCACCCTCGCCGGACCAGGAGCGGTCGTCCTCGACCTCTGCTGCGGCACCGGCGCACTCGGCGCCGCCATCGCCGCCGAACTCGGCGACATCCGGCTCTACGCGGCCGACATCGAGCCCGCCGCAGTCCGCTGCGCCCGCGTCAACGTCGCCCAAGCCAGGGGAGAGGTCTTCGAAGGCGACCTCTACACACCACTACCCGCGACGCTACGAGGCCGGGTCGACATCCTGGTCGTCAACGCCCCGTACGTCCCCACCGACGCCATCGCGATGATGCCGCCCGAAGCACGCGACCACGAACCTCGCGTCGCCCTCGACGGCGGGCACGACGGGGTCGAGGTCCACCGCCGCGTCGCCGCCGAAGCCCCACAATGGCTCGCACCGGGCGGGCACCTGCTGATCGAAACCGGCGAAAGCCAGGCCGCGAGCACCGCGGAAGCCATGGCACACAACGGATTGACCCCCGAAGTGGTCACCGACGAAGCGCTGTACGCGACGATTGTTGTCGGTGCTCGGGTCTAGGGTCGCCGCCGTGACCGACTACCTCCAAACCACCCGCACCGCCTACGACACGGTCGCGGCCGACTATGCCGAACTGCTCCGCGACCACCTCGCCGGATCCACCTGGGACCGCGCCGTGCTCGGCGCGTACACCGAACTCGTCCAGGCCGCCGGCGGCGGCCGCGTCGCCGAAATCGGCTGCGGACCCGGCCGCATCACCGAGTACCTCCACCAGCTGGGCCTCGACATCCACGGCATCGACCTCTCCCCGGAAATGGTCGCCGTCGCCCGCAAGTGGTACCCCCACCTGGACTTCCGGGTAGGGGAGATGCCCGGTTTGTCCATTGAGGACGGTGCATTGACCGGCGTCGTCGCGTGGTACTCCATCATCCACACACCACGAGAGCGGCTGCCGGAGATCTTCGCCGACTTCCACCGGATCCTCGCCCCGGGCGGCCACCTGCTCGTGGCCTTCCAGGTCGGCGACGAAGTACGCCACATCGAGCACGCCTATGGGCACGACATCTCCTGCGACGCCTACCGCCTGTCGCCCGAGAAGATCACCGAGCAGCTGGGGGAGGCGAAGTTCAGCGTGCTCTCCACCCTCGTCCGTGAGCCGTCCGAGGAATTCGAAAGCACGCCACAGGCCTACTTGATCGCCCGCAAGCAGTAGCTCAAGGACGCCGGGCCTCGACGAGCCAGGCCGCCGAGCCGTAGAAAACGCCTCGGTCGGTCTGGTGCTCGGCGAGATCGGCTCGCAAGGCATCCACAGCCGCGGTGCGAGCGGCCTCATCCAGGTCGCTCAACCGGCCACCATGCTGCTCGACGATGAAGTCGGCCGCGTCATCCACGTCCTGGCCGAAGTACATCGGCTTGGTCACCGCGGTGCACCGGACGTCGGAGTACCCGGCCGAGACCAGCAACTTCTCGGTCTCGGCCGGGTCGCTCAGCGCGAGATCCGACGACGGCACCTCACGACCCGCCGCGAAGATCGTCCGGAACGTGGTGATCCACTCGTTGAGCCGCAACGGCTGCCACGTCAGCAGGATCAAACGGCCACCAGGCCTTGTCGCCCTGGCCAAGTTGGAGAACGCGGCCAGGGGAGTACCGAAGAACATCGATCCGTGCCTGCTGATCACCACATCGAACCGCGCCTCGGCGAACGGATGGATCTGCGCGTCCACCTGCGCGAAAGAGACATTGGGAACGCCTTCATCCTCGGCGAGCCGACGAGCGAGAACCAGCATCTCACCGGAGAGGTCGACACCCAGCGCGGAACCGCGACTGGCGAACCGCGCCGCGTCCCTCGTCGTCTGACCCGCACCGCAACCGACGTCGAGGACGTTGTCAGTCGGCCTGATGCCGGCCGCGGCGAAGAACGTGTCGCGATAAGCAGCGACACCGTCGTCGAAACGCTGCGCGCGCTGCGCCCAAAGAGCGCCGTCGTCACCGTCCCACGCCATCAACATCCGCTCGTTCGACGGATCGACATGCACAGCGGCGCACTCGGACATTTCGGCTACCCCCAGGTTCTCTTCCGAAAAACGACCCTAGCTGACGGAGTTCGGCGGGGACGTCAGCGAGCCTATGGTGGAACTGTTCGACCGGATCACCCGGCGTCTGGTCCCGCCCGACGCGAAGTAGCGTTGGCGATGTTGACCATCCAGGTGATCCCGAACTTGTCCACGAGCGCGCCGGCCTCGTCGCCCCACACCTGCTTCTCCAGCCGCATGGTCACCGTGCCGCCGACGGACAACTTCTCGAAATGGCCGCGGAGTTCGCCATCGCCACCGAGGTAGACCGCGACGTTGTTGCCAGGGGAGTGCGGCACGTCCTCGACCTGGCCGTCAACGTCGCAAGCCATCAGCGTGTATCCGTGCGGGGTGTCGAGCTGGGCGTGCATGACCTTGTCAGCGTCGGGGGAGTCCGGCGAGCCGAAGTCCGCGATCCACCGAATACACGACATCCTGTGGCGGGTATTCGCCGCAGGATTCAGGCCAGGCCCCAGTAAGCCAGCCAAGCGTCCAACGCCGGCCCGGGCGGGTTGAGCCGACGAGCACGGGCGACGTTCTCCTCGTCGTCAGGAACGACCTCGGCCAGAACCAGCACGTTCCCGCGAGCTTCGCCGACACCGAACAGACCTTCGTCAGAGAGCCTGCGCAGCGCCGTCTCCATCGCACGAAGCCGAAGATCGAACTCCGCGTCGGAGGCATCGTCGTCGGCGATGTCGAACACCTCCGGCCGGGCGGCGAACAGCTCGCGGACCGGCTTCAGATGTTCCTCACCACCGATCGAAAACGGTGAATCGGCGTAGGAGTAGCGGACGTCGTCGGCGTCTGGTCGCTGTGTCAGCGCCTCGTGCGACCACGCCGACAGAGCCGGACCAAAGGCTTCGCCGGGCGTGGTCAGCGTGACGTAGTAGAACGTGTGGCCGGGGTTGTCGCGGAACAGGTCTGTGACGGCTGCACGAGTGGCCGTGGTCAACGCGTCGGCAAGGTCGGCTTCGGTAGGAATCACCAGGGCATCGAACCATGTCCCGCTTCAGCCTGAGGGAGGACATGTCCTGACCTTACTTGACATAATGTACATTATCGGCACTTTGGCTGACCTGGATAACGATGGCCGAGAGGGGCCTCGATGCAGGCGCGAAGGGGTCCTTCGTCGCATTTCATGCAGTGAAAGCGCCCTTCGCCACGCCTGATGCGGGCATGGCTCCCTTTGGCTCACCCTGAACCGGGTCGCCACAGATCTCCTGAGGCGACCCATGGCACCCCCGGCGACGCGAAACGGAGGTCCGATCACCCAGCCTCAATACGTCACTGTGACGAATCGATGTGGGTCTCACGGAGCCATTGATGATCAATGGAGGCGTCAGGCGCGGTTGGATCTCGTCGAGTCGGCCAGTCTGGCGACGACATGGACCCAAGTGCCGCCTAGGTGGCCCAAGTGTCACGAAAGGGTCGTTCCTGACGCTTTTCGTCCTGAATGACCCTTTCATGACACCCCGGAGAGCGACGGGCGAACCGGGATCCCCCGCGAGGGGTTTCCGGACCCATCACTCCGTTTCATGCATAATCACTATTATGCATGAAACGGAATATAACCGAGTGTAAGACTGTCGGTGCCATGCGGTACAAGATGTTCATGAGGGTTTCCGAGGCACAGCAAGCCTTTTTCGCCGCACGTCGTCCCCGTAAGGATTCTCCTCACACCACCGACGCCTACCGCCGCGACCTCGCCGGCATCACCGCACTTCTGCTTCGCGAACTGGACCGCTCCCCTGACGAACTCACTGTTGAGATGCTCACCGCCCAGGCGCTCCGCAACGCCTTCGGTGCCTTCGCAGACACCCACGCGAAGAGTTCGGTGCTCCGCGCCTGGTCGACCTGGAATCAGTTCCTCACCTTCTGCGTGTCCGACGGGTTGCTCGCGGGCAATCCGATGGGCGCGGTCGCCCGGCCGAAGGCGCCTCCGCTGACGCCGAAACCGTTGCGCGGTGAGGAAACCCCGGAGCAGCTGCTCGCTGCCGCCGCCGACGGCTCGCGCCGGACACGAGATCCATGGCCGGAGCGGGACGTCTTGGTGATCGCGCTGGGGCTGGTCGCCGGGCTGCGTGCCGCCGAGATGCGGGCCCTGACGGCGCGATCGCTGGTCGGCCGTCAGGGCGAGATGCGGCTGCACGTCCATGGCAAGGGAAGCCGCGACCGGTCGATCCCGGTGCAGCCGATCATGGAGAAGATCATCGAGGAGTACCTGGCCTCCTGTCGTCGGCGGTTCCCGCAGCAACGGTTCGGGCCCTCCACTCCCCTCCTCCGGGATCGTGCGGGCGAGCCGATCGGCCGCGGCGCGCTCGAGTACCTCGTCAAATCCTGCTATCGGTGGGCAGGCCTGCACGACCGCGTGCCGGTCGGGGCGAACCTCCACGCGTTGCGGCACACCTTCGCGACAAGGCTGGCGGAGGACGGCGCGACGGCGTCCGAGATCATGGCTTTGCTGGGGCACGCGAGCCTCGCGACCAGCCAGAACTACATCGAGGCGACCGGACGTGAGCAGCGTGCGGCGGCCGCGAGCAACCGGACGTACCGGGCGCTGGACGGGATCTTGTAGCTCAGCGGAGTTGTTCGAGGTCCTTGGCTGCTTGGGCGATTTCGCCGGCGAGGCCGCGGAGTTCGGCGACGGAAGCGCCGTCGTCGGCCGCGGTGACGACGTCTTCGGCGGCGCAGCGGAGTTGGAAGAGCCTGTCCTGGAGGGTGGCGATCTCGGTGTCGGAGAGGACGACGGCGTCTTCGGGGAGTCCGCTGCGTTGGAGGGCGGTGCGGCGTTCGTAGGCGCGCTGGCGGCAGGATTGCCCGCAGTAGCGGCGGCGCCTGCCGACGTTGCCGCCTTGTTCGAGCCGTCGGCCGCACCATCCGCAGTGTTTGGGTACCCCCGCGCGGCGGAGTTCGGACACCTCTTCGGCGGATGTCTTCGGGTGTTCGGCCACTTCCCTCACGGATCAGACCCTAGCTGGCCATCCGGCGATCATGCCGGGGCCACGACCGAAGTGCACACTAGTGGGGTGCCGACACTGTTTCCGTACCTCGCCGACCCGCTCCCGCGTGCCTTCGCCCATCGGGGCTGGCACCTCGGTGACCTGGAAGGACTGGAGAACTCGTTGCCTGCCTTCCAGCAGGCGGTGACGGAGGGTTATCGCTACCTGGAGACGGATGTGCACGCGACGTCGGATGGTGTGGTGGTCGTTCATCACGACGCGTCGTTGGACCGGACGACGGACGGTGCGGGGTTGATCTCCCGGCAGACGTGGGCTCAGTTGCGGACGGTCAAGGTCGGTGGCCGTGCGCCGTTGTCGCGGCTGGAGGACGTCCTCGAGGAGCTGCCGGAGGCGCGGTTCAACATCGATGTGAAGTCGAACGAGGCGGTGGCGCCCTTCGTGCGGGCGATCGAGCGGACCGGGGCGTACGACCGGGTCGCGGCGGCGTCGTTCTCCGACGCGCGGCTGGCGCGGATCCGGAAGCTGGCGGGGCCGAAGCTGGTTACCGCGATGGGGCCGCGTTCGGTGGCGGTGATGTGGGCGAACGGGTTCTTGCCGCTGGTGTCGTTGCGGGCCTTGTCACGGGGTGCGATGGCGCAGGTGCCGGTGCGGCAGGGGCGATTGAAGGTGGTGGACCGGGCGTTCCTGCGGCAGGCGACGCGTGGGGGTTTCGAGGTCCACACGTGGACGGTGGACGATCCGGCGGAGATGCGGCTGTTGCTGGATCTCGGGGTGCACGGGATCGTGACGGACCGGCCGGATCTGCTGCGTGACGTTCTTCGGGAACGCGGCGCTTGGCCTTCCTGATCCGCGTTTAGTCCTCTAAATGCGTTGTAAGCGCATTTAGAGGACTAAACGCGGGGACGTCATCGGGGTGCTTTTCCGTTCCAGGCGGCGTCCCAGGTCTTGGGTCCGAGCCGTCCTGAGTCGTTGATGCCGTTGGCTCGTTGGAGGGCGAGGACGGCTTCGCGGGTTTTGTCGTAGTAGCAGCCTGTTCCGGTGAAGCCGTAGCCGAAGGCGTTCATCCGCAGCTGGAACTGCTTCAGGGGTACCGCGCAGTCGCCGTAGGCGTAGACGACGCCGGGCCAGGCGGGTTTGGGTCCGCCTGGCGGAGCGGGCGGGGTGGGCTTCGGCTTGGGCGGAGGCGGCGGGGCGGGCTGTCCTCCCCCGCCGATGTAGGCGGAGTCGGCGTAGGACGGGACGCGTTTGCTGCGGCCGTCGCTGTCGTTGCGGAAGCCGAGTTTGCCGGCGCATTCCCAGGGTTGCCAGCCGCGCATGCGGTAGAGGTAGAGGGCCCGGTAGTCCTGCTCGCGGGGGGCGGCCTGGTCGGGTCGCCCTTGGCCGCCGACGCTGCGCCAGGTGGGCAGGTCGAACTGGTAGGCGCCGTAGTAGCCGTTGCCGGTGTTGATGTTGTAGCGCCCGCTCGATTCACACATGCGGAGCTTGGCCCAGTGGGAGCCGTGGGGATCCGCGGCGGCGGATCCGGTGGTGGCGATCTGCAGGCCCGTCACGGCGAGGGCGAGCAGGAGTGTTCTCGCCACTACGCGGTGTGCTGTGCGAAGGCGATGGGTCCTCATGAGCGGAACAGTAAGTATCAGCCCCGTGCTTCACAAGAGTCACAGATCGCTCACCAGCCTCACACGAAACACACGGGGATCGTGGCAGCGACACGCCGACAATGGTCGGGAAGGTGTCCGGGAAGGGTTCGTCCCGCGTCGAAACGAACACGGTCCGGACTCGTGCCGGACAGGTGGGTGTGATCACCAGTAGTCTCCCGCTGACCTCGACGTTCTCGACTTCAGGAGCAGTGCATGACGGTGGCCGGGACCCGTGATCGCAAGCGGGTGTGGCGGGCTTGGTACCTCTATGACTGGGCCAATTCGCCGTTCTATTCGTCGGTGATCACCGTCTTCGGTGCGCTCTATTTGAGCGAGATCGCGTCGGCGGACGCGAAGACGAATTTCACCCTTAACGGGGACAGGGCGTGCACCGATTCGAGTGGAGCTTCGAGCACCCTTCAGAACTGCGACGTCTCCTTGTTCGGGCTCCACTTCCCCGCTGGTTCGCTGTGGGGGTATCTGCTGTCGATCGCGACGGTGACGCAGGTGCTGGTGCTGCCGATCGCCGGTGCGATCGCGGACCGGAGCAGGCACAAGCGGCGGATCCTCGGCGGGTTCGCGTTCCTGGGTGCGGTGGCGTCGGCGTTGATGTTCTTCATCGCGGGGACGAACTGGGAGGTCGGGGTCTGGACGTTCATCCTGGCCAACATCGGTTACGGCGGTGCGCTGGTCGTCTACTACTCGTTCCTGGTGGACATCGCGGAGCCCGATGAGCGGGACGCGGTGTCGTCGAAGGGATGGGCTTTCGGGTATCTCGGCGGTGGTCTGGCGCTGGCGCTGCAGCTCGGGTTCTTCATGGGGCACGAGTTCTTCGGGGTGAGTGAAGGACTGGCGATCCAGATCTGCTTCCTGACGTCGGGGATCTGGTGGGCGGTGTTCACGATCCCGGCGGTGCGGGCGCTCCCCCAGACTCATGTGCCGAAGTCGGGCGAGCGTGGCCTGTCGGTGCTGACGGCCGGGTTCAAGGAGTTGAAGCAGACGATCAAGGAGGCGAGGGCCTATCCCCTGACGCTGGCGTTCCTCGGCAGCTATCTGGTCTTCACCGACGGGATCACGACGGTGGTGGCGGTGTCGGCGCAGTACGGCAAGGACGAGCTGAAGTACAGCACCCAGGTGCTCATCGTCACGATCCTGGTGATCCAGTTCCTGGCGTACGCCGGGGCGATGATCCACGGGGCGATCGCGGCGCGGATCGGGGCGAAGAAGACGATTCTGGGCAGTTTGGTGGCCTGGGTGGCCGTGCTGTGCTTCGCGTTCTTCATCCAGGCCGGGCAACCGCTGCAGTTCTACGCGGTGGCGGTCGGGATCGGGCTGGTGCTGGGGGGAACGAACGCGTTGTCGCGGTCGTTGTTCGGGCAGATGATCCCGGATGGAAAGGACGCGCAGTACTTCTCGCTGTACGTGGTCGGTGAGCGGGGGACGTCGTGGCTCGGTCCGCTGTTGTTCGCGGCGGTCGGGCAGATCACCGGCTCGTTCCGGTACGCGATCATCGCTCTGGTGATCTTCTTCGTGCTCGGTTTCGTGTTCGTGTGGCTGGTGCCGGTGCGCCGGGCGATCGAGGCGGCGGGCAACCGGCCACCGGCGGTGCTGTGAGGGCGGAGCGTGCCGATAGGGTCGGGCGTCGTGACCGTACTGAAGGAGAGTGGCCCGGATCCCACGGACGCGTTGTCGTCGGTGCCGGTGGCGGGTTCACGGCGGGGTGTGCCGGTCGTCGGGAAGCTGAAGTTCTGTTACGGGCCGATGGACTGCGGGAAGTCGACGCTGGCTTTGCAGATCGACCACAACCACGCGCGGCAGGGTCGTCGTGGGATGGTGCTGGTGCGGCATGACCGGTCCGGGGAGCCGCAGATCACGAGCCGGATCGGATTGACGCGCAAGGCGATCGAGGTGGGGAACGAGACCGATCTGCGGTTGCTGGTGCGTGAGCAGTGGGCGGCCGGGCGGCATGTGGATTACCTGATCGTCGACGAGGCGCAGTTCTTGTCGCCCGATCAGGTGGATCAGCTGGCCGAACTGGCGGATGACGTCCAGATCGACGTGTACTGCTTCGGGATCGCGACGGATTTCCGGAGTGTGTTGTTCCCGGGTGCGGCGCGGTTGTTCGAGCTGGCGGACGAGTTGCAGCCGGTTCAGGTCGAGGTGCTGTGCTGGTGCGGGCAGACCGGGCGGTTCAACGCGCGGGTGTCCGACGGCGAGGTGCTGCGGGCCGGCGACACCGTGGTGGTGGCAGATACCGAACAGATGGTCGTTGAATCTTCACCGGTATCACGTTCTGAGGGCGAACCGAATACGGTCCGTTATCAGGTATTGTGCCGTCGCCACTTTCGACTGGGCGACCTGGGGCCCTCCTCGGCCCAACACGGTCAGTTACGGTTGACGTGACAGGCGTACTACTAGCCCATCTGGGGGATATCCGCACCAAGATGGCCGTATTGACGTCACGCCAGAGCGCGAAACCACTCCTACTAGGAGAAGCTGTTGCCACCGGGTGACACAGCTCATCGTGAGCAAGGACATGCTGTCCAGGGAATCCTCTGGCCGTCACTGTCGTTGCATAGGGTGAGCATCACCCTGGCTCCACCCGGAGCTGACTGAAAGGACCCCCATCATGGCCGACCGTGTTCTCCGTGGAAGCCGGCTGGGAGCGGTCAGCTACGAGACCGACCGCAACCACGACCTCGCGCCTCGGCGCACCGTGCGCTACGCCTGCCCCAAGAACCACGAGTTCGAGGTGCCCTTCTCCGACGACGCCGAGATCCCCTCGGTGTGGGAGTGCAGGCTGCACGGCAGCGAGTCCGAGATCGTGGACGGCGGGCAGCCGGAGCAGAAGAAGGTCAAGCCCCCGAGGACGCACTGGGACATGCTCCTGGAGCGCCGTTCGATCCCGGAGCTCGAAGATCTGCTCAACGAACGTCTCGCCGAGCTGAAGGGACGCAGGACCACCCGGTCCGCCTGACGCACGGCACAAGTAGCTAGCCCCACCACGAACCGGCGAAGCCCCCGCGACCTCCCACCGCGGGGGCTTCGCCGTGTCTCGGGGATGCGTGGTCGTGCGTGTTCCGGGTCGCTAGAACGACCCGAAACACTCACGACCACCGGGTTTCGCGTGATTGACCGGACGACACGCGTGATCCGGCGGACGACACGCGAAACTGCCACCGTGCACGGCGACGACCACCCACACCGCCGCGCGGCCACTAGGGCACCCTTGGCACTAACAGCTCGTATCACCCACGAGAGCCCCGGTGCGGAGAGGCGCCAAGACGTCTCGGAGTCGCAGCAGGTGCTCGGGTGGCGAATCCAGCAGCGGGAGCCGCACCGTCGCGTGCGGGATGACACCGAGTTCGGCCAGTGCGGCCTTGGCCATGATCGCTCCCTGCGAGGTGCGCATGAACGCGTCGGCCAGGGGAAGCAGCGCGGCGTTGAGGGTCCGCGCGGTGTCGAGGTCTCCCCCGCGTACGGCGGCGATGAGTTCGGCGTTTCGGTCGGCGTAGGCGTTGCCCACGACGCTGACCAGGCCGGTGGCTCCCGCGGCGAGGTACGGCAGGTTGAGTTCGTCGATGCCGCAGTAGTAGGCCAGCCGGGTGTGCGCCATGACTGACATCGCTTCGAACAGGTCGCCTTTGGCGTCCTTCACGGCTCGGATCCTGGGGTGACGGGCGAGTTCGATCAGGGTCGCCGCCTCCATGGCCGTTCCGGTGCGGGCCGGGACGTCGTAGAGCATCACGGGTAGTTCGGTGGCGTCGGCCACGGCCTGGCAGTGTGCCGCGATCCCAGCCTGTGTCGGCTTGGAGTAGTAGGGGCAGACCAGCAGGAGCGCGTCGGCGCCGGCCGCCTCGGCTTCCTTCGCGCGCCGGATGCAGGCGGTGGTGTCGTAGGTGCCGACGCCGGCGATCACGCGCGCCCGGTTCCTGGCGTGGCCGGCCACGGTGCGGACGAGCCGGGCGGCTTCGGTGTCGGTCAGGGTGGGTGACTCGCCGGTGGTCCCGCCGACGACGATGCCGTCGCAGCCGGTGTTCAGCAGGTGGTCGACCAGGCTGGAGAGGCCGGGTTCGCTGAGTGCGCCGTCGGGTTCCATCGGGGTGACCATGGCGACGAGGTTGGAGCCGAAGAGGGTCTCGGTCATGCGGTCGATCCTGTCGGCGTCGATACCTGCGGTCCAGCGATGGTTTTTGGCCGGTATTGCGTAGTATCGCTTCATGATCGAGGTCGGAGCCCTGCGGGCACTGCGGTCGGTGGCCGCACTGGGGACGTTGGCGCGGGCGGCGGACGAACTGGGGTTCACGGCGTCGGCGGTGTCGCAGCAGATCAAGCGGCTGGAGCGCCAGATCGGGATGCCCGTGCTCGCTCCGGCCGGACGCGGAGTCGTGCTCACTCCGGCAGGTCAGGCCGTGGTCGACTCGTCCCTGGAGGTGTTCCAGGCACTCGAGCGCTGCGCCGAGGCCGCTCAGTCGGTGGCGGAGGGCGCGCCTCGCGGGATTTTACGGGTGGCCGCGTTCTCGACGGGTATCCGCGGGCTCCTGGCCCCCGTTCACGTGCGGCTGCTGGGGCGCTACCCCGATCTCCGGCTGCACATCACCGAGCAGGATCCCGACCAGGCGTTGCACAGCGTCGAGTCCGGTACGGCCGATCTCGCGCTCCTGCACGACGCCGACGGCCTGCCTGTCCCGCTCTCGCCCGCCCTTGCCCGACGTCTCGTACACACCGATCTCGGCGACGTCGTCATGGCCAGGGCCCATCCGCTGGCGCGAGCCGAGCCGCCGCTGGACGGTGCGGACCTGGCCGGGCACGCGTGGGTCACCAGTCCGCCGGGCACGGTGTGCCACCAGTGGTTCCGGCGCCTGTTCGCCGAACTGCCGGAGGAGCCCGACGTCCGGCATCTGGTGGACGACTTCTCCACGCAGTTGTCGCTCGTCGCCTCGGGCGAGGTACTCGCGTTGATCCCGCGGCTGGCGCGCCCGCCCTTGGCCGACGGGCTCGTCGTCCGGCCACTGCGGCGCCCGCCGAGGCGCGAGGTGCACGCGGCGTGGCGCCGCAGCGCCGAGGCGAGCCCGGCGATCCGCGCTGTACTCGCGGAACTCCAGAGGAACGTTTCCGCCTGCTGAGTACAGCCGGCGGAAACGTCACACGTGGTCACGCGGCTTGATACCCCGGGATGTCCTCGACATGGTGATACACCGCCAGGCCGCGGGAGAGCGCGATGGCGACGTCCTGGTCGGCGCCGGTGGATTCGCCCGGCAGCCGCAGGACGGCGTCGCAGTGATGCAGCAGCCTGTCGGCCGTCGGATACATGACCTCCTTGGCGATCGGGTCGGCGACGGTCTTCCCGCCTGCGCCGCGCAGCACCGGGAGCGCGACCCACTCGCCGATCATCGGCACGTGCCCGCTGCGGAAGATCGGCCAGGCCGCCTCTTCGAGCCGGGCGAGATTACGGGCGAGGAGTTCGGGGTCGTCGCCGGTTCCGGAGCGGAACGGTCCGGCGATGAGGATCATCAGAGGTTTGCTCATGCGCCGGAGCATAATGTGCAACAATCGGCAGGAACAAGGAGGAACGTGCACATGTTGGCTGCGCAGCGACGAGACCTGCTGATGGAACGACTCAAGAGCGAAGGCCGCATCGTGGCGAAGGACCTCGCCGCCGAACTCGGCGTATCGGAAGACAGCATCCGCCGTGACCTGCGAGAACTCGCGGACGCCGGGCTCTGTCAGCGGGTCTACGGCGGAGCCCTGCCGGTCTCCCCGGCCACCGCGGACTACGCGACGCGCATGGCGGTCAGCGTCGCAGGCAAGGAACGGATCGCGAAACGTGCAGCAGCGTTGATCCGGCTGGGATCGACGGTCATCCTCGACGGCGGCACGACCGCGCTCGCGCTGGCGAAGGCACTCCCCGTCGACCTCGAAGCGACAATCGTCACGCACAGCCCCACGGTCGCGGCCGCGCTCGTCACGCATCCGAAGGTCGAGGTGTTCCTCATCGGCGGACGGCTCTTCAAGCACTCCGCCGTCACCTGCGGGGCGGCCGCGGCCGAGGCGGCCGAGGGCATCAACGCCGATCTGTTCTTCCTCGGCGTCACCGGCGTGCATCCCGAGACCGGGCTCACCACCGGCGACTCCGACGAGGCCGCGATGAAACGCACCCTCGCCAAACGGGCCGCCGACACCTACGTGCTGGCCAGTTCGGAGAAGATCGGCGCGGCCTCGCCGTTCACCGTGCTCCCCCTGTCCGACGTCGCGGGCGTGATCACCGACGCGGCGCCGGACGAGCCGACGGTGAAGGAACTGGGAAAGCTCGGGGTGAGCGTGCTGGGGGTCAGCCCTTCTTGGCCAGCCCGCGAAGCTGCTGCCAGCGACGCTTGAGCCCCCACAGACCGACCAGGACGATCGCCTCGCGCACGACCGAACCGCTCATCTTCGACTGACCGACCTCGCGTTCGGTGAAGGTGATCGGCACCTCGACCACCTCGAACCCGGCGAGCGCCGTGCGGAACGCCAGGTCGATCTGGAAGCAGTAGCCCCGCGAGGCGATCTCGTCGAGCGGGAGCTTCTCCAGCACCGTGCGGCGGTACGCGCGGAAACCCGCCGTGATGTCCTTGATCTTCGTGCCGAGCGCGATCCTCGCGTAGAGGTTCGCCACCCAGGAGAGCGCCTTGCGCTGGAACGGCCAGTTCACCGTGCTGCCACCGGGAACGTACCGGGAGCCGATGGACAGATCCGCGTCCTCGAGGGCCGCCAGTACCCGCGGCAGATCCTCCGGCGCATGTGAGCCGTCGGCGTCCATCTCGACGATGGTGGCGTAGTCACGAGCGAGTCCCCAGCGGAAACCCGCGACGTACGCGGCGCCCAGGCCGGCCTTCTCGGTCCGGTGCATGACGTGGATCCGCTCGTCGGCCTTCGCGAGCTCGTCGGCGACGTCGCCGGTCCCGTCCGGGCTGCCGTCGTCCACGACGAGGGCGTTGACCTCCGGGAGTGCTTCGAGCAGGCGTTCCAGGATCGGGCCGATGTTCTCCCGCTCGTTGTACGTCGGGACCACCACCAGCACCGGGTCGATTCCCTGGGCCCCCCGTGGCGCCTGCGCCATCCGCTTTTCCTCCGTGTTCCGGCGGGTCAGCCCGCCGCTTCCCTCGTTGCCTTGGCGACGCTCGCGCGCCGGGTGCGGAAACGCAGCACGTACCCGCCGGTAACCCCGGCGATCGCCAGGGCGAGCAGCCCGTACTCCGTCGTCACACCGAGTAGATCCGACAGCGTAGTCTGCTGCCTCAGCGGTACGCGCCCCACCAGGGAGTCTGCGGTGAACAGGCTGGTGGAGGCCGTGATCGAACCGTCCGGCGCGACGATCGCGCTGACCCCGCTGGTGGCGGAAACGATCACGGCGCGCCCGTGCTCGACCGCTCGCAACCGCGACATCGCCAGCTGCTGATAGCTCATCTCCCCCGGTCCGTACCAGGCGTTGTTGGTGGGTACGACGAGCAGTTCCGCGCCATCGGCCGCCGACTCCCGCGCCGGGTAGTCGAAGGCTGTCTCGTAACAGATGAAGACGCCGACCTTGGTACCCGCGACCGACAGGGCGGCGTTGGCTCCGTCGCCCGGCTTCATGTCGGCGACGCTGTCGACGAACGGGGTCACCAGCTTCGCGACCTCACGGGCCGGGATGTACTCGCCGAACGGCACGAGCTGTTGCTTGGCGTAGCGCTGGCCCGGGCCGGTGACCGGATCCCAGACGAGCGCGGAGTTCTGCGCGCTTCCGTCGGGCAGCCGGACCAGCGCACCGATGATCGCCTGCGTGCCGTAGTCGCGGACCAGCTGATCGACGCCGGCATCGCCGGTGCGCATGGCCATCGCGGTCTCCGGCCATACGAGCAGATCGACCTTCGTGTTGCTCGCCTTGAGCTTTTCCAGCAGCCGGGCACTTTCGGCGAGGTGGTTGCTCCGGAGTTCGTCGCGGCGGCCTTCCAGCGCCAGGCCGATGTCCGGGGCGTTGCCCTGCACCGTGGCGACGGTGAGCTCGCCGTCCTGGGCTTCGGTGCCGATCGTCGGCCACACCGCGAGCCCCGCCACCACTGGAACCAGCGTCAGCGCCGACGCCGCCACCAGAGAACGGCGCGGATCCGCGCCCTTCAGCCGCAGGCACAGCGCCGCGAGCCCGAAACCGGTCGCCACGACGGCGAGACCGACCAGCGGAGCACCGCCGATAGATGCCAGCGAGACGAACGCGCCCTCAGGCTGGCTGAACGCGACACGACCCCACGGGAAACCGCCGAAGGGGAACCAGGTGCGAGGAGTCTCCAGCGCGATGATCACCAGTGCCGCCCATAGCGGCCCGAGCGGCAACCTCCACACCACGGTGGCGAAAGCCCCGCCGAAACCGAGATACACCGACAGCGCTATCGCCAGCCCGAGCCACGGCCACGGCCCGAAGCCCGGGCCGAGGAAATCCAGCAGCCACGTCAGCAGCGGCAGGAAGAACCCCATCCCGAACACGAACGCGTAACCGAACGCGCCCCGGAACCTTCGTCCGTGCACCACCATGGCGAAGCCGGTGAACGCCAGCGGCGCGAGCCACCACAGCGGACGCGGAGCGAAACTGAGGTACAGCGTGAATCCCGACGCCGCGGCGACGAGGAAACGCACGAGCCAGGCGAGGGAGAAGCGCTTCCGGGGCGCCGCTTCGGGGTCCGGATCGGTCACGGTCGTGGACACTCCTGAACCCTAGGCCGTCCGGGTGAACAGATCGTGGATGACCTGTCCGCCGCGGACCGTGCGCAGACAACCGGGCAGTGTCGCGCCCTGCGCGAGGTTCGGCAGCGGGGGCACGCCCGCGCGCGGGTCGGTCGACCAGCGCTGTACACGTGAGTCCGGTGTCGCGACGACGAGGTCTTCGGCGTCCCAGATCGCGTAGTGCGCGGGAGCGCCCGGGACCAGGCTGCCGGTGACGCCGTCGTTGACGCCGGCTGCGCGGTGTCCCGCACGGGTGTGGGCGGTGAAGGACGCGCGGGCGGACAAGCCCGAGCCCGGCGTGCGGTGATAGGTCCCGGCGCGGACGGTGGCCCACGGGTCGACCGGCGTGACGGGTGCGTCGGAGCCGAAGGCGAGCAGGAGCCCTTCGGCGGCCATGGCGGCGAAGGGATTGAGCTTCGGGGCGCGTTCCGCGCCGAGGCGTTCGGTGTACATGCCGTGGGTGCCGCCCCATTCCGCGTCGAACTGCGGCTGGACCGAAGCGACCACACCCCAGCCCGCGAGCGCCTTCGCCTGGTCGACGTCGATCATCTCCACGTGTTCGAGCCGGTGGTGGCGGGCGGCCAGCGCTCGACGGCCGACGGTCTTCTCCGCGAGCCGGAACCCTTCGACGACCTCCGCGACGGCGGCGTCGCCGATGACGTGGAAACCGGCCTGGAGTTCGGCCTCGGTGCAGGCGCTGATGTGCTCGGCGATGGCGGGGGCGTCGAGGTAGAGCGTCCCGGAGGTGCCATGGGCGTCGGCGTACGGCTCGTGCAGGGCGGCGGTGCGGGAGCCGAGCGCGCCGTCGACGAACAGGTCGCCCGCGACTCCCCTGGCGCCGAGCGCGCGGGCGGTGTCGACACCACCGCGTTCGCCCCAGTAGCCGACGACTTCCGGCAGTCCGGGTTCGGAGGCGAGCGCGAGCAGATCCGTGAGGTCTTCGGCGCCGGAGATGTCCGGGCCCGCGCATTCGTGGACGCTCACGACTCCGCGCGCGGCGGCTTCGGCGAGGAACGCGCGCTGGGCTTCGCGGCGCTGCTGCGGCGTGATCGCCTCGCGCATCGCGGCGCGCACGAGGTGGTGGGCGTCGCGGGTCAGCGGTCCGTCGGCCGACCAGCCCGGCGCCTCGTGCACGCCGGCGGCGAGCGCGACGAGGGCGCTGGAGACGAGCGCCGAGTGGACGTCGACCCGGCTCAGGTACACCGGGGTGCCGTTCGAGGCCTCGTCGATCTCCGCGCGGCTGGGCAGCCTGCCGTCGCTCCAGCGGGATTCGTCCCACCCGTGCGCGACGAGCACCTGGCCGGGGCGGGCGGCATCGCGGACCGCGGCGAGGAGCTCTCCGGCACCGCGGATGTTCGCGAGGTTCAGCCCGGTGAGGTGCAGGCCCGTCGCGGTGGCGTGGACATGTGCGTCGACGAAGGCGGGTGCGACGAAGGCGCCGTCGAGGTCGACCAGTTCGGCGTCGGGATGCAGGGCCCTGGCCGGGCCGTCCTGTCCCACCCAGACGACGGTGCCGTCGGTGATCGCCATGGCGGTGGCGTCGGGGGCCGAGGGGCTGTAGATACGCCCGCCGAGCAGGAGCGTGGTTCGCGCGTTCGTCACGCTCCCGAGTTTGCAGCGTGCGGACGACCAGGTGACCGGCGGGTCGGTGACATTTCGACACACCACGCGCGACAGGAATATTTACGTCTTCCGAACGATGTGACAGGATATTTTCACGCGTTTCCGACGACGAGGAGTACAAGTGACTGCGATCCAGGAACCGACCTCGCCGGTGGCCGCCTACGATCAGCCCTACGACTACACCCGTGTCGAGCTGATCGAACCCGACTGGCGCCGCTTCCCCGGCTGGCACGACGTGACCGAGGCAGAGTGGCGTGACGCGCAGTGGCAGCGAGTGCACTGCATCCGCAACGCCAAGCAACTGCGCGCCCTCATGGGCGACCTGCTCGAGGAGCGCTTCTACGAGGACATGCTCGCCGACCAGCGAGAGATGGCCACGATGTCGATGCTGCTGCCGCCGCAGATGATCAACACGATGGCGCCCAACGCGGGCACCGACCCGGCGAAGGTGACCGAGGCCTGGTACGCCGACCCGATCCGCCGCTACATGCTTCCGGTGCGCAGCGACCGCGACACCGAGTGGCCGAGTCACCCGCACTCCGAACGGGACTCACTGCACGAGGCCGAGATGTGGGTGGTGGAGGGGCTGACCCATCGCTACCCCACCAAGGTCCTCGCCGAGATGATCTCCACCTGTCCCCAGTACTGCGGGCACTGCACCCGGATGGACCTGGTCGGCAACTCCACCGAGCAAGTCGAGAAGCACAAGCTCTCGCTCAAACCGGTCGACCGCCAGGACGCGATGATCGAGTACCTGAAGAAGACCCCGGGCGTGCGTGACGTCGTGGTCTCCGGCGGCGACGTCGCCAACGTGCCCTGGCCGCAGCTGGAGTCGTTCCTCATGCGGCTGATGGACATCGACACCGTCCGCGACATCCGGCTCGCGACCAAGGCGCTCGCCGCCCTCCCGCAGCACTGGATCCAGCCGAAGGTCGTCGAAGGGCTCGAACGCGTCGCCGGCACCGCGCAGCGGCGCGGCGTCAACCTCGCGATCCACACCCACGTCAACCACGCCCAGTCGGTGACCCCGCTGGTCGCCGAAGCCGCCAGGACCGCCCTCGACGTCGGCGTCCGCGACGTGCGCAACCAGGGCGTGCTGATGAAGGGCGTCAACGCGACCCCGGCCGACCTGCTGGACCTGTGCTTCGCGCTGCAAGGCGAGGCGAACATCCTGCCGTACTACTTCTACATGTGCGACATGATCCCGAACGCCGAGCACTGGCGGGTTTCCGTGCACGAAGCACAGGAACTCCAGCACGCGATCATGGGCTACCTGCCCGGCTACGCGACTCCCCGCATCGTCTGCGACGTGCCCTACGTCGGGAAGCGGTGGGTTCACCAGCTGGCCGAGTACGACCGGGAGTTGGGCATCTCCTACTGGACCAAGAACTACCTGACCAGCGTGGACAGGGAAAACGTCGCCAACGCCGACGAGGCACTGCAGCAGCGCTACCCCTACTACGACCCGATCTCCACCCTTCCCGAGGCCGGTCAGCGCTGGTGGCGCGACCAGCCCCGGACGGCCTGACCCGGCCGACCCGTCAGGCCCAGAAACGGCCCAGAAAATCCGTGGCTGCCTGTCGGTACGCGATGGAATACCGGCTGACGTGACCGGGTCGCCTTCGCGCCGATGACCCCCGCGTGGTCGAGGTCCGGCACGCAGTCCACGGCCACACCCCGTAGCACTTGTCCAACCCAGCTCCACGACGACCACGCGTTCCCCCGCGGCACGGCGTCGCAGCACCAACTGCGTCATGAACGCCGGTCGTGCCGCCGACGGCGCGCATCCCGTCCATCGGCTGAGGTCCTTTGCGCGCGAGCGTGTCACGAGGGGTCCCCATAGGACATTTCGTCCTATGGGGACCCGCCGGGGTCACTACCAGGCCTTCCCGAACTTGAGCCGGAACTCAGGATCCTCCTCGGCGGGCATGCCCGCCCCCTTGATCCTGGCCTTCGGCTTGCCCGCCTTCTTGCGTTTGGCGGCGAGTGTCTCCGGATCCCACGGGTTCTCGAGCAGGCGTTCGCCGTCGGGCTCCTTCGTCGGTTCGTCCGTCACTGCGCGGCCGCGGGTTCCTTCGGCACCGGCTTGACCCCCCAGAGCTCGGGGTTCCCGGCCGCCTCGGCCATCTCCTTGACGTCACTGAAGTCGTTCGCCTGCCGGGCGAGGAACACGCCCATCTGGCGCAGGTCGCCCATTTTGCGGACGGAGGCCTCGACCAGATCGCTGACGTTCTGGACGAAACCGTTGAGCAGGCGGATGACGTTCGCGGCCTCACCGAAGGGGTTGATGAGGTCTTCGAGGAAGTTCGCCGAAGCCTCGGCGATCTGGTTGGCGCACTCGCTGATGAAAGCGATCGCGTCGCCGTAGGTCTCGTAGACGATGTCGATGCAGCTCTCCATCGTGCCGGCGATCTCGTTGAACACACCTTCGTTGCGGGAGATGCGCTTGGTGGCGTTGATCGCGTAGGTGTTGTACGAGTCGTACCCGCCGCCCTGCCAGTACGCGGCGAGGTTGTTGCGCGAGTCGTCGATCGCGGTCTCCGAGTCGACCATGTACCAGGCCTGGCCCCACCACACGGCCAGTTCTTCCATCCGATCGGCGTTGCCGAAGAGGAGATCCCGGATCATGAACAAGGTGTCGAGGGCACCCTTGTGCTCGTGCTCTTCGGCCTTCTCCTGGACTTTCTTGGCCGCGTTCTCAGGCCACTCGGCCTTCTGGCGTGTCGCCATGCTCTGTTCTGTTCCTTAAGTTTCGAGTGTGTGCCGGGGCCTAGAAGCGGCTGTCCGCAGCGTCGTCGTCGCCACCCATGTATCCGAACTTCTCGTAGTACTCGGCGTCGCGGTTCTCGTACTCCTTGGCGACCTTGTCCAGGTTGCCGCGGACCTCGTCGATCTGCTCGATGCCGATCCGAGCGGTCTTCAGGATGGTCTCGCGGGCGACGTTGTAGTCCGTGGGGAAACCGGTCTTCATACCGAGCAGCCCCATGTCGGCGGGGGCCATGGCCGCGTAGTCGCTGCCGCGGTCGACGAACTCCCGCCAGGCGTCCCCGGTGGTGACCCACGCCTCGGTGTTCTTGCGGAGGGCGTCCGGTACGACGTAGTAACCGGTGCCTTCGATTCGAGCCAAAGTCGTTCTCCGTTCGGTGATCAGCGGGGGCGCGAGGCGGTGAGGGCCTGCTGCCTGAGTTCTTGCGCGTGCTCCTCGGCGGCGACGATCGCCTCCAGCAGGCTCTCGCTCAACGCCTGGGCCGTGGTGTAAGGGAGGTTTTCGAGGTCGATTTCGATGCGTTGCAGCCGGCCGGCACCGGAGACCTCGACGACGCCGAGCTCGCCGGGGATGTCGACCTCGATGGCCTGATCCCTGGCGTTCGCGAGCGCTGTCGTGAGCGCGGCGTCGCGCTCCTCGATCTCGCTGACCAGGTTCTCCAGCCTGCGCCTGCGGTTCAAGCGCGCACCCCCGGGAGGATTCCTTCGGCCTTCTCGCGGCCTGCTGCGCCGGCCGCGGCCCGGGCTGCGACGATGGCTTCGATGGTGTCCGGGCCGATGTTCTGCGGGTAGGCCTGACGCAGCGCCTCGGCGCTCACGTCGAGGTCCGTCAGCCGTCCGTTGCCGTCCACTTCGGCCTCGACGAGGCCGCTATCCGAACGACCGGTAAAACGTTCTTCGGCCTGTTCGGCGGCGAGGCGTTCGAATTCCGCGGCCTTGGCCTCCCAAACGGCCATTTCCGCATCCGTGGGCGGAGCCCAGTCGTATCCGTTCATACCGCGCATGTAAGCATCGTTGACTTTGTCGATGCGGACGGTTCGGGGCAAACGCCGGAGACATTGTGTCCTAGATCACTATCGCCGCCTTGTCGGCTCCAGCTTGTCGGTCACGACGCCGGTTTATCCGCCAGCTGCTCGAGGCGGGCCATCTCCACGTCGAGGGCTGTTTGCGCCCGGCTCACCGTCTCCGAGCTGTATCCGCCGCTCGACCGGGCTCGCTGGAGGCGTTCGGACTGTTCGGTGAGGACACGCAAGCGCAACCGCAGATATTGCTGCACGCTCTCGACCTGTTCCGGCGCCGGACGGCCCGCGGTCGCTTTGCCCGGGACGCGCACGTCCGAGCGCACCCGGTCCAGGATCGCCTCGCTGAACGGCCCGTCGGCCGGATCGTCCAAAACGGACTTCGCCGCGTCGGCGAGCTCGGCCATGAGCCGGACGTACTCCTGGCGTGCCCGGTCCGGATCCTCCTCGGGCACACGCGCCGCACGGATGACCGCCGGGAGAGTCATTCCCTGTACCAGCAGCGTCGTGGTCGCCACCACGTAGGCGATCAGGACCAGCAGGGCGCGGTCCGGGGTGTCCTGCGGAAGGGTCTGCGCCGCCGCGAGGGTGATGGCGCCGCGCATCCCCGCCCAGCCGAGCACCACACCGCCGCGCCAGCCCAGAGTCTCGGTGAGCCGGAACTCCACGTCCGCGGCGGCGCGATCGAGCCGCTTCCGGAAATGCGCCACCCGTCTCGGTGACGCTTTGTCCAGCCGCTCGGTGACGGCGGGATTCGACTCGTCGCCCCGCAGCACCGCCTGCGTGGTTTCCAGTCGCGGTTTGAATCGCGCGGCTTTTCGCTGCTCGCGGTACAGGCCGGCGACCAGCGGTCCGACGAAGACGACGCGCGCGACGATGACGAGCGCCGACGCGGCCAGGCCGATGGCGAGCGCGCGCCAGACGCTCGAACCGTCCTCGTGCACCTCGTCGACGAGGGTCTTCACGCTGAGTCCCATGAGCAGGAACATCCCGCTCTCCAGCAGGAACGCCGCGGTGCGCCAGTTGACGGTCTCGGCGAGGCGGTCCGTCGCGCGCAGGTGCCGCGGGGCGAGATGACCGGTCACCAGGCCGGCGACGACGACGGCGAGCACGCCCGAGGCGCCGGCCTCTTCCGCGGGCAGGAAGGCGATGAACGGGACCACGAACGAGATGGCCGTGTTGAGCACGGCGTTGCCCAGCAAGGCGCGCGCCCGCACGTTGACGACCCCGACCAGGATCCCGATCCCGACCGCCACGACGACCGAGAAGGCGAACTCGCCCACGACGCCCCAGACGGACACCGACCCGGCGACCGCGGCGACGGCGGACCGCAGCAGCACGAGCGCTGAGGCGTCGTTGACCAGCCCTTCGCCTTCGAGCACGGTCAGCAGCCGGGGTGGCAGACCGAGTCGCCGCCCCACGGACGTCGCCGCGACGGCGTCGGTGGGGCTGATGACCGCGCCGAGCGCGAACGCGGCGGGCCACCCGATCCCCGGCACCAGCCAGTGGAACAGCCAGCCGGCGCCCAATGTCGTCCCCACCACGAGAAGGACCGCGAGGCCGGTGATCGGCCGGATGTTCCGCCGGAAGTCGACCATCGGCATGTTCACCGCCGCCGAATACAGCAGCGGAGGGAGCACCCCGGCGAGGATCAGCTGGGGTTCGACCTCCGGATGTGGGACGCCCGGCAGAAAGCTCAGCCCGATCCCGGCCACCACGAGGCTCAGCGGAGCAGCCAGGTTCAGCCGTTCGGAGAACGCGGCCACCACCACGATGAGGACGACGCCGAGCACGGCGACGAGAGTCAGGTTCACAGGGCTGTACGTGTCCTCTCGCCGTTCGCGCCACTCAGAACATGTCCATTGGTGACACGACGGCACCGGGCCCGCAAGTCGGAGCGGTACGGTCGGGCATCTCCGCCGGTGCGGACCTGATCCAGGCGGGGTCGTGCGTGGTGTGAAAGTGGCTACCGATCAGGACGACGAGACGGAATAACTGTTCGACGAGAAGTTCATGCCGCCGCTGGACGACGTGATCTCGAAGCCGAACTGCACTTCACCGACCGTCACGTCGCCGTACCAGCCGCGATTCTTGATCCAGTTCAGCACGGCGAGCACGTCGACCGAACCTGCGTTCGTGTTGGAGGTGCGCAGGAAGGAGAACACCGCGTTGGCGCCGTTGCTCCCCCGGTAGACGTCCCAGGTGTGGCCGCCGACCGACACCGTGGTCTCCTTCGAACCGATCGCGCCCACGGCACCCTGCTTGTTCATCCACAGCATGATCTCGTAGGCGTTGTTGTTCGCCCAGATGTCGTACGCCGTCGCGTAGGCGCCGCCACCCGGCCTGGAGACGTTGAAACTGCTGGAAAGGCTCCGCAGTCCGCTCAACTGGCGGCCGACGTTCTTCGCCGAATGCGGATACGACTTCACTCCGCCGGTGTTCGGGTGGTTCGCCCAGACGCCGAAGTTGCTGTAGGAGTTCGCCCAGATCGACTGCGGGCCGGCGCCTCCGCCCCAGACGTTGTTGCGGACGGTGTAGCCGCCGTTCGACCAGCTCCCCCACTTGTCCGAAGAGCTCCAGGTGGCGGCCTGCGCCGTCCCTCCTATCATCAGGGTGGCGACCAACGCCATGACGACACTGCTCGACAAGGATCGTGCTTGCCTGCGCATAGCCGGGCTCCTTCCGTGTCTTTTCACCAAGTGGACCGTTACCGCAGAGAAAACGTGCTGATTCTCGAATCGGCGGTGAAGACGAGGTAGACGTCGTGCCGCCCGTTCAGCCCGGACAACGTCGCGGTGGTCGTCGAGTACGTGTACTTGTCGCCGGTACTGGCGATCTGCGCGGTGCCGGCCAGCCTGCCGCGTGGGCCGCCGAGCCGGATTTCCACAGTGGACGTTCCTGGTGCGGCGCGAGCCGTTCTGGCGGTGAACGTCCGTGCCCCGGAACGGAAGTCCACGTCGCTGAAGCGCAGCCAGTCTCCCGCGCCGACTCCGACCGCGTCGCCACGGACCTTGCTTTCGTCGACCAGTTCGACGCCCGAGTAGTCGTCGAAGTCGATCGCCCTGGTGTTCCGCGTCAGGTCGCGCGGCGGGATCTGCTCGCCGCGAACGGGGATCGCCGAGCGCAGCCGGATGTCGGCGGCGGACGCACCGACCATCACCTCGTGGACGGACGATTCCAGCACCCATTTGCCCCGGGTGACGTCCCAATGCCGGAGGTCGGGCACCGACAGGCGCACCGTCTTGGTCTGCCCTGGTTCCAGGTGCACCCGTTCGAAGTCGCGGAGCCGCTGATTCGGCTGCTTGTCGCGGGACACGAGTTGATGGGTGTAGAGCTGCACCACCTCGTCACCGGCACGTTTCCCGGTGTTGGTCACCTTCACCGTCGCTTCGAACGTCCCTTGTGGACCCGGCTTGCCGAGGCGCAGGTCGCTGTAGCGGAAGTTCGTGTAGGACAGACCGTGGCCGAAGGCGTAGAGCGGATCACCGGTGAAGTACTGGTAGGTGCTGCCGCGTTTCATGATGTCGTAGTCGAGGATGTCCGGGAGCTCGGCGTCCGAGCGGTACCAGGTCTGGGTGAGACGGCCGGCCGGGTTCACGTCGCCGTACAGCACGTCGGCGAGCGCGTTGCCGGTCTCCTGGCCGGCGTGCGAGGTCCACACGATCGCCGGGATGTTCTCCTGCTCCCAGTTCAAGGTCGTGGGATAGCTGTTCTCGACCACCACGACGGTGTTCGGATTCGCCTTGCGCACGGCCTTGATCAGTTCGCTCTGGCTCTGGGCCAGCGCCGTCGTGGTGCGGTCGTGGTCTTCCCGGCCGTTGATGAACGGCATGCTGCCCACGACCACGACCGCCGTTTCGGCCGATCGTGCCGCCTTCACCGCGCTGTCGATCCCCGAGGTGATCTGCTCCTTGCGGAACTTGGTCGCTCCCGCCGCGTTCGGCGAGCCCAGGGTCAGTGTGCCGTCGGCGGCTACGGTGAGATAGCTGTTCGGCCCGTCCCAGTCGTTCGGAAGCTCGTAACCGGCGTACCTGATCACGACCGTGCCGTCACCCGCGTCCTCCAGTTTGAACTGCTGGTGGACGAACCAGTCCCGCGGCTGCGGCGCCTGGTTGAGGAACGGACTGGTGGCATCGGCGAGGTTCTGCCGCTCGACGTACTTCCCGTTCGCGACACTGCGCAACGTCAGCACACCATCGCCCCACTCGAAGGCGTCGAACTGCTCCGTGGCCCCGGCACTGGTGGCGCCGGTCTTGAGCACCGCGCCCGCCTCACCCGCGCCGCCGCTGAGGTACCTGCCGGTGGCGGCGTCGCGCAAGGCGATCCTGTCGACGGCCTCGGTGTCGGTGATCTGTGCCCCGCCGCCGAGCCGCGCGCGGATCCCGTCCACCGGGGTCACCTTGTACGGCAGTCCGCCGGAGTACCAGTCGGTGTACAGGGTCTTCTCCAACGGCCCGATGACAGCGACTCCGCGCTTCGGGTCCAGCGGCAGCGCGCCGCGGTCGTTCTTCAGCAGCACCATGGCCTCGCCCGCCGCCTTGCGGGCGAGCTGCCGGTGCGCCGGACTGTTGACCACGTCCTTGCCGATCTTGGCGTACGGGCCGCCGTCCGGATCGAAGTCGCCGAGCCGGAAGCGGACGCTCAGGACGTGCTTCACCGCCTTGTCGATGTCGGCCTCGGCGAGCAACCCCTTGGCCAGCGCGGACGTGATGATCTTGATGGTGGGGCCGGGGTTCTGGTTGTCGACGGTGAAGCCGTCCAGACCGGCTTTGAGGGTGGCCGCGAACCCTTCCTCGTTGGTTCCGTAGTACTTCTCGGAGCCTGTCAGGTTGTACGGGGCGGACGCGTCGCTGACGTTGTAGAGCGTCTTGTCGGTCCACGTCCGCACGACGTCGTCAAGGTCGGGGTTGACCGTCGCGGGCCGTCCGTTGACGAGGTTGTACGACCCCATCACGCCGGTCGCCGCGTCGGCCGCGATAGCCGGTTTGAACGCCTGCTCGTCGTATTCGCGCAGCACTCGCGGGCGCAGGTTGGACGATGTGGTGTCGCGGCGGATCTCGTTGTTGTTGGCCAGGTAGTGCTTCAGCACCGGAGCGGTCTTGAGGTACTGGGGATGGTCGCCGGTCATCCCCTTGCCGTACGCCGTCGAGATCGCCCCGGTCAGCAGAGGATCTTCCGAGTAGCCCTCCTCGTTGCGCCCCCATCGCGGATCACGCAGCAGGTTCACCACCGGCGCCCACAACTGGAGCCCCCAGAACCCGGGGTCCTGCGAGTGGTAGCCCCGCGCCTCGTCACCGACGACCGCCCCGACCTGTTCGATCAACGCGGGGTCCCACGTCGAAGCGAGCCCGATCGCCTGAGGGAAGACCGTGGCGCTCGCGGTCACGACGGCGCCGTTCGTGCGCTCCGTCGTCCAGCCGAGACCGTGGAGGGCCTCGGTTCCCGTCTTGAATTCGGGGATGCCCAGCCGCGGGATCGCGGGCTGGAACTGGTGCAGCAACGACACCTTCTCCGCCAGGGTCAGCCGCCGCACCAGATCGTCCACCCGAGTGGTCAGCGGAAGGCCCGGATCACGGAATGGAAGAGCGTTCAGCTCGTCCGCGACCGCGGGTGACGCGAGGCCCAGCACCAGGGCGATCGTCGTGGCGAACATGCCGATCCGGCGGAGGCGGGCAAGGCGAGCTGCTCTGCTCATGAAGTCTCCATCGCGAGTAATCGAAGCGCTTCGACGAAACGGGCGGCGATATTCGGCGAGTTTCGAGCGGTCGTGATCGGGTGGCGATCGAGCAGGAGATCCGACTGTCGAAACGATTCGACAGTCGCGTTACGGCGATGTTAGCGGACAGGACACGACGAGACAATGCTCTCGGCCGCGTCGTGCCAGCGGTGTGTCCGTCTGGCACTCTCGAACACAGTGGACAGTTGCCGGCCGGAAGGAATCCCGTTGACCTCGATCGAACCCACCGGCCTCTCGCTCGAGCAGAAGGCGTCGCTGCTGTCCGGCCGCGACTTCTGGCACACCGAGGCGATCGAGGTCGCGGGGATCCCGTCCATCCTGCTCTCCGACGGCCCGCACGGCCTGCGACGGCAGGACGACGAGGCCGACAATCTCGGCGTGCACGACAGCGTGTCCGCCACCTGTTTCCCGCCGTCGGTCGCGGTGGGTTCCAGCTGGGATCCCGAGGTCGCCGCGCGGGTCGGCGCGGCCATCGGCAGGGAAGCCCGCGTGGCAGGGGTCTCGGTGGTGCTCGGCCCCGGTGTGAACATCAAGCGGTCCCCGTTGTGCGGCCGCAATTTCGAGTACTACTCGGAGGACCCGTTGCTGAGCGGGGCGCTCGCCGTCGCCTACGTGCGGGCCATGCAGGCCGAAGGCGCGGGAGCCTCGGTGAAGCATTTCGCGGCCAACAACCAGGAGACCGACCGGATGCGGGTCAGCGTGGAGGTCGACGAACGGACCCTGCGCGAGATCTACTTCCCGGCGTTCGAACGCGTCGTGACCGAAGCGCACCCGGCGACGGTGATGTGCTCGTACAACCGGGTCAACGGCGTCTACGCCTCCCAGAACCGCCGTCTGCTCACCGACGTCCTGCGCGACGAATGGGGTTTCGACGGTCTGGTCGTCTCGGACTGGGGTGCGGTGAACGACCGGGTCGCCGCACTCGCGGCGGGGCTCGACCTCGAGATGCCGGGCACCGGCGGCAGCGGCGACGCCGAGATCGTGGCGGCGGTCCGGCGCGGGGAGCTGGACGAAGCCGTCGTCGACCGGAGTGTCCGCCGCGTTCTCGCCCTCGCCGGCAGGTCGTTGCCGCCGAGTGGCGACGTGGACCCCGACGCGCAGCACCGGGTGGCGAAAGAAGTCGCCGCCGGCTGCGCTGTCCTGCTGAAGAACGACCGGGACACGTTGCCCCTGACCACGCGATCCGCGGTGGCGGTCATCGGCGAGTTCGCCGCGAACCCCCGCTTCCAAGGCGGCGGCAGCTCCCACGTCAATCCCACCCGGGTCGATACCGCGCTCGACGCGATCCGGGAGCTCGGAGAATCCGTGACCTACGCGAGCGGCCTGGCTGACAACGCCGTCGAGGTCGCCCGTGAGGCCGACGTCGCGGTGGTCTTCGCGGGTCTGAGCGAAAGGGACGAATCCGAGGGGTTCGACCGGGACACCATCGGCCTTCCCGCGGCACAGGTCGAGCTCATCAAGGCGGTCGCGGCAGCGAGCACGCGCACCGTGGTCGTCCTCTCCCACGGCGGCGTGGTGTCACTGGAGGGTTGGCACGACGACGTCGACTCCATTCTCGACGGCTGGCTGCTCGGCCAGGCAGGCGGCAGCGCGCTCGCCGACCTCCTCTACGGCGTCACCAACCCGTCAGGTCATCTCGCCGAGAGCATTCCGTTGCGTTTGCAGGACAACCCCAGCTATCTCAACTTCCCCGGCGAGTCGGGCCACGTCCGGTACGGCGAGGGAGTCATGGTCGGCTATCGCTACTACGAGACCGCCGAGGTCGCGGTCCGGTACCCCTTCGGCCACGGCCTGTCCTACACCACCTTCGAGACCGCCGGCCTGACGGTCACGGCGACGGGCGACGACTCCGCCACCGTCGCGGTGACCGTTACCAACACCGGAACCCGCGCCGGTAAACACGTCGTCCAGGTCTACGTCGCCACCAACGCCGCTCCCGTTCGCACCCCGGCGCGGGAGCTCCGCGCGTTCGCCAAGATCTCGCTCGAACCGGGCGAGACCCGCCGCGTCGAGCTCACCCTCGATCGCCGCGCTTTCGCCTGGTACGACGTCGAACTGAGCCGCTGGGTGGTCTCGCCGGGCGACTACACCGTCCAGATCGGCCGGAGCGCCGCGCATATCGTCGCCGAAGCGCTCGTCACGCTGGCCGGCGACGTCATCATCCCGGTCCTGTCGATCGACTCTACGGTCGAGGAGTGGTTCGGTCACCCGATCGTGGGTCCGGAGCTTGGCGAGTTGCTCGCCGGCCAGAGCAATCGGGCTGAGAGCAGCGCGGACTGGATGCGCATGGTCGCTTCGATGCCGATGCGCCAGTTCACCAAACTCATGGCCTACCGGGGTGTCTTGCTGCCCACTGACGCGTTGCCGCGGTTGATCGAACTGAGCAAGGGCGGTGCGCGACCCTCTCGATCCTGAATCCGTCGAATCGATTCGACGCGCACTATCATCGGCTGATGGTCACCATCGCAGACGTCGCCCGGGCGGCCGGGGTCTCCCCGAGCACCGTGTCCTACGTGCTGTCCGGACGGCGTTCGATCTCGGAGGACACCCGCCGCCGCGTCCAGCACAGCATCAGCGAACTCGGTTACCACCCGAACGCGGGCGCCCGCGCGCTGGCCAGCAGCCGCACCAACGTGCTCGCGCTCGTCGTCCCGCTGCGGACGGACCTGAACGTCCCGGTGGTCATGCAGTTCGTCGCGGCCACCGTCACCGAGGCACGCACCTACGACCACGACGTGCTCCTGCTGACCAAGAACGAAGGCCCGGACGGCCTGCGCCGGATCGCGGCGTCCGCCATCGCGGACGCGCTGATCGTGATGGACGTCGAAACCTCCGAGCCGCGTCTTCCGGTGCTGAGATCCTTGCACCGGCCGGTGGTGCTGATCGGAGTTCCCGCCGACCCCGGCGACCTGACCTGCGTCGATCTCGACTTCACCGCCGCCGGCGCCGCGAGCGTCACGCATCTGGCCGACCTCGGCCATCGCGAGGTCGCGCTGATCGGCCCATCCCCCGCGGTCTACAAACGCGGCACGAGCTACGCGGAACGCTTCCTGCGCGGCTTCCGCCAGACGGCCACGAAACGCAAGGTGCGCGCCGGTTCGTTCCCGTGCGCGCCTTCCTACGACGCGCTGCGTGCCTGCCTCGACGACGTGTTCGCCAAGCACCCCGGCGTCACCGGGCTGGTCGTGCACAACGAGGCCATCCTCGGCCCGTTGCTGTCCGAACTGAACCGTCGCGGCAAGCAGGTGCCCCAGGACATCTCGGTACTGGCCGTCTGCCCGGAGGACATGGCCGAGGCGCAGTCGGTACAGCTGACGTCGATCGCCATCCCGGCCGCCGAACTCGGCAGCCTCGCCGTCGAAATGGCGATGCGCCGTCTCGACGACGGAGGCCAGGCCGAGGTCCGGCTGCTGTCACCTCGCCTGACCGAACGGGGCAGCACCGGCCCCGCGCCTTCCTAGGCCCGACCGGCTCGGTACCAGTGTTCTTGCCCGCCTGAATACATGAAGGCCCCCTTCCTGTACCTAGGCGCAAGAGGAAGGGGGCCTTCATGTACTCGGGCACGGTGTGAAGGTCGAGTTTCCTCGGCGCCCCGTTGCGACTGCTGGTGCACCTGGGGCGAACGTGGCGATTATGGAGTCCGTGAAGGCCTCCTTCCCTACCCTCAAGGTAGGCAAGGAGGCCTTCACGGACAGGGCCTGGGACCAACTCCGCCCGGAATCCACGGAGCCCTTGGCTCCGCTTCGCGACACTCAGTTCGGTGCCCCAGCGCCGCGAATCGTCAGCGTGCTTCCTGTCGCCACGATCGTCTCGTCACCCCCGGGAAAGGCCACCTGCCAGCCATCGGGCGCGGCGTCGACGTCGACGTGGACGCTGTCGCCCTCCCGGCGCGTGCGGAACGTCGAGCCGCCGACGGTGGTGGTGATCCCGGCGCCGTCCTCCAGCCGGTACGGCCGCAGCGTGACGCCGTCGGCGTAGTCGTAGTCCGGCCGGTCGTCTACGGCACCCAGCGGCAGAACGGTGTTGGGACGAACGAGCAGCGGGACGGTGAGCATGTCGCAGACGGTCGTCACCCACCGCGGCCCCTGGATCTCGTCGCCGGTGAAGAAGTCGGTCCACACACCGCCCGGGACGTAGTAGGTCACTTCGCCCTCGTCCGAAAACACCGGTGCCACCAGGAGCGAGTCGCCGAGCATGTACTGCCGCTCCAGATGGGCGCACGCCGGATCGGCCGGGAACTCCAGCGCCATCGCCCGCATCATCGGCGTACCCTCGGCCGCCGCCTGTGCCGCCGCTTGCCACAGGTACGGCATCAGCCGCGCCTTGAGCTTGGAGAACACCCGCAGGACGTCAACGGCCTCCTCATCGAACAGCCACGGCACCCGGTAGGACGAACTGCCGTGCAACCTGCTGTGCGAGGACAACATCCCGAACGCGATCCAGCGTTTGAACAGTGCCGGATCCGGGGTGCCTTCGAAGCCGCCGATGTCGTGGCTCCAGTACCCGAAACCGGACAGACCGAGGGAAAGGCCGCCACGCAGGCTCTCTGCCATCGACTCGTACGTCGACTCGCAGTCGCCGCCCCAATGCACCGGGAACTGCTGAGACCCCGCGGTCGCCGAACGCGCGAACACCACGGCTTCGCCCTCCCCGCGCCGTTTGCGGAGCACGTCGAAGACCGTCTGGTTGTAGAGATAGGTGTAGTAGTTGTGCATCCGCTCGGGATCGGATCCGTCGAAGTAGACGACGTCCGTCGGCACCCGCTCGCCGAAGTCGGTCTTGAAACAGTCCACGCCTTGTTCGAGCAGAGCGTCCAGTTTGGACGCGTACCACTCACGCGCGGCGGGGTTGGTGAAATCGACCAGCGCCATCCCCGGCTGCCAGAGATCCCACTGCCACACGTCGCCGTTCGATTTCCGCAGCAGGTACCCGCCCGCGACGCCCTCGGCGAACAACGGTGACCGTTGCGCCACATATGGGTTGATCCACACGGAAATGCGCAGGTCACGCGCTTTCAGTCGCTCCAGCATGCCGACGGGGTCCGGGAACGTCCGCGGATCCCATTCGAAGTCACACCAGTTGAACTCGCGCATCCAGAAGCAGTCGAAATGGAACACGCTCAGCGGCAGGTCGCGTTCGATCATGCCGTCGACGAATCCCGAGACGGTCTCCTCGTCGTAGGACGTGGTGAACGACGTCGACAGCCACAGCCCGAAGGACCACGCGGGCGGGAGCGCCGGTCTGCCGGTCAGCGCCGTGTACTTGCGCAGGATCTCCTTCGGGCTCGGGCCGTAGATGACGAAGTACTCCAGCGACTGGCCCACGACGCTGAACTGCACCCGCGACACCGCTTCCGAGGCGACCTCGAAGGACACGCGCCCCGGATGATCGACGAACACGCCATAGCCGGCGTTGGTCAGGTAGAACGGGACGTTCTTGTAGGCCTGTTCGCTGCTCGTGCCGGCGTCGGCGTTCCAGATGTCGACGACCTGCCCGTTGCGCACCAGTGGCCCGAATCGCTCGCCGAGCCCGTAGACCTGGGCTCCTACCGAGAGGTCCAGCTGGTCGCGGACATGGTGCTCGCCGTCGAGGCTCATGAAGCCCATGCCCTTGGCCCCGCTGGTGGTGAGTACCTTGTCGTCCGCGACGAAATCGACCTTCCATCCTTCGCCGCGGTGGAGCCGGACCGACAACGCGCCCGCGGTGAGCGTGTGCCCGTCCTCGGAGACTTTCGCCTCGTCGTCGACGGCCGACAGCTCGAAGCGGGGCTCTCGCGGCAGCCCGCCCTCGAAATGCGTGACGCTCACCCCGATCACGTCCGGCATCGGCGAGGAGAACCCGACCGTCGCCACCGGTCCCTTCAACAGGTCCCCGCGGTGGCGGATGCGATGGGTCGGCGCGTGCACCACGATCCGGCCGTCCCCCGCGGTGAGGTCGTACACCTCCACCGGATGCGCCGCCTGTACCCCGTCGCGCAGCAGCCAATAGCCGTTGCTGAACTTCATTTGACCGCCCCTGCCGTGATGCCACGTGTCAACGTCCGCTGGAAGATCAGGAAGAAGGCGATCGCCGGGATGACCCCGAGCAACGCCGAGGCACTGGTCATGGTCGCGTCCATCATCCGCTGGCCCTGCAGCACACCCAGTGCGACCGGGACGGTCTGGGTGTCGTTGGAGATCAGCAGGATCAGCGGCAGGAAGAACTCGTTCCACGTCCAGATGAAGAAGAACACGAACAGCACACCCAGCGTCGGCCTGCTGATCGGCACCACGATCCGCACCAGGGTCTGCCATTTGTTCGCGCCGTCGAGATAGGCGGCCTCGAGCAGTTCGTGCGGGAATCCGACGAACGTCGAGGACAGCAGATAGGTGCCGAACGCGGCCTGGATGATCGTGAAGATGATGATCACGCCGAGCTGCGTGTCGTAGAGACCGGTCTCGTTGGCGAGGAAGTACAGCGGGTACGCCAGTGCTTCCTGCGGCAGCGTGTTCGCGATGAGGAAGGCGACCAGGATCCACGTCCGGCCGCGGACCCGGCCGATGCCCAGCGCGTAGGCGTTCAGCACCGAGATCACCACCGCGAGCACCGCGACCGACCCGCTGATCACGACGCTGTTGAGCAGTTTCTGCCCGAACCCGACCCGGACCCAGAAGTCGATCAGCCCCTGCAGGTACACGCCGTCCGGAAAGGACAGCGGGCCGTCGGCCGCGTATTCGGCCGGAGACTTCAGCGCGTTCAGCGCCACGACCAGGAACGGCGCCAGCATCACGACCGCGAGAACGATCAACGACCAGAGCGTCACGTGCCGTTTCACGCGTGCTCACCCCGCCTCTGGATCCGGAGGAACACCGTGGTGAGCACGAGGATCAGCACGGTGAGCACGGTCGCGATCGCCGCGCCGTAGCCGACCTGCGTCTTCTCGAAGAAGTTCTGGAACGAGTAGTACGACGGCACGTTGGTGGACCCTCCGGGGCCTCCCCTGGTCAGCACGTAGATCGGCCCGAACACCTTCAGCGCGGCGATGGTGCAGGTCAGCAGGACCACGAAGACCTCGGGCCGCAACTGCGGCACGGTCACATGCCAGAACCGGCCCCACCACGACGCGCCGTCCAGTTCCGCCGCCTCGTGCAGTGAGGGATCGGCACGCTGCATCCCGGCCATGAAGATCACCACCGGATAGCCGACCTGGATCCACACCATCACGCCCATCACGCTCCACAGCGCGACGTCCGGATCGCCCAGCCAGTTCTGGGCGAGCGAGCCGAGCCCGACGGCGGAGAGGAGTTCGTTCACCGCGCCCTCGGGGGCCAGTATCCAGCTCCACACGATGCCGGCGACCGCGATCGGCAGCACCTGCGGCAGGTAGACGCAGGCCCGCAGCACGCTGGCCGCTCGCGTCCCGAACCGCTTGGCCACGAAATCGAACAACGCGGCCGCGATCACCAGCCCTGCCACGGTCGGCACGAGGGCCATCGCCACCACGAGCCCGAGGTTGTGGCGGAACGACGCCCAGAAGACGTCGTCCTCGAACAACCGCCGATAGTTCTCCAGCCCTGTCCACTTCGGATCGCCTGCACCGGACCACTGGGTGAAGCTGATGCCGATGTTCATCGCGAACGGCACCAGGATCACCGCGATCAGCAGCAGCGCGCCGGGGATCAGGAAGAGCAGGTAGTTTCCCCGTCCCCTGGTCATTTGCCGACGTTCGCCAGATTCTCTTCGTAGGGCTTGGCGAGCTCGTCGAGTACCTGCGACGGCTGAGCGCTCGAGGTGATGAGCTTCTGCGTCGCCGAGACATGGACGTCGTAGTACCCGGGAGCGGGCCAGTCGGGATAGAACGCCAGCTTGTCCTGTGTGGACAGAGCGGTGAAGTCCTCGACCAGATCCTTCAGGCGCGGCTCGGCCGGTGGCGTGGGGCCGTTCACCACCGGTACACCGCCTGCCTCACGCAGCTTGTCCTGGATGGGCTGGGACATCGTGATCGCGATGAAGTCGAGCGCGAGGTCGCGGTTCTTCGCACCCTTGGGGATGACCCACATGTTGCCCGCGGAACCCGAGGTCATCCCCGGCCACGGGACCGAACCCCACTGGAAGTCCTTGATGCTCTGCACCAGCCTGCCGTACCACCAGCTGCCGCTGATCATGATCGGGTACTTGCCCTGCATGAACGAAATGCCCATGCCTTCGGCATCGACCCCGGCGGAATCCTTGCTGATGTAGCCCTTCTTCACCCAGTCGGCGAAGGTCGTCGCGCCGTAGGTCCACGCGGCGTCGTGGAAGTCGACCTTGCCGGTGTAGCGCTGGTAGCGGTCCACCCAGCCGCGATCGGCTTTGGTGAGGGCGAGCTGGTACAGGACCTGGTGCGCCGGGTACTCCGAGCCGCCGACGGCCAGCGGGGTGATCCCGGCACCGGTGAACTTGGCCATGGCCGTGGTCAGCTGCTCGATGGTTCTCGGCTCTTCGAGGCCCTGCTGCGCGAACATGTCCTTGTTGTAGAAGATCTTCACGTACTCGGCGTAGTTCGGGACGCCGTACCAGTTGCCGGATCCCATCACGCCGTTCTCGTCGTAACGGGCGGTGGTCTGGAGCGCCGGGGTGAGCTGCTTGTCCCAGCCGCGTTTGGCGACCTCTTCGCTGATGTCGGTCAGCAGTCCCTGTTTGGACAGCAGTCCCGCGGTGGCGTTCCCCTTGTTGTATTCCAGGACGTCCGGCGCGTCGCCCGAATTGAGCACCATCGGTGCCGTCTTCTGGATCTGTTCGAAGCCCTTCTCCTCGAAGGCGACCTTGACGCCGGGATGGCTCGCTTCGAACTGCTTGATCGCCTCGGCCCAGGCCACGCCCATCGCGCTGTCCGGCGGCTCGTAGTGCCACAACTTCAGGGTCTTCGGGTCGCCGCTGCCCGATCCGGACCCGCAGCCCGCGATGGCCAGCATGGCGACCATCGCGGCGGCCAGTACTCGCTTCGACATCAGAGGTTCCCTCCAGAGAAGTCGGTGATGCTCGCCGGCCATCGTGGCCTCCCTCGGAATCCGCGGTGATCCGGACTGTCGAAGCGCTTCGATCGACACGATAGGACCGCGCGGCCGGTCAGCACAACGTCTTGACCGGGCGCGCTCCCACCTCTACTGTCAGGCCCTTTTCACCAGGCATGTGAGGGCCTCACGATGCGTGAGTTACGCCTTCGATCACGCGAGTTACGGCTTCGATCACGCGAGTTGCGCGCCGAACCGGATGGGGTGGCCCGCCACCGGCGTGGGGTCGAGGGCGCCGGTGCGGGCGAAGGTCGCCCAGACGGCACGGAGGGCAGCGCCGAAGGCGTCGACCTCGGACCACGGGACCTCGCCGAGCATCGGGCTGTCCTCCCAGGCCCGCCGGGTACCGAGCAGCAGCGGCAGTTCCAGGCAGTGGGTGGCGCCGAACTCGGATCCCTCGGGGCGCCAGTCCAGGCGATACGAGAAGACGTCCGCTCCGGCTGAGCGCAGACGGTCGCCGAAAGCGGCCAGTGGTTCGACGTAGATCTCGTCGGTGCCGGCGGCGCCGGGGAACGCGGTCATGTCGTCGGCGTTCCAGCCGTACAGCACGCCGAGGTCGCGCACGTTGTCCGCGAAGGACGTCTTGTCCAGCGTGTCCACCGGAATGAACGCGGGCTCCATCGGGTCGCCGGTGAGCCGCAGGTTGGTCAGCGCGGTTTCCTTCTGCGCGGCAAGGATTTCCGAGATCCCGGCGGTGCGCGGGTCGGTGCCGAGCGCGTCGGCGAACACCTGGCCGAGTTTCTCCGCCTGCTCGGGCCGGCGGGCGCCGAGGCCGAGCGGCGCGCTCTGCAGGATCGCCCGCCGGAACAGGCCGCGTGCCTCGGGCAGATCCATCAGCAGCCGGATGGAGATGCCGCCCGCGGACTGCCCGGCGACCGTCACGTTGTCCGGGTCCCCGCCGTAGGCCGCGATGTTGGTCCGCACCCAGCGCAGCGCCTCCAGCTGGTCGGCCAGCCCGAGGTTGCCGGGGCTGACGCCGTCCAGGTACAGGTAGCCGAGCGCGCCGAGCCGGTAGTTGACGCCGACCACCACCAGGTCACCTTCGGCCGCCAGCGCGCCGCCGTCGTACCAGTCCAGCAACCCGCCACCGCTGGAGAATCCCCCACCGTGCAGCCACACCAGCACCGGCCTGCGTCCGTCATCCACGCCGGGGGTGCTGATCATCAGGTTGAGACAGTCCTCGCCCTGAGGCAGGCGATCGCGCGGCGGGCCCATCACGCGGTCCAGCCGGGACGGCGGTTGCGGACTGAGCTCACCGCTGGACGGCGTCTGCTCCGAAACGGCGACCGGCAGCGCGAACCGCGCCGCTGTGGCATAGCGAATCGGTCCTGTTCGGACAATCGTGGTCATACGCACCTCGCGGGTAGGATCGGCTGGTGATCTTGCCTCGCCTGCTGGACGGCCGACTGAAGTTCCGCCACCTCGTCCTGCTCGACGCGCTGGCCAGGCAGGGCACCGTGGTCGGGGCCGCCGCCGAGTTGCACGTGACGCAGCCGGTGGCGACCCGAAGTCTGCACGAACTCGAAGAGATCCTCGACGTGCGGTTGTTCGAACGCGGCCGCGCGGTATCACCCCGACCGTGTTCGGCGAGGCGTTCACCGGGCATGCCCGCGCGGTGCTCGCCCAGCTCGAGCAGGCCGGGCGGCACGTCGCCGAGCTGGCCGACGCCGAACGCGGCACGGTGGTGGTCGGCACCCATCTCGCGGGATCGAACATGCTGCTGCCGCGCGCGATCGCGGCGATCAAGACCGAGCGGCCGTACCTGACCATCGTGGTCCGGGAAGGTTCTCCCGAAGCCCTGCTGGTCGAGCTGGAGGCCGGCCGGGTCGACCTGATCATCGGCAGGCTGACAGCGCCTTCGGACGAGCGGATCGAGCGGCGCAAGCTGTACGACGAATCGGTGGATCTGGTCGTCCGCACCGCGCATCCGCTGGCCGGCGCGACCGGCGTCGAGCTGGCCGACCTCGCCGAGTACCCGTGGATCCTCCCCGGAGCGGAGACCGCGCTGCGCCGCGAGCTGGAGCAGCTGTTCACCCGCAACGGCTTCCCGCTGCCCGCGAACCGGGTGGAGACCACCTCGTTCCTCACCGTGCGGCAGCTGCTGCTGGAGACCGACGTGATCGCCGCCCTGCCCAGCCTGATCACCAAGGACGATCCGAGGATCACCAGGGTCGCACTGGCGCTGGAACCCATCGGGCACAGCGTCGGACTCACCCTGCCCGCCCAGCGCACGCTCAGCCCGTCGGTGGACGCGCTGATCCGCAGCCTGACCGACGTCGCCACCGCCATGTCGCATTAGGACTGTCCGATCACGACAGGGACAGGAAGCGTTCGGCGTTCCCGCTGGTGATCAGCTGACGCTCGGTCTCGCTCAAGAAGCCGCTCTTGCGCACCACCTCGCCGACCGGACGTTCGCCGAGCGGGTACGGGTAGTCGCTGCCGACCATCACCCGCTCGGCGCCGAGCGTGTCCACGAGCAGCCGCAGCGCCCGCTCGTCGAAGACCACCGAGTCGACGTGGAACCGATCGAGGTAGTGCGACGGCGGGAACTCCGAAGTGCCGATCACGTCGTTCCGCCGATGCCAGGCGTTCTCCATCCGGCCGAGCCAGAACGCGAACGACCCGCCGCCGTGGGCGAAACAGATCTGCAAGCTCGCGTCGATCCGGTCGAAGACCCCGCCGAGCACCAGCGCCAGGATCGACAGGTGCGTTTCGGCGGGCATCGCGGTCAGCCACCGGGCCATCCACCGATCCAGCCGGGGCGAATCGGTCATGTCCCACGGGTGCACGAACACCGGAACCCCGAGCGACGCGCAGTGCTGCAGGAAGGTCTCCACCCCGGCGCTGTCCAGATCCTGATCGCCGACGTGGTTGCCGATCTCCACCCCGCGATGCCCCGCCGCCAGGCAGCGTTCCAATTCGCGGCACGCGGCGTCGGGATCCTGCAACGGAACCTGGCAGAACGGGATCAGCCGGTCCGGCGCCGGTGCGACGATCTCCAGCGCCAGATCGTTGAAGATCCGGGCGATCCGGCCCGCCTGCTCACCAGTCCGGCCGTAGTTGAAGAACGCGGGCGTCGGGGAGACCACCTGGGTGCGCACGCCGTCGGCGTCCATGTCCAGCAGCCGGGTCTCCGCGTTCCAGCAGTCCGCGGCGATCCGACGGAACTCCTTGTCCCCCATCATGATCATCGCCTCGGACTCGGTCTCCGCGCGCAGCCACGGCGCGTCCGGTCCGGCGTCCGCGCGCAGATCCGGCCAGCCGTTCGGCACGTAATGCGTATGGATGTCGATCAGGCCGGTCATCTCAGCCCTTCCCGGGGTGAAGGGCTCCGCAGCCGCCGCAGGTGCGGGCCTGCTCGTCACCGTAGAAGGCGGTGAAGACCGGTGGCAGATCCTCGACGATGTCGCGCACCTGAAGTTCCACCTCGTGCACCAGCGCGGCGCATTCGAGGCAGTACCACTGGAACTTCTCCAGCGTGCCCTCCTCACGGACGCGTTCGATGACCAGGCCGATCGAGTCGGCCTCCGGGCGCTGCGGCGAGTGCGGGATATCGCCCGGCAGCAGCCACGTGTCGCCCTCGGAGATGCGGATGGTCTTCTGGCCTTCGCCGGTCATGATGTTCACGTGCATGTTGCCCTTGAGCTGGTAGAACCATTCCTCATAGGGGTCGACGTGGAAGTCGGTGCGCTGGTTCGGCCCACCGACGATCTGCACGATGAAATCGTTGCCGAGCGCCATGGTCCGGTTGTTCACCGGCGGCTTGAGCAGATGCTCGTGCTCGGCGATCCAGGCCTGGAAATTGACGACCTCGGGAATGTCGGTCATCGCGGGACCTCCGTGTTCTTCGGTAGATGAGCGATTGCCTGGATTTCGATCAGCAGATGCGGATGCGGCAGCTGATGCACCGCGACCGTCGTGCGGGCAGGGCCCGTTTCGTCGAAGTATTCGCCGTAGATCTCGTTGTAGCCGCCGAAATCGTTCATCGAAACCAGGAAGGTGGTGATCTGTGTGATGTCGGCGAGGTCGGCGCCGACGTCGTGCAGGATGCCGCGGATGTTCTCGATCACCGCGCGGGTCTGTGCCCGGATGTCCAGGTTCGTGGTGCCGAGTTCGTCCACCTCGACGCCGGCGAACGTGTTGTCCGGGCGCCGGGAGCTGGTACCGGACACGAAGACCAGATCTCCCGCGACCTTCACATGCGGGAACCGGCCCCTCGGCTTGGCCAGCCCCGAAATCACCCGCCCGCTCATGCCAGCCCCCGTATCGAAACACGGCCGAGTCCGGCGATGTCCGCCTCGGCGACGCCGGGCGCGAACGGCACCGCTTCGGTCGCCGCCCCGGCCAGCACCACCTGCCCGGCCCGCAACGGGATGTCCCGTCTCCGGCACAGCTCGACCAGCGCGTGCAGCGCGCGCACCGGATCGCCGAGGATCGCCGCCGTCGAGCCGATCACCTCACGGTCCCCGGACCGCAGCCGCACCGCCCGGTTCGCTGCCTCCCCGAACGCGCGCCACGGTCCGAGCACGAACCCGGCAGCCGAAGTGTTGTCCGCGACCACATCGGTGTAAGTGAACCGGAAGTCCCGGTACCGGGAGTCGATGATCTCGATCGCCGGCGCCATCGCGTCCACAGCGGACTCCACATCGAACGAGGGGTCGTTGAAGTCGACGTCTCGGGCCAGCCGATACGCGACCTCCGGCTCGACCTTCGGATGGATGAAGCCCGCCAACGAGACCTCGCCGCCGTCGGCGACCCGCATCTCGTCGGTGAGCCTGCCGGCGATCACCTCGGACACACCCATCTGCGCCATCTTCGCCTTGCTGGTCAGCCCCAGCTTGACGCCGAGCACCCGCTCGCCACGCGCCTCTCGGCGGGCCACCAGCTCGGCCTGGATCGCGTACGCGTCGGCGATGCCGATCTCGTGATCGTCGGCGAGGCTCGGCGTGTCCGCGCACGTGGTCCGCGCGGTGTCCAGCCGATCGGCGAGCGCCGAGATCTCCGCGGTGGCCATCATGTGCCGCTCCGTACCAGGTCGAGTGCGATGTCCACGATCATGTCCTCCTGCCCGCCGACCAGCTTCCGCCTGCCGACCTCGGTGAGAATCCGCCGGGTGTCCAGTCCGTAGCGCGCGGCCGCGCGTTCGGCGTGCAGCAGGAAGCTCGAGTACACCCCGGCGTAACCGAGGGTGAGTGTCTCGCGGTCCACCTGGACCGGCCGTTCCCGCAGCGGGCGGACCAGATCGTCCGCCGCGTCCTGCAACGCGAACAGGTCCGCGCCGTGCTCCCAGCCGAGCAGGTCGGCGACCGCGACGAACGGCTCGGCCGGGCAGTTGCCCGCCCCCGCGCCCTGCCCGGCCAGCGCGACGTCCACCCGGTAGGCGCCGTGCTCGACCGCGGTCACGCTGTTCGCCACCGAGAGGGAAAGGTTCTCGTGCGCGTGGATGCCGATCTCCGTCTCCGGGCCGAGCACCTGCCGGTACGCGTCGATCCGCTCGGCGACCCCGCCCAACGTCAACCGCCCACCGGAATCGGTGACGTACACACAGTGCGCGCCGTAGGACTCCATCAGCCTGGCCTGTTCGGCGAGCGTGGCCGGCGTGGAAAGATGGCTCATCATCAGGAATCCGGACACGTCCATGCCCTGCTCGCGGGCCCAGGCGATGTGCTGTGCGGCGACGTCGGCCTCGGTGCAGTGAGTGGCGATCCGCACGCTGCGCACCCCGAGGTCGCGGACGCGGCGCAGCTGGCCGATGGTGCCGATGCCGGGCAGCAGCAACGTGGTCAGCGTGGCGTTCTCGATCACTTCCGCGGCCGCGGTGATCCATTCCGCGTCGGTGTGCGCGCCGAATCCGTACGTCGCGCTGGACCCGCCGATCCCGTCGCCGTGCGCGACCTCGATCGCCGCCACCCCGGCCTTGTCCACGGCGGACACGATCCGCCGGACTTGGTCCACTGTGTACGCGTGCCCCATCGCGTGCATGCCGTCGCGCAAGGTCACGTCCTGGAGGTAGACCTTCATACGAGCCACCCCCTCAGTTCGGCGATCCGCTCGGCCGTGCGCAACGCCGCCGAGGTCATGATGTCGAGATTCCCCGCGTAGTCCGGCAGATAGTGGGCCGCGCCGAGCACTTCGAGGAACACCGAGACCTTGAACCCGGAGATCTCCCGGCCGAGCTCGGGCACCCATTGCCGGTGCACCTGGTCGAACTGCACTTCCTGTTTCAGGGCGTAGCCGGGCACGTACTCGCGCACCTGCTCGGCCATCTGCCGGACCGACGCCGCGATCTTCTCCCGGTCCGGCTCCCCCTCGACCAGGCAGTACACCGTGTCGCGCATGACGATCGGCGGGTCGGCCGGGTTCAGCACGATGATCGCCTTGCCCATCGCGGCACCGCCGACCTCGCGGATCGCGGCCGCGGTGGTCTCGGTGAACTCGTCGATGTTCGCCCTGGTTCCCGGCCCTGCCGAGCGGGACGAAATGGACGCGACGATCTCCGCGTACGCGACCGGGGCGACCGAGGACACCGCGGCCACGATCGGGATCGTGGCCTGTCCGCCGCAAGTCACCATGTTCACGTTCGGCGCGGTGAGGTGCTCGTCGAGGTTCACCGGCGGCACCACGAACGGGCCGAGCGCGGCCGGGGTCAGGTCGATCATCAGCTTGCCGTGCGCCTCGGCCACCTCGGCGTGCCGCCGGTGCGCACCCGCCGAGGTCGCGTCGAAGATCACCCGTACGTCGGCGAACTCCGGCAGCCCGGCGAGGCCGTCGATACCGCCGTGGGTGGTGACCACCTTGAGCCTGGCGGCCCTGGCCAGCCCGTCCGAGGCCGGGTCGATACCCGCCATCGCGGCCATCCGCAGCGTCTTCGACAACCGCAGCACCTTGATCATCAGATCGGTGCCGATGTTGCCGGAGCCGATGACGGCGACCGGAACCGTTGCTGTCACTGAGTCTCCTCCTCGATCACCGCGTCGACCTCGCCGAGCCCGTCCAGCCGCAGCCGGAACCGGCCCGCTCCCGTGACCGGCACCATCGGGCCGAGCGCCCCGGACATCACGACATCGCCCGCGCGCAACGGCTGCTCGCGGGCGGCCAGCTCGCGAGCCAGCCAAGCGACCGCGACCACCGGCGAGCCGAGGCAGGCGTGGCCCGCGCCGTACGACACCGGTTCACCGTCCAGCTCCAACGTCATCCCGATCGCGGCGAGATCCCGGCCGGTCAACGAGACCGGGGTGCATCCCAGCACCACCGCGCCACTGGACGCGTTGTCCGCCACCGTGTCCACGATGGACAGATCCCAGGCCTTGATCCGGGAGTCCACGATCTCGATCGCGGGCAGCACGAACTCCGTCGCCCGCAGCACGTCCACGACCGAGGCGCCCGGCACGTCCAGATCGCGGCCGAGCACGAACGCGATCTCGCCCTCGGCGCGGGGTTGCAGGAACCGCCGATACGGAACGGGTTCGGTGTGCGCGTACAGCATGTCGTCGAAGAGCACGCCGAAGTCCGGCTGGTACACGCCGAACTGCCGCTGCACCGAAGGCGCCGTCAGCCCGATCTTCGCCCCGGCCACCCTGGCACCCGCCGCGACCCGCTCGTCACGCAGTCTGCGCTGCACCGCATAGGCGGTGTCGACGTCTTGCATGCCCAGGAATTCCCGCACCGGCGGGCACGGGGTCGCGGTGCTCGCCGCGGTCGTGAGACGGGCGGCGGCCGCCTCGATCGGCGCGCTCACAGCCGCACGCACACATTCGTCGGCTCGGTGTAGAAGTGCAGCGAAGACGCGCCGCCCTCCCGGCCGATACCGGAAAGCCCCATTCCGCCGAACGGCGAGCGCAGGTCGCGCAGGAACCAGGTGTTCACCCAGGACATGCCGACGTGCATGGCCCGCGCGACCCGGTGCCCCCGGCGCAGGTCCTGTGTCCACACCGAGGAAGCCAGCCCGTATTCGGTGTCGTTGGCCAACGTGATCGCCTCGGCCTCGGTGTCGAAGGGGATCAGCGCGGCCACCGGGCCGAAGATCTCCTCCCGCACCGGCCGGTCCTTGTTGGTCAGGCCGGTCCACAGGGTCGGCTCCAGCCACGAGCCGCCGTCGAGTTCCGGTCCTAGCTCGGGAATCCCGCCGCCGGTCAGGGTTTTGGCGCCGGACTGCTCGGCCAGCGCGAGGTAGTCCAGCACCTTGCGCCGGTGCTCCGGCGAGATCAGCGGGCCGGTGGTGGTCTCCTCCGCCGAAGGGTCGCCGAGCCGCAGCTCGCGCGCCCGCTCCGCCAGCCCTGCCGCCACGTCCTCGAACACCGAACGCTGCACGTACACCCGCTCGGTGCACAGGCACACCTGCCCGGTGTTCGCGAACACCGACCGGGTCAGCCCGGCGAGCGTCTCGTCGAGATCCGCGTCCTCGAACACGATGGCGGCGTTCTTCCCGCCAAGCTCGAACGAGACCGGCCGGACCCGGGGCGCTACCGTGCGCATCACCTGGGTTCCCGTGGCCGACGAGCCGGTGAACGTCACCCCGTCGATACCGGGATGCTCGGTCAGGAACTGGCCCGCCGAGTCGCCCCCGAACCCGTGCACCACGTTGTAGACACCCGCGGGCAAGCCGACTTCGGCCAGTACTTCGGCCAACAGGGTCGCCGTGGAAGGGGTCTGGTCGCTCGGCTTGACCACGACCGCGTTGCCGCAGCCGAGCGCGGGCGCGACCTTCCAGGTCAGCAACAGCAGCGGCAGGTTCCACGGCACGATCACCGCGACCACACCGAGCGGCTTGCGCACCGCGTAGTTCAGCGCCTGCGCCCCACCGGGCAGATCGGTGACGAACGATTCCTGGCCGGCGGCCGCGATCACGTCGGCGAACGTGCGGAAGTTCGCCACCGCGCGGGCCACGTCCAGTTCGCGGGCCTGGGTGACAGGCTTCCCGGTGTCCGCGACCTCGGCCGCGACGAACTCCTCGAACCGGGCCTCGATCCGGTCGGCCGCCCGGCGCAGCAACGCGGTCCGCTCCCGCACCGGAGTGTCCGCCCAGCCGTTGTGCAACGCGGCGCGCGCACCGGTGACCGCGCGGTGCACCAGCTCCCGGTCGGCCTCGTGCACCCGGGCGAACTCCGCGCCGGTCGCCGGATCGACCGCCGGGAACCCCGGCCCGTCCGGCGCGGCGAACTCACCGTCCACGAAGTTGCGGATCCACCGCACTGACTGCGTCATGGCGTTCACTCTGACGGGCCGCGCCATGCGGAACAAATGCGTATCTGCTCGCTAGCTATACCCTATAGGGCATACCGCAGCGTTGGGTTCTGGAGGTTCGCGATGGACGACACGCGTGCTTGGACGTACAAACTCGTGGAGTCGTCCACTCAGCCACGCGAACGCCACCCCGGGCCTGGTCCGTGAAGGCCTCCTTACCTACCCTGACGGTAGTGAAGGAGGCCTTCACTACCGTCAGGGTCGCCGCTCTCGTCCCAGGTACACCAGCGACCACAGCAGGCACGGCGGCCGCGCGTGAAGGCCCCCTTCCCTCGACTCAGCCGAGGAAACTCGACCTTCACACCTTGCCGAAGTACATGAAGGCCCCCCTTCCGTGCGCCTGGCACAAGGAAGGGGGGCCTTCATGTACTTCGGGCGGCATCGGCGCTCCGGTACCGAGCCCACCGAACGCCTCGTGAGTGGCGATTCGGGTCAGAACACGAATCGCCACTCACGACGGTCCAGCGAGCGTGTTGCGGGACCGGGCGCATCCCCACCCACTCAAGCTATGCCCATTTAGACATGGCAGACCGCCAATTCGGCATTTGTGGCCTATGCCTCACGGTGTCAGGCTTCTGCCCAATCGCCAGCAGCCGCGATCGGCTGTCGCCCGAGTCGATTGGGTTTTCGCAGATGAACGCACCCGCGCCCCGCAAGATCGCCGCCGCCACGCTCGCCGGGACCACCCTCGAGTGGTACGACTTCTTCCTCTACGGCACCGCGTCCGCGCTGATCTTCAACAAGCAGTTCTTCCCCTCGCTGAGCCCCACGGTCGGCACCCTCGCCGCGTTCAGCACCTTCGCCGTCGGGTTCATCGCCCGCCCGCTCGGCGGTCTGGTGTTCGGCCACTTCGGCGACCGGATCGGCCGCAAGTCCACGCTGGTGGTGTCGCTGATGTTGATGGGCGTCGGCTCCACGTTGATCGGGTTGATCCCGAACTACGAGGCGATCGGCATCTGGGCGCCGATCCTGCTGGTCGCGATGCGGATCGTGCAGGGCATCGGGCTCGGCGGCGAAGGCGCGGGAGCGACCCTGATGTCGATGGAACACGCGCCCGCCGATCAACGGAACCGGTATGCCGGCTTCCCGCAGATGGGCACGCCCGCCGGTCTGGTGCTGGCGAATCTGCTGTTCCTCGGTAGCAGTGCGCTGATGCCCGCGAGCGCGTTCGCCGCGTGGGGCTGGCGAATCCCGTTCCTCCTGAGCTTCGTACTGGTCGCGATCGGCCTGATGATCCGGCTGAGGATCACCGAATCACCGTCGTTCACCCGGGCGGCTCAGGACGACAAGGTGGTCCGGTTCCCGCTCGGCGCGGCACTCAAGGTCGGCTTCGGCAGGCTCGCGCTCACCTTGCTGGTCGGCGTGGCGAACTCGGCGGTCGCCTACGTGTTCATGGTCTTCACCCTGTCCTACGGAACCCAGAACCTCCACTACGACCGGCAGTTCCTGATCCTGTCGGTGACCGGATCGGCCGTGCTGTGGTTCGCCACCATTCCGATCTGGACCCGGATCGCCGACCGCCACGGCAGGCGCACCATGTTCGTCGCCGGGTCGGCCGCGCTCCTGCTGTGGTGCCTCGCGTTCTTCCCGTTGCTGAACACCGGGAACACCGTTCTCGCGATGCTCGCGCTGGCGGGTATGGGCCTGGTCGTCCCGATCACCCACTGCGTGCAGGGCGCGATCATCGCGGACACCTTCCCGGTCAACGTCCGGTTCTCCGGTATGTCCCTGCTGCTGCAGGGCGGTGCGATCCTCGGCGGCGGGCTCGCTCCGATGATCGCCACCGCGGTGCTCAACGCCACCGGCTCGACCGCCGGCATCACCTGGTACCTGGCCGCGATCTGCGGCGTCAGCATGATCAGCGCGATGGCTCTGTTCCGCCTGATCCCTTCTCGCGCCGAGGAATCCACAGTGGACGGACCGCACGACGTGGTTCCGCTGTCCGTGAACACCCGCCCGGCCGGGTCCGGCGATCATTAGAGTCCGGTTCATGCCGGTCACCACACGCACGGTCGAGTACCCCGCCGACGGACTGACGATGGTCGGGCACCTCGCGCTCCCTACCGGTGCCGACCGCCGTCCCGCGGTCCTGATCGGGCCGGAAGGACCGGGGCTGAACGATTTCCAGCGACGCCGGGCCGACGCTCTCGCCGGGTTGGGGTACGTGGCGCTGGCCTTCGACATCAACGGCGGGCGCTGGTTCTCGGACCCCGAAGAGATGCTGGCGTACGTGATGCCCCTGCTCGCCGACCCGGACCGGATGCGGGAGATCGGCCACGCGGCCCTCGACGTGCTGCGGTCGGAGCCGCGGGCCGACCCGGACAGGATCGCCGCCATCGGCTACGGCACCGGCGGCGCGATCGCGCTGGAACTCGGCAGGGACGGTGTCGACCTGCGCGTGATCGGGACGGTCAACGCACTGACCACGGGCCGTCCGGGCGACGCGACGCGTATCCGCTGCCCGGTCTGGGCCGGGGTCGGATCCGAAGACCCGATCATGCCGCCCGCGCAGCGGGAGGCGTTCACCGCGGAAATGCAGGAGGCGGGCGTCGACTGGCGGCTCGTGGTCTACGGCGGCGCCCAGCACGCCTTCCATCACCCCACGGTCGACCACACCGTGCTCCCCGGCGTCGCCTACCACGCGCGGCATGCGGAACGGGCGTGGCTCGACGTCGTCGGCCTGCTCGACGAATGCCTGCCCGTGGTCAGCCCAGCTTGAGCCATCCCAGCGCCAGCGCGACGACGAACCCGCTCGCCAGGACGACGAGAACACCGATGAGGATCAGCCAGGCGACAGGCATCGCCTTGGAGGGCATCGGCTGCGGATGCGATAGCCCTGACGTCTGAGCCGAGTCGGGCGGCGTGTCGCCCGGTGCGACACCACCTCCTGGTTCGCGGTGTGTTTTCTCGGGTTCCGGGTCGGGCGGCTGGGCTGTCATCGCCGGTGCTCCTTCGGTCGGTCTCACCGTGCGGATACCCGAACGCCGGCGATGAAACCTTCTCAGCCGAGCTGGGGAACATCGTTCGGGAATCCGATGGGCAGCTGGTACATCCCGCGGGCGGTGCGGCCACCCCCGAGCCAGCCGTGGAAGTGGATATGGCCGTCGACGACGTCAGCCCCGCCCGGTGCGTCGACCTTGCCGCCGAGCAGATCGGTGGACAGGAACGGTGTACCGGCTTTCACGAACGGCCCGCTCAGCGCGGGCGCGGAGGCATATCCCGTGTGGTAGCCGGAACTTTGGAACGTGTCGGCGGAGTAGAACAACAAGTACCGGCTCGCCGTCTTCACCACCGACGGTGCTTCGACGACCGCGTTCTCCGACGCGAGATCGGCGCGCAGGAGCTCGATCCGCGGACCGTCCGGTGTCCGCCCGTCGGCGAGCAGTTTCTGTGACCAGATCGCGGCAGGCGGACCGACCGCCGCGCCGTCACTCTTGTAGATCAGGTACCGCGAGCCGTCCGAGTCCACAAAGGTCTGCGGGTCGATGTCACCGCCGTCGCCGGGGACGCAGATCAGTGGACCGTCTCCGGCAGGCGTGTACGGCCCTTCGGCCTTCGCGGCGGTCGCGACGCCGATGCACATCTCCCCTCCGGGAGCCACCGCCGCCGAAAAGTAGAGCAGGAACGTACCGTCGGAAAGCCGGGTCACATCGGGAGCCCAGAACCCGCTGTCCGGTTTCGCCCACCGCGGTGCGGCCGCGAGAGCGTCACCGGCCACCCGCCACGGACCTTCCGGGGCCGGAGCGTGCGCATAGGGCACTTTCACCGCACCGGTGCTCGTGGAGAAGGCGAAGTAGCCGGAGTCGGTTTTGACGATGTCGGGGTCCGGGAAGTCCTGTCCGATGAGCAGCCTCGGTGTGCCGATGGCGGAGGCCGGAGGCGAGCTGAGAAGTGTCGCGGCCATGACCGCGGCGAGGGTCAAGAGGCGATGCATGAACTTCATGACCGATTCTGTCGACGTGACGACGCGGTCGGCAGCGTCACCGGGGCCCTGCCACCGGGAAGCGTGTACTTGGTCGTTCACCCGGTCCCGCGGGATTCATCCGCGGGACTTCGGGTAGTCGGCGCGATCCGTGATCGTAAGCATATGCGTATCATGAGCGCTGACCAGCCAGGTCGCGGAGTTCTCCGGGAGACGTGCTCAGCCGCGAGTGGCCGACCGCTGGTTGAGAGAGCTTCCCGTCATTCCGCGAACGGATACGTCTCCAGTTCACCGTCGACAGGCTCGAGCCGATGCAGAGGATGGACCGCGTCGGTGTGGTCGCAATGAAGGAACACGTCGTATCGGCGGCCGAGAATCGTGGGTACGTAGTTGCCTGCCCATTCTCTGAGCGGGCGGTAGACGACGCCGATCGCCCGATGTCCGCGAACCTGTCCGGCCCATGAGTCACCCGGCACGACGAAGACCGCGTCGTCGTCCGGAACAGCCTGATGCAGCAAGTCCTCGACGCTCCCGTCACGGGCTTCCGGCACCGGCATCCGACGCACCGGCCCGCCCCGGAAGTTCGACGCGATCACCCTCCCCCCGATGGGTGCCGAACCCGATGAGCACGACGTCGTCGGCGGTGTGCCGTTCACGGGCCAGCTGCCCGAGGTTCACCATCCCCGCGGCCGCCATGTCGGTCGCCCGGGCATCACCGACATGTGTGTTGTGCGCCCACACCACGGCTTTCGCCTTCGGCCCATAGGTGGCCATCAGGCGGTCGAGGGTGTCGGCCATATGGTGATCGCGGAGGTTCCAGGACCGGCCGCCGCCGCGCATCATCTCCCGGTAATACCGCTCCGCGCCGGCGACCACTTCGGCGTTTTGCCAGGCGAAGAAGGACTCGTCCAGCCCAGGCAACGAGCTTTCGTCGAGAACGGGACGCAACTCGGCGAGCATGCGGGCGACGTCGCTCACAGGTCTCGGGCACGACCCGGGTCGCGAACGCGTAGTCCTGAGGGTCGGCGTAGGGCTCGAAACACCGGGGCGCCGCCAATGCGGTGTCCACGCTGCGGGGTTCGTGGGCCCGCAGGTAGTCCAGCACGGCGTGCAGCGACTCCCACAGGCTGTAGACGTCGAGACCGTGAAAGCCGGCCGGTCGCCGTCGTGAAGTGTTGAACCCGCGCAGCCACCGGGCGAATCCGGCCACTTCCTCGTTCGCCCACATCCATCGTGGCCACCGGTCGAACTCCCCCCAGCACCTCGGCCGGATCGTCCGCCGTACCCGGAGCGCCTGCCACGCAGCAGTGCAGCCGATGGCAGTCCGGCCAGTCACCTTCCACGGCCACGCCGCCCGCCTTGCCTCCGACACCGGGTCCATGGCGTTCGGCTACCCGGAAGCCGACGCCGCGAACCGGCCTGTTTGTTCCGGGCCTCGACGGGTACGCGCGGGTACACGACGACAAAGGAGGCATCGTGCTACGCCGAGACCGCCGCGTCCTGCAGAAGATCGAGGAAGACCTGACCGCGAGCGATCCCGACCTCGTGGCGGCCTTCGACCAGGTGAAGCGTCCGGCGAGCGTCCAGACCTGGTGGGCCGTGCTCGTCGTCGCCGAAGTCACCGCGATCCTCATGATCATGGTGGGTCTCTTCAGCGACAGGGGTTTGGTGTTCCTGGGCGGAGTCGCCGCCGCGAGCGCGCTCGTGTGGACGCACAACACCTTCCGGACGAAGCCGGCCGACTCCGCGGATCGAAGTGGTTCCGAGCCCTGACACCGGTCTCAGTCCTTGTGGTGACGGACCACGGCGACGGGACAGGGCGCGTGGTGAACCATGGCCCGGCTGACCGATCCGAGCAGAGCACGGCGGAGCGGTCCGCGTCCATGACTGCCGACGACGAGCAGCGCGGCACACTCGGCTTGCTCCGCCAGCGCATGAGCGGGCCGGTCCACGGCGATCACCCGGTGGACGGGGACGTCCGGATACCGTTCCCGATATCCGGCCAGCGATTCGTCGAGCAGGGGCTTTCCCCGTTCCTCGATGATCTCCCTGTCGTGCTCGGTAGGACTCACCGCCATCGCTTCGAGCGGAAGATCGGACCAGACGTGCAAGGCCACCAGCACGCAGCCGTGCCGGTCGGCGAAGTCGTAGGCGAACCCGATGGCCCCCACACTGGTCTCGGATCCGTCGACGCCGACCACGACCTTCCGATCGCAGTCCGCCGGCGGTTCGTCACCGGCTCGTACCACCACGATGGGCCGGTGGTAGTCGTGCAGGAGTTCGTTGGCCGTCGACCCGACCAGGAGCCTCGGCAGCGCGGTGAGCCCCGACGACCCGATGACCAGCAGATCCGCGTTCTCCGCGGCACGGGCTAGCGCGTCGGGTGCGCGGCCGGACAACAGCCGGGTCGAAACGGCCAGATCCGGCCATGCTCGGCGGCATTCCTGCGCGATGTCGCCGAGCATGGCTTCGGCGTGCCGCTGTGCTGTTTCCTGACCTGCTTCGAGAAACCCCGGCCGCGGCCACGCCCCGCCACCCGGGACCGCCTCGGGTACGGACGGGAACCCGACGACGTGGGCTACGACCAATCCACAGCCGCGGGCAGCGGCTTCCCCCGCGGCCCAGCGCACGGCCTTCCGTGCTTCTTCGGAGCCGTCGTAGCCGGTTACGACGGCTCCCTTGTCCATTGTGGATTCCGGTGCTGACATCACTACTCACGTCCTGCCGGTCATGGCAAGTGCCGGTCGAACCAGTCCGTCGCCAGCCTCGCCACTTCGGCCAGCGCTCCCGGTTCTTCGAACAGATGGGTGGCCCCGGCCACGACCTCGATGCGGTTCGGCGCGACGAGTCGCCCGGCGGCGAGCCGGTTCAGCTCCAGGACCGGATGGTCAAGGCCGCCGACGATCAGCAGCGTCGGAGCTCTCACCTCGGTCAAGGCGCCGCTCGCCAGGTCCGGCCTGCCACCACGGGACACCACGGCACGAACGGGTTTCTCCCTGGCCGCGGCGATCAGCGCCGCCGCGGCACCCGTACTGGCACCGAACAACCCGATCGGCAAGCCGCGGACCACCTCGTGGTGCCCGATCTCGTTCACCGCGGTGACCACTCGGTCGGCGAGGAGCGGAATGTCGAAGCGCAACTCGCCGGTGCTCCGGTCGGCGCGTTCCTCGTCCTCGGTCAGCAGATCCAGCAACAGCGTGGCGAACCGGTTGTCCTGCAGCACTCCGGCCACCGCACGATTACGGCCGCTGTGCCGCGAGCTTCCCGATCCGTGCGCGAAGACCACGATCCCGCGGGGGTCGCCGGGGACCACCAGGTCACCGGACAGCGCCACCCCGGCGGAATCGATGACGACCGGAACGGTCATGGCGTCACTCCCAAACCGCGCGGGCCTTGACAACGCCAGGACTACCACGTTCGGCGGCCACCGAAACCTCGAAGCGCCGCCTACTCCAAGGCCCCGCTCGATCCGGCGTCGACCAGTGACCGCAGGTCGTCGGGCAACGATTCCCGGATCTTGTCCATGCTGCCGCCCGTGGTGGCCTCGCCGAGGACTTCGAGCACGACCCGGGATCGGTAGGTGGCCTGGGGTTCGTCGGTGTGGCCACGCTGTGCCCCCCGCCGGATGAACTCGTCACGGCCGAACCGCTCACCGCTGCCGGTACCCGCCATCGTGATCGTGCGGTTCAGGTGCTCACCGATCTCCTGAGGCAGCTGAGAAGCCAGGTTCGCCGCCAGCGGTTCGGGAATCCATTCACCGAGCGTCGGCAGGTCGCGCGCGTCGCCCCCGCCGCTTCACCGCGGTCGGACAGCTTCGCCCGGTTCTGCACCTGGCCGATGAATTCGTCGTGCCGCATTGTCCGTCTCACTCCTTTCAGTGCCGGTTTCCCGATGCCGCCTCGAGCAGCGAGACGACTTCCTCGTCGCTGGTCTGAGAGAAGTCCTCGTACCACTGACCGACCGCCTTGAACCGCTCCGGTTCGACCACACAGAGGACGTCGTCCGCCTCGTCGCGCAGCATCTCGGGCGCCCGGACGGCGCACACCGGAGCGGCGAACACCAACCGGCGCGGTTCCGCCTGACGCAGGGCTCGCAGCGCGGCCGTCGCCGTGACACCGGTGGCCAGCCCGTCGTCCACCAGCAGGACGTCCCGGCCGCACGCCGCGATCGGCCCACGATCGCCCTGATAGCGACGGAGGCGGCGGCGGGCCTCCGCCTCGCGGGCGACTTCCGCGGCGACCGGCACACCGCCCCTTGTCAGCCCGAGCACCACGGGATCGGGCCAATCCGGCCGCCCGATCAGGCGGGCCGACTGCCGTCCGGCCATCCGCCGGTCGGCGAACGCGCGATACGTGACTGAAGACATGACTTCGACCTGACCGCGCGAGTTCGTGACATCGATACCGGAACTGCGGGCTCAGGCGTCGAACACCTCCTCCACCAGGGCGTAACCCACCAGCGGAACGGGCAAACGAGGTCCGGCCGCTTTCGGTCAGGGGCGTCCCCGCAACGCTGTCTGGTCCGACTGTCCGTGCCTCAGCGGAGTGCTCGGTTCCGCCGCGGTGACTTCCCGAACCGGCGAACCTCCGCGTCCGCCGGAAACCTCGGGCGTGACATCCTGGTTCCCTCTGGAAGACTCGGCATCGGCGACGACCTCGTCGAGACGGACCTGCAGCAATTCGAGGACCCGAGTACGCCCACCGTGTTCCTGCTCGTAGTCGATCAGTTCGCGCAGCTGTGGTCCCGTCAACGCACGGATGCGGTGCTGAAGCGTCCCCGCGGGCAGTTCGTCGTAATTCGCCAACGGCAAGTGGTCGGCCATCGTGACCTCCTTTCGGCAGCTCCGGGGATACCCCCGCGGGAGGCGGGCAAACTCGTCAGGCGAGTGCCGCGATCAGCCCGATCGTCAGCGCCGTCCGTTCCGGGATGTGCCTCACGAGGATGTGTTCGTCGCGCGCGTGGGCGCCGCCTCCGACCGCACCGAGCCCGTCGAGCACCGGGCGGCCCAGCGCGGACACGAAGTTGCCGTCGCTCGCCCCTCCCACCGCGGTCTCCTCCAGCTCCCAGCCCTCTTCGGCGGCCACCTTCCGAGCGGTCGCGAACAGCGCCCGCGACGGGTCGTTCGGCGTCATCGGTGGTCGATTCCACTCCCCTTCGACCGAGACGGTCACGCGAGGATCGGCGGCCTCCAGGCCGGCGAACACCTTGTCTATCCGGTCCATTTCGGACGGTTCGGCGACGCGGATGTCGACGCCGCAGCTCGCGCCGCCCGCGGTGACGTTACGACCGGTACCGCCGGAGATGGTGCCGACGTTGACCGTGGTCCCGTGTTCACGCGAGCCCGCAGCCGCCAGCTGTCCGACGATCTCGGCGAGGGCGTGGATCGCGCTCGCTCCCGCGTACGGGTCCAGGCCCGCATGCGCCTCGACGCCGGTGGCGGTCACGTCGAACAGGCCGACCCCCTTGCGCGCGGTCTTCAGCTTGCCGTCCAGTGACGCCTCGAAGACAAGCGTGGCCAGCGCGCCTTCACTGGCCGCTTCGATGTACGGCCGCGAGTGGGGGCTGCCGATCTCCTCGTCGCCGTTGAAGAGGAACTTGACCGACGGATGCGGAAGGCCGAGTTCGCGGAGGCCTCGCAAGGCCCAGACCGACTGCACCAAGCCGAGTTTCATGTCGAACGCGCCCGGCCCGGTGACGCGGGCGTCCTCGTCGGTGTACGGCCATCCGGCGAGCGTGCCGGTCGGCCAGACCGTGTCGTAGTGGCTCAGCAGCAGCACCGTTCCCGGCGCCGTCCCCGCATAGCTCAGTTCGAGCACGTCGCCGCGGACCGTGTCGGTGTGGCGGGCCTCGGCATCGGGTGCGCCGAGGCGGTCGAAGACCCAGGCCCGGATCGTGTCGAGGCCTTTGTCCAGCATCGGCTTGTCGTAGCTGTGCGTCTCCAGTTCGACGATCGTCCGCAGATCGTCGAGCATGGCCGGCAGTGCCTGGCGGGACCAATCCGTGTGTGACAAGAGGATCCTTTCTACCGAACAGGGGCACCGGGGCCGAGCGGGATGCCGAACACCCAGAACACGAAGAACAGCAACGTCCACACCACCAGCAGGGCGAACGAGAGCGGGACCGTCATCGAGAACAGCGTGCCGATCCCCGCCGAACGCCGATAACGCTGCAGGAAACCCAGCGCCATCACGAAGTACGGGCTCATCGGGGTGATCGCGTTCGTGCACGAGTCCGCGATGCGGTACAGCGCCTGCGTGGTCTCCGGCGGGATGTCCAGCAGCATCAGCATCGGCACGAACACCGGGCCGATCAGCGCCCATTGGGCGGAGCCGCTGGTGACGACCAGGTTCACCAGGGTCACCACGACGAGGATGCCCAGCATGATGACCGGTCCGGAGACGCCGGCGGATTTGAGCAGACCGGCGCCGTTGATCGCGGTGATCTCGCCGATACCGGTCCACTTGAAGTAGGCCAGGAACTGGGAGATGGCGAAGAACAGCACCAGGATCGGCGCCATCTCGCGGAATCCGTGTGCCATGAACCCCGGGATGTCGCGGCTGCTGGTCACCGTCCCGGCGACCTTTCCGTAGGCCCAGCCCGCCGCGAGGAAACCCAGCGCGAGGAAGATCGAGATGGAAGTCAGCAACGGTGACTCGATGATGCTTCCGCCCTTGCCGCGTAACGGCGACGACGCGGGCAGCACCGCCAGCACGAGGGCGATCACGAAGACGGCCAGCGCGATGAGCGCGGCGAGCAGGCCCCGTCGTTCCTGGCGGCTGAGCTGGAGCGAGCCGAGATCGTCCTCCTCCGCGTCGTCGTCGACGGGCATCGCCTCGGCGCGCCGCGCCAGGACCTTCTCGGTCACGAGCGTGATCACCGCGGCCAGCACGACCGACGAGGCGAGCGAGAAGAAGTAGTTGGCCAGTGGCGTGACCGAATAGGCCGGATCGATCGTCTGCGCCGCCGCCGTGGTCAGCCCGGACAGGATGGCGTCGGTCGGCGTGATCAGCGGGCTCGCGTCGTACCCGGCGGAGATGGATACGAACGCGACCACGATACCCAGGATCGGGCTGCGCCCCACCGCGCGGAAGGCCAAGGCCCCCAACGGGATCAGCACCACGTAGGCCGCGTCGGAAGCGACGTGGGACACCATTCCGGTGAATGCCAGCGCGAAGGTCACCCACCGCGGCGAGACCTTCGAAACACCGGACCGGAGCACGGCCGCGAGCAGACCGGACCTCTCGGCGACCGCCACGCCGAGCATCACCACGAGGATCGTGCCCAGCGGCGGGAAGGACGTGTAGCTCTTGACCGCGTCGGTCACCATCATCCGCACGCCGTCTGAGGACAACAGGTTCTTCGCCTCGACGGTCTTGCCCGTTGCCGGGTTCACCGCGGACACCCCGGCCGCGCTGAGCCCCCAGCTGGCCAGAGCCAGCACTGCGCTCAGGATGACGAAGAGCCAGAACGGGTGCGGCAGCTTGTTGCCGAGCCGCTCGACGCCGTCGAGCGCGCGCAGCAGGAGGTTCATCGGACGTGAGGTCGTTCTGGCCTGGCTGGAACTCACCGGCGCGGCTCCTTCCTGATCGGAGGCCCATTACAAACTCAAGCGAACGAATAGTGCAACCCTGAACTGTATTCCGCACGGATCAGTCACATGGGCGCGCCGGATGACTGATATATTCACCCCATGCTGACCGAACCCGAGCTGGACCTGATCGCGGCGCTCCAGATCGCCCCGCGCGCCTCGGTTGCCACGCTCGCCGAGGCGCTCGACGTCTCCGCCAGCACGGTGGGACGACGGCTGGTCCGCCTCGATGAACAGCGGATCCTCCGGGTGATCGGCCAGGTCGAGTGGACGGCGAGGGCTCGCGGGAACCCGCGGCATGTCTGGGTCACGACCGAACCGGGCGCGTCCGGTTCGGCGGCGAAGGCGCTCGCGCGGTTTCCCGAGGTCCAGCTCGCGGCGGAGACGGCGGGCCGGTCGGACGTCTACCTGGCCGTGCACGTTCCGGACCGAGCCGAGGCACGCGAACTGCTCGCCGAGCGCATCCCCGGGGTGCCGGGCGTGGCGGGGACCCATTCGGAACTGGTGCTGCGGGCGCTGACCAGGGCCGACTCCTGGCGTCTGCACCGGCTGAGCGAAGAGCAGCAGAAGATCTTGTCCCGCGATCAGGTGATACCGGCCGCGCCGGACGGATTCGACGCCGACGAGGTGGGCTCGGACGAGCGGCGGCTCATCGGGCTGCTGGCGGGGAACGGGCGGATCACCGCGGCCGAAGCGGGCCGGAGCCTCGGCCTCAGCCAGTCCACCGCCTACCGGCTGATCCAGTCGACGTTGCGGCGCGGCATCGTCCGGCCACGCGTCGAGGTGGAACCCGCGCAGCTCGGCTACGAACTGGAGGCGGTCATCGCGCTGACCATCACCCCGGGCGCCATCCAGGCCGTGGCCCGGGAATTGGCGCGGCATCCGTCGGCGCGGTACGTGTCGATCGTCGCCGGCACCGCTTCGGTCATCCACCAGGGCGTGTTCCGGAACGAGGACGAAATGGCCGACTTCCTCACCAGGGACCTCGCTCCCTTACCCGGGATCACCGCACTGCAGGTCTCCGTGGTGTTGCGCATGCTGCGCCGGTACTGGCTGTACCGGGAGGACGGGAGATTCGCCGTTATCGACGAGCCGTCGTGACCGACGGCGACGACGCCAGGGGGACCAGAAGGCGCGGTGATCCGGTGCCGTCGGCGGGCACGGACCAGATGTCGCTTTCCTTGCCGTCCCCGCGCGGCAGGCCGTAGGCGATCGTGTCGTTGTCGAGCCAGACCACCTGGTCGTCGATGCTGCGCGCCTCCGCGAGCGGGGTCTCCCGCATCGTGGTCAGGTCCAGCACATGCTCCCGCCAAGGCCGGACGTCGCCGTCGGCCACGCGTTTCTTGAACGCGAGTTTCGTGCCGTCCGGCGACAACGACGGACATTCCGCGTTCTCCCGCAGGGTGCGCGCCTTCCACGCCTCGTTGTCGCCCTCCACGAGATAGGTCCGCCCGCCGGTGGCGACCGTGGCGAAGAACGTCCGCTCGTCGGTGGCGAACGTGACACCCCAGTAGTTGACGTCCTCGCCCCGGTGGACCGCGTCCCCGATCCGCAGCGGGATGCCCTCGATATTGCTCGAAAGCTCGTTCCGTTCGCGATCCATGATGGCCGTTCGCGTCGAGAAGGTGCCGGGCGTCGAATACGAGTCACCGGTGACGAAGGTGGTCCAGCTCCCCATCCGGCCACCGGGTGAGAGTTTCGCGCGGTTGGGGATGCCGGGGACGTCGACGCGCTTGACCTCGCCGAGCGCGGAGTCGACGAATTTGGCGACCGCGCCCGGCAGCGGCGTGGGTTCCTTCGCCAGGCACAGGCCGCCGTCGACCGCCGTGTAGAACCGTTCGCAGCCGAGTGAACTGATCCGTCGCGGGCCCCCGGGTTCGAAAACGGGGACCGACGCGACGTTCCCGTACCCCGGCCCCGGCGCGCCGTTGCGGAACAGCAGCCTCCCCGGCTCGCTCAGTACGACCCGCCCCGAGGAATCCACCGCGACCGCCGCGTCGGCCGTCCGCCGCTCGGGGCTGTTCGCCTTGGCCTGCACCACGTACACCACCGAGGCGGCGGCGAGCGCGGCGACACCCGCCAGCGCCACGACGAACTTCACCGGGAGCTTCATTCTGTCCCCTTTCCTGTCACCGGCAGGTGTACGGGCCCGCTTTGTCGAGCAGTTCCCCGTTGGTGCCGATGATCTCCCAGGAATAGGTCTTCCCCTTGAGCACCAGCTTCATCACCCCGTGCTTGCCTAGGATCTTCTCCACGCCTTCACGGGCCTTGTAATCGAGATAGAGACTGTCTCCGCCGATACCGGCGATGACCGACCGCATACCGTTGGCCTCGTCGACATGCCCGTTGACGTCCAGCGGCTTCGTCCGCTCGTAATGGTGATCGTGCCCGGCGAACACTACGTCCGCCTTCGCCCTGGCCAGCTCGTTCCACAACGGCGCGATACTCTTCGCGTCGCCGGAATTCCCCGAGTTGAAGCGCGGGTGGTGCCAGTATCCGGCGATACAGGACTTCTTCGTTTTCGCCAGATCCTTGCGCAGCCACGCCACCTGCTCGGCGCCCCCGCCGTTGTACACCGGGTCCGAATCGAGCGCGACGAAGTGGAAGGCGCCGACGTCGAAGCTGTAGTATGGCTTCCCCTTCGGTGTCGCGATCTTCCCGAAGTACTGCTTGTATCCCGCCAGCTCGTTGTTCCACTCGTGGTTGCCCGGCGTGGGTTTGGTGATCTTCTTGAACTTGCCCCAGGTCTTGTCGTAATAGGTCCGGAACTCCTCGATGGTGCCGTCGACGTATTGGTTGTCGCCGACCGTCAGCACGTACCGGGGGTTGATCTTGCTCACCAGCTCCGCCGTCCGCTGGTGCTCGGACGGCAGCTCCGCCTTGGCGATGTCGCCGGCGAGCGCGATGACGATGCCGTCGGACGCCGTCGGCCGGGTGGACGCCTTCACCGGCTCGGTCGATCCGGACAGGTTCCCCGCCGCGTCGCGCGCCCGCACCGCGTACTGGAAGTCGAAGCCCGACGCCAGCGACGTGTCGGTGTAGGAAGTCGTCGTGGACCGGCCGATGACGTTGCCGTTGCGCAGGACTTCGTACTCGGTGACCCCGACGTTGTCGGTGGACGCGGTCCAGCCGAGCGTGATGCTTTCGGTGGTGGACGACGTCTGCCGGAGCCCGGTCGGCACCGACGGCGGCTGGATGTCGCCGTCACCGGTCCGGACGCCGTAGACCTCCAGCTCCCACAGCGAGTACCCGTAAACGGTCGCCCGCGCCGTGCCGAAGATCCGGACGTGCCTGGCCGAGGTGTTCAGCCCGGTGAACTCGTCGAGGCCGCCGTCGCTGCCCACCACGGTTTTCACGTCGCGCCAGTTCTGGCCGTCGTCGGACGCCTGGACCTGATAGTCCTTCGCGTGGGCTGATTCCCAGAAGACCTTGATCCGGCTGATGTCCGCCGGACCGCCGAGGTCGACCGCGATCCACTGTGGATCGCCCTCCAGACTGGCCCAACGGGTCGTCGAATCGCCGTCGACGGCGAGCGCGCCACTGAAACCCTCACTCTCCACGGTGGAGGTCGTGGTGCGTTTGCCGACCGACAGCAGGGATTCCGCCGGTCCGGCCGCGGCGCTGGAAGCGATCACGGGCTGAGCGAGCAGGACGATCGCCGCAATCGCGGCGGTGCCCGGCTTCACCATTCGATTCACCTGTACTCCTGGATGGACTTAAGGCGTGTTTCATGTTGAGGGGTAAGCAATGTGTCATGTCTTGACTAGGGGCTACCGATGGCGAGTCGGTGGTGGAGCCTGGCGCGTTCTTGACCATCCACAAGGGACGCCGGCCAGGCAGTAATGTTCGTTTTGGACACTTTGCGCGGGGTCGTGAGTGGTAATGAGCGTTCTAACCGTCATTATCACTCACGACCTCGCTCGAAAACCGCACATTCATACACGAACAAGACATATCACCGTCCGAAAGTGTCCCTTGTGGACACTTAACGCCCGGCGGGCTCCAGTGGTCAGTCCGAAACTCGCCACGTTCGCCCTTCGGCTCGATAGCCCGAATCGCCACTCACGACACCGGGTCCGGTGCCGCGTTCGGCACCGGACCACGGCGATCAGCGGCAGGTGTACGGTCCCGCCTTGTCGAGCACATTCCCGTTGGTGTCGTGGATTTCCCAGGAGTAGGACTTCCCGTTCAGCATCAGCTTCATCACCCCGTGCTTGGCGAGGATCTTCTCGACCCCTTCACGCGCCCTGTAGTCCGTGTAGAGGTAGTCGCCACCGATGCCGGCGATGACCGAGCGGACGCCGTTGGCCTCGTCGACGTGGCCGTTGACGTCCAGCGGCTTCGTCCGCTCGTAGTGATGATCGTGTCCGGTGATCACCATGTCCGCCTTCGCGTTGGCCATCTCGTTCCACAGCGGCGCCATCTGCCTCTTGTCCCCGGAGTTCCCCGAGTTGAAGCGCGGGTGGTGCCAGTACCCGATGACGCAGGACTTCGTGTTCTTCGCCAGGTCGTTGCGCAGCCAGGTCACCTGGTCGGACCCACCGCCGGTGTAGATCGGGTTCGAGTCCATCGCGACGAAGTGGAAGTCACCGATGTCGTAGCTGTAGTACGGCAAACCCTGCGGGTACGCGATCGCGCCGAAGTACTCCTTGTAGCCCCTGAGCTGGTCGTCCCATTCGTGGTTGCCCGTTGTGGGCTTGGTGATGCTCTTGAACTTGCCCCACGTCTTGTCGTAGTGCGAGCGGTATTCGGAGATGGTGCCCTTGTGGTACTGGTTGTCGCCGACGGTCAGCACGTACTTCGGGTTGATTCTGGCGACCTGGTTCGCGGTCCCCTGGTGCGTGGAGAAGAGCTCCGGGTTGGCGATGTCACCCGCGAGCGCGAGGGTGACGGGGCCGGTGCCGCCCGGCTGGGTCGCGGCCCTGATCACCGGACTCGCCGCGGAGACGTTGCCCGCCGCGTCCCGTGCCCGCACGGAGTAGCCGAACTCCACTCCGGACGCCAGGCCGCTGTCGGTGTAGGTGGTCGTCGCCGTGGTCCCGACGACATTCCCGTCGCGGAGCACCTCGTACTCGGTGACCCCGACGTTGTCGGTGGACGCGGTCCAGCCGAGGGTGACGCTGTCCGTCGTGGTGGCGTTCGTGGCGAGACCCGTGGGCACCGTCGGCGCCTGCGTGTCACCGCCGCCGACGCGATCACCGTAGATTTCCAGCTCCCACAACGAGTAGCCGTAGGTCGTGCCGCGAGCCGTGCCGTGGACGCGGATGTGGCGTGCGGTGGCGTTGAGGCCGAGGTGTTCGTCGATGCCGCCGTCGCCGTCGACGACGGACTTGATGTCGGTCCAGGTCCTGCCGTCGGCCGAGCCCTGGATCTTGTACGTCTTGGCGTAGGCGACTTCCCAGTTCAGTCTGACCTTGGTGACGGTCGCGGTGGCGCCGAGGTCGACGGCGATCCATTGCGGATCGACCATCTCCTCGCTCGCCCACCGGGTCGTGGCGTTGCCGTCGACGGCGTTGGCGCCGCCGAACTCGACGCCCTCGACCGACGAGGTCGTGGTCGGTTTACCCCCGGACAGCAGTGATTCCGCTTGCGCGGTGGTACCCGACGAGATCAAGGTCTGCCCCAGCAGGGCCAGCGTCGCCACCGCGACACCGGCCAGGGGTGTTCTCCGTTTCATGCGAACTCCTCGACGTTGCGGAGTCGGCGAGTACCGGCGGTGGGCGGCGACTTGTCAGCCGGAGTCGCTTTAGTTAAGTAAGTTTCCTAACGATTGCAGTGTAAAAGGTTCCTAAACTCACAGTCAACGGGTGAACGCGTCGTGCCCGGCACCATTTGATGGCAGGGTCGCGGCCATGGTGACGCTGGATCGGCTCGTGAACGTCTTGGGTGGGTACGGGGCACGGCTGTGGTGCTGCCCGGTGTCGCGCGAGGCGGCCTTGCGCGATGTGGTGATGCACGACGCCGCCGACCCCCGCGACCTGCGCGGGGACGTGTACCTCGCCGTCGGGACGGACTCCGTCGCGACGGCCGTCGAGCTGGCCGCGGCGGCACGGGCATCGGTCGTCCTGGTCCGCGGGTCGGCGGCCGATCCCGCGGCGGCCGAACGTGCGGAGCGCGGCGGCGTCGCGGTGCTGCTGGTGGAGCCGGATGTGTCCTGGGGTCAGCTCGCCGGCGTCGTCTACGGCCTCGTCCTGGAAGGCCGCGAAACCGAATCGGGACGCGGTCCGACCGATCTGTTCGCGCTGGCCGACAGCCTAGCGGACGCGCTCGGCAGCGCGGTGACCATCGAGGACCGCCTCTCCCGGGTCCTGGCCTACTCCAGCCGGCAGCACCTGGCCGACCGGGCGCGATTGGAGACGATCCTCGGCAGGCGGGTACCGGAACCGGTCCGCGAACTGTTCGAACGGCGCGGCGTGTTCGCGCATCTCGCGGAATCCGACGAGCCGCTGTTCGTCGAAGCCGATCCCGAACACGGACTGACCGGGCGCATGGTCGTCGCGGTCCGCGCGGGCCGGGAGCTACTGGGCTCGATCTGGGTGGAATGCGACCGGCCGTTGACCGACGCGCGGCGCGCGGTCCTGCGGGACAGCTCGCGCACCGTCGGCCTGCACCTCCTGCGGTCTCGGGCGAGCGCGGACCTGGAGCGGCAGGTCGAGTCCGATCTCGTGATCCGGCTGGTGGAGGGAACGCCGGACGCCGCCGCCGTGCTCAGCAGGCTCGGCCTGCCTCCCGGCCGGTTCCGGGTGATCGCGCTCCAGGCCCATATCGGCGACGAGCGTCACGCCGCGCTCCTGCTCGCGTTCGAGCGGGCGACGACGGGTTTCGGCTGGTCACGGCCCGGCCGCAGCACGTTGTTCAGCAACACCGTCTACACGGTCCTGCCCGGGGACGACGTCGGGGCGGCCAGGGCATGGGTGCGTTCGATCCGCGAGGCGCTGCCCCGGCAGGTGACGATGCTGGCCGGGATCGGTGCGGGCGCGGCGTCGGCCGAACTGCCGGCCAGCAGGCTGGAAGCGGACGAATGCCTTGCGTTGCACGCTGTGCGGCCGGGCACGAAATCCGCGATCGCCTACGACGAGGCCTGGGACGACATCCTCGTGCAACGGCTGCGAGCCGCCGCGGCGTCCGGCAGGGCTCCGGCCCGCGGCCCGATCACCGAGTTGCGGGGGCACGACAGTGCCAACGCCACCAGTTACGTCGCGACGTTGCGTGCCTGGCTCGAGGCACAGGGGGATCTCGCGGAGGCCGCCGAGCGGCTGGAAGTCCACCCGAACACGATCCGCTACCGGCTCCGGAAGATGGCGGAGGTGACCGAACTCCGCCTCGACCAGCCCGCGAAACGGCTGGCGATGATCATCGAGCTGGCCGTGTCCGATCCGGCCCCTTGACCGTTCCGGCCAAACCGACCCGCCCGGATTGTCGGAACCGGACAATCTCCACCGTCCGGATCCGAGCCATCCTGACCGCGACAGCACCACTCGTGCAGCGGAGGAATTCATGGGCGAGCTCGACCGGATCGACGGCGGCCCGCGTTCGGCGATCGTGATCGGAGCCGGCGTGGTCGGCCTGTCGACCGCGTGGTTCCTGCAAGAACGTGGCGTCGGCGTCACGGTGCTGGATCGCGAAGGCATCGCGGCGGGAGCGTCATGGGGCAATGCCGGCTGGCTCTCCCCTGGCCTCGCGATCCCGCTCAACGATCCCGGCGTCCTTCGCTACGGGCTGCGTACCCTGCTGGACCGGCAGGCACCGCTGCACGTCCCGCCGTCCCCCGATCCGCGGCTGTGGTCGTTCCTCGCCCGCTTCGCCGCGAACTGCACCGGGCGATCGTGGACTCGCGCGGTCGAAGCGAACTCGCCCCTGAACGAAGAGTGCCTGGAAGCCTTCGGCGTCCTCACCGCGAACGGGGTGGACGCGCCGACCATCGAAGCGCCGATCACGGCGGCGTTCGAGACCGCGGACCAGGCCTCGGCGCTGATCTCCGAACTGCGGCGCGTCGCGGAGACGGGTCAGGACATCTCCTGGACACGACTCACCGCGGCCGATCTCGCCGAGCGGTTCCCCCAGGCCACGGCCCGGCTCGGCGCCGCCGTCCGGATCGACGGTCAGCGCTACGTGGACCCTGGCCGGTTCGTCGAGTCGCTCGCACGGGCGGTGGTCGGCCGGGGCGGCACGATCCGCCACAAGTTCGAGGTCGCCTCCCTGCGCGCGCACCGGCACGCGCTGAGCGTGCGCTCGAAGACCGGCCAGACGGTGAACGCCAACGCGGTCGTGCTGGCGACCGGGGACTGGCTGGGTGACCTGGGCCGGAAGTGGGGAGTCAAGATCCCCGTCCGCGCCGGACGCGGCTACTCCTTCACCGTGCCGACTGACCGCCCGGTGCCCGGCCCGCTCTACCTGCCGGACATCCGTGTGGCGTGCACGCCGTACCGGGACGGCCTCCGTGTGGCCGGGACGATGGAGTTCCGGAAGCCGGACGCGCCGCTGGATCCGGCCCGGATCGCCGCGATCATCGCGTCAGCACGGCCCTTCCTCACCGGCCTGGACTGGGAGGGGCACACCGACGAATGGGTCGGCTCCCGCCCGGTCACCACCGACGGGCGGCACGTGATCGGCGCGACGAGCACCCCGGGGCTCTACGTCGCCGGCGGGCACGGGATGTGGGGACTGACCCACGGCCCGATCACCGGACGACTCCTGGCCGAGCACATCACCACCGGCAAACAACCTGAGGCCCTGCGCCCCTTCGACCCGCTTCGCCGATGACTCCGGACAACGAAACGCCGCCGGCCGAACAGTCCGAAGTGGACCGTCTTCGCGCCGAGAACGCCCTCCTCCGCGCCGAGAAGGACCTTCTGCTGAAGGCCGCGATCGGGTTCGCCACCGACGCCGGCGTCTTCCGGCACAAGTCACCCGAACCCGAGGCCCGCTGACCGACGCGGGCTTCACCGAAGGTCTGTGGGGGCGGGCCGTTTCCGCGCCCGGCCCCCACAGACGTATCCCCGAAAGGCGATCACCATCATGTCCACCGTCTCGTCAGGCCCTTGGCTGACCCCGGAAGCGCACGCGCGCCTGGTGCGGGAACTCGCCACGTTGCGGCGCCCCGGCACCGGCGACCGGTACGGTGACGACGAAATCGCGCACAACACCCACCGGCAGGCCCGGATCCGGCAGATCGAGGACATGCTGCGCGGCGCCGTCGTCGGACAGGATCCTCCCGACGACGGGATCGCCGAGCCCGGCATGGTGCTCACCGTCCGGTACGACGACGGCGACACCGAGACCTTCCTGCTCGGCACGCGGGACGAGGCAGGCCACGGCGCACTCGAGGTCTACTCCCCCGACTCCCCGCTCGGCCGCGCGCTTCACGGCGCGCAACCGGGCGAGAGGCGGGAGTATCGCGTGCCCAGCGGCGGGGCGGTGGGCGTCACGCTTATCGACGCCAAGCCTTACGGGCGCCATCGCGCGACCGCGCACTGACGGACCGGCGATGCGGAGTTCCGGGGTCATGAGTGACAAGGGGCGCTAGTGCGGTCACACGGGCGCGCTAAATTGTCCTGTGTGGACCAGGAAGAGTACCGCCGGAGACTGCGCCGCGTGGTCGACGCGCATTCCGAAGACGTCGCCACGCGGCTGAGGAGGATCGTCGAGGCGATCGGGGACACCGTCGAAAGCCTGCAGATCGAGGTCTTCCCCGACCAGGACGGCGAGGGCACCTTCGACGTCTGGGCCCGGTTCGAAGGCCGGGATTCCTACGTGCTGAACAAACCGATCGACGAACACCGCCATCTGTTCGGCGTCGTCCACCACGAAACAGGCTGGGAACCCGACGTACCGCCGCTTCCGCGAGGGCTCTCGGCGGACCTCGTCGTCGACACGGCCGCCGACTGGATCGACTCGGTGTGGACCCGGACGGTCAGCCGGCCGCTGTCGATTCCGGTGGAGGTGTCCTCCCCGGACGGTTACGGCACGGCCACCCCGATACCGCGGGTACGCCCGATGTGACGTGGCTCAGTGACCTTGGCGACCGTCGCGTTCGTGGAGATCCGGGACGTCACGTGTCCCGAATCTCCACGATCTCCTAGGACTCGTCGAGGAGGTCCTCGATGAGGATGGGGATGTGCCGGACCCGGATGCCGGTGGCGTTGTGGACGGCGTTCGCGACGGCCGCCGCCATCCCGACGATGCCGATCTCGCCCAGCCCCTTCGCGCCGACCGAGTTGTGCAGGGTGTCCGGATACTCGAGGAAGTGGACGTCGACCTCGGGGATGTCCGCGTTCACCGGGATCAGGTAGCTCGCGAAGTCACCGTTGGCGAACCGCCCGTTCTCCTCGACCTCCAACCCCTCGTGCAGGGCTGCCGAAACACCCCAGATCATGCCTCCGAGGATCTGGCTCCGAGCCGCCACGGGGTTGATGATCCGGCCGGCGTCGAACACCCCGAGCATGCGGGACACCCGGATCTCGCGGGTCCACTTGTGCACGCGGACTTCGCAGAACTGCGCACCGAACGAGCTGAACGAATGTTTCGTCAGCTCCTCGCCGGGAGCCGAGGAACCGGTCACGGACAACGAGTGTCGGCCCAGTGCCCGCAACAGTTCCCCGAAGGACATCGTCCGGTCTCCAGCCAGCACCCGGCCGTCCGCGTAGGAGACGTCCATGCCGTCGAACGGCGCGCCCGGTGCCGACGCCAGTGCGAGCAGCTCGTCGATCGCCTTGGCCGCGGCGATCATGATGGCCGTGCCCGCGCTCGCGGTAGCCGTGGAACCGCCGGACATGCCTCCGGGCGGCAGGGTCGAATCGCCGAGCCGCGGCACCACCCGGTCCGGCGGGATGTCCAGCGACTCCCCGCCCACCAGCGAAAGCACGGTCAGCAGGCCCGTCCCGGGGTCCGCCCCGCTGGTCTCGACGACCGCCGTGTCGTCGGGCAGCAGGGTGATCCCGACCGTGGCCGGGAACCGCAGCGCGGGGAACATGGCGGTGGCCGTGCCCATGCCCACGAGCCAGTCGCCGTCCGTGCGCCCGTGGGGCGCGCGATCCGCCCAGCCGAATCGCGCCGCGCCGACGCGGAAACATTCGTCGAGGTGTTTGCTCGACCACTGCAGATCCTTGCCGGGCGGAGCGGTCGAATTGTTCCGCTGCCGCAGCTCGATCGGGTCCATGCCCAGCGCGACCGCGAGTTCGTCGATCGCGCTCTCCAGCGCGAAGGATCCCGGTGCCTCACCCGGCGCCCGCATGAAGGTGGTCGGCGGGATGTTGAGCGGCACCATCTTCTGGCTGATGGCCAGGTTCCGGGTGGCGTACCACTCGCGCGACGTGCCGTGTGACGTCGGCTCGACGAACGACCGGTCCAGGGGCGTGCTGCACCACGAATCGTGCCGCAGCGCGTTCAGCGTGCCGTCGTGCTCCGCGCCGAGGGCGATCTTCTGCACCGTCGCGGCGCGGCCCGCGGTCGCGGTGAAGACCTGCTCCCGGCCGAGCACGGCTTTCACCGGCCTGCCCAGCACCCTGGCCGCCGCCGCGGCGAGGAACGCCGGGGTGGACGTGCGGCCCTTGCCCCCGAACGCGCCGCCGACGAAGGGATTCACCGCGTGCACCTCGGACGGCTTCGTGTCCAGCGCCATCGCCAGCTCCGCCGCCTGGAGGTCGGATCCCTGGTTGCCGCTGTGGATCGTCAGGCCGTCGGGCCCCCACACCGCGACCGCGGAATGCGGTTCCATCGCGGCGTGGTGCTGAGGCGCGGTGGTGTACGTGGCTTCGACGACCACCGGGCTCTCGGCGAGCGCGTCCTCGATGGACTCGACACCCGGGGCGAGCACGGCGAGGGCCGACGGGCCACCGTCTCTCGCGGCGGGCGGCTCTTCGGCCGAGGCGAGGCCGTCCTCCAAGGACGTCTGGGCCGGCCTGGTCAGGTAGGAGACCTCGACCAGCATCGCCGCGTCGCGCGCCTGCTCATAGGTCTCGGCGACCACGAACCCGATCGGCTGGCCGTAGTAGGTGACTTCCTTGTCCTGCAACGGAACCCAAGTCTCGCCCATGAACGGCGTGGCCGGAGTGCGCAGTTCCAGCGGATCGAATGGCGTGTACACGCCGACCACGCCGGGCGCGCCCTTCGCCGCCGTGACGTCCATCGTGTCGATCTCGCCGTGGGCGATCGTGCTGAGCACGACGTAACCGTGGACGAGTCCGGGGAAAGTGTGGTCCGCCCCGTACTCGGCCCGGCCGGTGACCTTCAGCGGCCCGTCCACCCTGCTGGTCATGAGCGGCTCCCCTCGGTCAGTTCGAGCAGCGCGCGGACGATGGTCCGCCGCAGCAGCGACGTCTTGAATCCGTTCGCGGCCAACGGGCGTGTGCCCTCGGCGGCGAGTGCCGCGGCGTCTTCGAAGGCGGCGACCGTCGCGGGTGCACCCCGCAAGGCCTCCTCGACCGCGGGCAGCCGCCACGGCACGGTGGCCACGCCGCCTGCCGCGATCCGGGCGTCGACGACGCGCGAGTCTTCCACCCGCAGCGCGACCGCCGCGGAGCACAGCGCGAACTCGTAGGACTGCCTGTCCCGCACCTTGACGTAGGTGGAGTTCGACGCCCAGTCCAGCCGCGGGACTTCGACCTCGGCGATCAGTTCGCCGGGCCGCAGGTCGTTCTCGAGCTCAGGAGTGTCGCCGGGCAGGCGATAGAAGGAGCCCAGCTCGACGGTGCGGCTCCCGGTCTCGCTGACCAGGCGAAGCCGCGCATCGAGGGCGACCAGTGCGACGGCGACGTCGCTGGCGTGGGTCGCCACGCACGAATCGCTCGTGCCCAGCACCGCGTGCATCCGGTTGGCGCCCGATATCGCCGGGCAGCCGCTGCCGGGGATTCGCCGGTTGCACGGCATGGCGACGTCGCGGAAGTACGAGCAGCGCGTGCGCTGCATGAGGTTTCCGCCGATGCTGGCCATGTTCCGGATCTGCTGGGAGGCGCTGAGCAGCAGCGCACGGGAGATCGCCGGGTACACCCCGGGATGTCCGGCGATGTCGGCCATGCGCTCCAGCGCCCCGAAGCGGAGCCCGTCGGTGGTGTCGATGCCACGCAGCGGTACCGCGTTGATGTCCAGCACCTGCGGTGGTGTCAGGACATTGAGCTTCATCAGGTCGACGAGTGTGGTCCCGCCCGCCAGGAACGTGCCGGACGAGCCGACCGCGTCTTCGACGGTCTCGGGTGCGAGCAGCTCAAAGGGACGCATCGGCTCTCCTCGCCTGCTCGACCGCGGCGACGATGTTCGGGTACGCCGCGCATCGGCAGAGATTGCCGGACATGAACTCCCGGACGTCCTCGACGCCTTGCTCGACGGCGGCGACGGCCGACATGATCTGCCCGGACGTGCAGAATCCGCACTGCAGGGCGTCCTGATCGACGAACGCCTGCTGAACCGGATGCAGCACGTCCTCTGTGGACAGTGCTTCGACCGTGGTCACCGGCTGCTTCACGGTGGCGGCCAAGGTCAGGCAGGAGAGCACCGGACGGCCGCCGACGTGCACCGTGCAGGCTCCGCACTGCCCTCTGTCACAGCCCTTCTTCGGGCCCGTGACGGCGAGCCGCTCCCGCAGCGCGTCGAGCAGGGTCACCCCGGGATCAACCCCGAGATGTTCCGTCCTGCCATTGACTTCGAGTGAGATGTCCACTGGATCTCTTTCCGCAGATCGTCCGGGCCGGGCCCGACGGCGTAGGTTGAGGTGGTGGGAAGTCCGTTCGCGAAGTGAAGCGGATATTCATCCGCTTCGATTTCCAAGCTAGCGGATTACAATCCGCTCGGCAAGGTCGATGCTCGCCCTGGAGCCGCTCCAGGTCCGACGGGTTCCTCGGCTACATTCACCGGAGAACGAGGTCGGCGGACAGGAGGGACCATGACGACGGGATCGGTCAATCCCCGGCGTGCGGACACCCGCCGCAACCACGAGCGCATCCTCGCCACCGCGGCGAAATCGCTGGCCTGTTCCGGCGAAGTCTCGTTCAACGCCATCGCAAAGGAGGCCGAGGTCGGCGTCGGCACGGTGTACCGGCACTTCCCCACGCCGGAGGCCCTCATCCTGGCGGTGTACCGGCGTGAGGTGCGCCAGCTCGTCGAGATCGTGCCGAGCCTGCTCGAGAAGTACGCACCGGAGCAGGCGTTCCGCGTGTGGACGACCGACCACCTGGCGCACTACATGATGACCAAACGCGGCCTGGCCGACGCCCTGCGCGCCGCGACCGCCTCACGCGGCGAGCTGCCCGCGGGGGCCTACCAGGACATGGTCGGCGCGGTTTCCACCTTGCTGCAGGCCAACATCGACGCCGGCACCGTGCGCGCGGGCCTGGAGCCCGAGACCGTCCTACGTGGACTGGGCGGACTGCTGTACCTCGACCCGAAGGGCGAATGGCGGCGCGACGTCGCGAGCCTGCTCGACCTGCTGTGGCGCGGGATGGGCACCGGCCGGGCCTGACGCGCGACCTGCACCCCGGTGCCGCGAAAGCGTCACGGCCGCGGGATGTTGCGAAGGTTGGCCCGGGCGAGGTCGATCATCCGGCCGACCCCGCCTTCGAGAACGACCTTGCTCGCGGCCAAGGCGAATCCGCCGAGCTGACCGGCGGTGATATGCGGCGGGACGGACAGCGCGTTCGGATCGGTCACGACGTCCACCAGTGCCGGGCCGTCGTGGCTCAGCGCTTCCTTGAGCGCGGCGCGCAACCGGGTCGGGTCGGTCACCCGCTCGGCGCGCAAACCCGCACCACTGGCGATGGCGGCGAAGTCGACCGGGCGGTGGTCGGTCTGATAGTCGGGCAGGCCGTCCACCAGCATCTCCAGCTTCACCATGCCCAGCGAGGAGTTGTTGAACGTCACGATCTTGACCGGGAGGTCGTGCAAGGCCACGGTGAGCAGTTCGCCGAGCAGCATGCCCAGCCCACCGTCGCCGGACATCGACACGACCTGGCGTCCCGGATAGGCGAACTGCGCGCCGATGGCGTGCGGCAGGGCGTTGGCCATCGTGCCGTGCAGGAACGACCCGATGACCCGGCGGCGCCCGTTGGGGGTGAGATACCTGGCCGCCCAGACATTGCACATGCCGGTGTCGACGGTGAAGATCGCGTCGTCCGCGGCCAGTTCGTCGAGGAGATCCGCGGCGAACTCCGGGTGGATCGGCACGTGCCGCTCGACGTTGCGGGTGTAGGCGTCGACGACCTGTTCGAGCGTTTTGCAGTGATCACGCAGCATGCGGTCCAGGAACGTCCGGTCGGTCTTGCGCCGCAGGAGCGGCTGCACGGCCCGCAGGGTCTCCCGCACGTCGCCGTGTACCGCCAGTTCCAGCGGGGTACGCCTGCCGAGTCGGGTCGCGTCGTGGTCGACCTGCACGGTCCGGGCCTGGGGAAGGAAGGAGTCGTAAGGAAAATCGGTGCCCAGCAAGACCAGCAGATCCGCGTCGTGCATGGCCCGGTAGCAGGCGCCGTAGCCGAGCAGCCCGCTCATCCCGACGTCGTAGGGATTGTCGTACTGGATCCATTCCTTGCCGCGCAGGCTGTGGCCGACCGGCGCCTGCACGGTCCCGGCCAGCTCCATCACCTCCGCGTGCGCGCCGCGCACCCCGGCGCCGGCGAACAAGGTGACGGTCTCGGCGTCGTTGATCAACTCGGCGAGCCGTGTCACCTGGGGTTCGGGTGGCATGACCGTCCCGTGCTCGGTGACCGGCTTCCCGGTCCCCGTGGGCGCGACGGCGTCGAGGTGCGCGATGTCGCCGGGCAGCACCAGCACCGAAACCTCGCCGCGGGACAACGCGTGCTGCATGGCGATCCGCAGCACCCTGGGCATCTGAGCGGGCCTGCTGATCTGTTCGCAATAGCCACTGCAGTCGACGAACAGCCGTTCGGGATGGGTTTCCTGGAAGAACCCGGTGCCGATCTGGCCGGACGGGATATGCGAGGCGAGCGCGAGCACCGGGGCGCCGGTGCGGTGGGCGTCGTAAAGCCCTTGCACCAGATGGGTGTTGCCGGGGCCGCAGCTCCCCGCGCACACCGCGAGCCGTCCGGTCAGCTGGGCCTCGGCGGCCGCGGCGAAGGCACCCGCCTCCTCGTTGCGGACATGGACCCACTCGATGCCCGGGGTGCGGCGGATCGCGTCGACGACGGGGTTGAGGCTGTCTCCGACCACGCCGTAGATCCGTTCCACCCCGGCCTGCACCAGGACTTGGACGAATTGCTCGGCGACGTTGGGCTTGGCCATCACGACCCCTTCGATGCTTCGGCGGCGAATACCCTCATGATCCACGTGCAGACCTCACCTCGCAGGTCCTATTGAGGGGTAAGGCAAAAATGGCCTGATCGAGGCAGCGGTGGGAGTGGGCTCGCCAAGGACCGGCTGAAGCTTGACCGCGTCGGTGCCATTGCCCCCTTGCTCGCCCGAAGTACATGAAGGAGCCCTTCCTGTACCTAGGCGCAAGGAAGAGGTCCTTCATGTACTCGGCAAGGTGTGAAGGTCGAGTTTTCCTCGGCTGAGCCGAGGGAAGGGGGCCTTCACGCGCAGCTGCTGTGACTGCTGGTGGACGTGGCGCTTGCCGGGTCCGTGAAGGCACGGCCCTAGCCGAGTTCCGCCGAGGAACCGACGACGACGGCGTAGAGATCACCGATCGTCGCGAGCGCCGCGCGGTGCTGTTCCGCGGCGGTCACCGGACCGGCGACGGAAGGAAGCGCGCGCGTGGCACAGGCCGCGGCGACCACGGTCGGGGTGTTCCCGCGCAGGAACGCGCCCTCCGCGGTGAACGTGACGCACATATGGGTCATGAACCCGGCCACGACGACGTCCTGGTGCCCTGCGGCATCGACCAGCTCCTCCAGCCGGGTTCCGACGAACGAATTCGGCGCGGTCTTCACCACGACCTCCTCGCCCGGAACGGGGGCGACACGTTCGTGGATCCGGCCGATGTCCTGCCGGAGGTCGTACGGGCTGCCCTCGCCGCCGTCGTGCATGACGTGGATGACCGTCGCGCCCTCGGCACGAGCGCGCTCCAGCAAGGTGGCCGCCTCGTCGAGTGCCGCTCCCCAGCCGTCGAGCTCCATCACGCCGCGCGTGTAGGTGTTCTGGTAGTCGACGAGGATCACGGTCGCGTCCGAGAGCGTCGCGGGGGTCGTCGGCAAGGTGCTGATTTCGCGGAGAGTGGTGCTGGTCATCGTGTGTTCCTTCGCTTTCCGGTCGGTACGGCTACCATGATTGCTGACCCGATCCGATAGCGAGATACGGATTCGGGTCAGCCGTGGTCGAGATCGGCCGACATCCGCGGGAAGGGAACGATGCACGCTCCGAGTGTGGCCGTCCTGGCGTTCGAGGGGATCAGCCCGTTCCATCTCGCCGTGCCGTCGCTGGTGTGGGGACCTGAATCGCCGGCGGGCGACATGGAGCCGTGGCCGATCACGGTCGTCGCCGTCGAACCGGGCAGACTCACCACGAGCGCCGGCTATTCGATCGACGTTCCCGCCGGTCTCGGCACCCTCGCGGAGGCCGACATCGTCGTGGTGCCATGGTGGTCCGACCCGGAAACCTCGACGCCCTCGCCCGTGGCCGCCGCGTTGCGAGCCGCGCACGAACGCGGAGCGCTCGTCGTCGGCCTCTGCCTGGGAGTCTTCGCTCTCGCGGACGCGGGCATCCTCGACGGGCGCGCCGCGACCACCCACTGGAAATGGGTCGAAACCTTCCGGAGGCGCTTCCCCTCGGTGGAACTGCGTCCAGAGGAGTTATACGTCGACGAAGGTGACGTCGTGACCGGCGCGGGCGCGACCGCTGGGATCGACACGTGCCTTCACCTGCTCGCCCGCACGGCCGGGCAGGTCGTCGCCAACCGGGTCGCCCGGCGGATCGTCGCCGCGCCGCACCGTCCCGGCGGCCAGGCCCAGTTCATCGAACTGCCCGTCCCCGCCGCGGACGAGGATCCGCTCACCGCCGTGATGAGCTGGGCGCGGTCCCATCTGGACGCGCAGCACAGCATCGACGACCTCGCCGCCCGGGCACATATGAGCCGCAGCACCTTCACTCGCTCGTTCCGCGCCCGCACCGGGACCACCGTCCACAGCTGGCTCGTCGCACAACGCCTCGCCCGGGCGCGCCAACTCCTCGAGACGACCTCGCTCGGCATCGACGCGGTCGCCGCGCAGTCCGGCTTCGGCACCCCTGCCCGTCTTCGCAAACACTTCGCCACCGCGCTGGGCACGACGCCGACGCGCTACCGAGTCGAGTTCTCCGCCCCGCGCTGATCGCCACGGGTTAGACACGCGGGCCGCCCGAGGTGAGAGAAATCCTTTTCTCGCCCGCTCATGGGAAAGTGGAATCCTTATTTCCGCAAACCGGCGGGACTGAGTGCGCGCGGAAAGAGTCGTGTCATACACTCGGCTTTTCACATCAGCGAATGGCTCACCCCAGAGGGTGATCTCTATCGAGTGCATTGCCCGGCGGAACTGGATCGAAGAAGCCGTTCCGGGGCAAGATGGCCGGGCACGAAGACCGGCACGATGGAGGACCATGTGGAGCTGTGCGGAACCCCCATCTTCGACTCTCTGGTCGAGGAGACGAGGAGGACGGCCGCCGGAAATGGCACGCTCCCCCGCGATGACAATTCAGAATCGAGCGAGCAACGCGCGGACGCCATCGACGAAAACAAATGACGATCACCTGACGCCATGAGAAAACGAAATAGACCGTTTTCGATTCTCATCCTTTTTCAGATGAAGACACATCACCGGAAAATCCGGCGGAATTCTGCAGATCGTCGAGCAACCCCAGCTGGCCGGCGATGACCCCGGTCAGGATCCCGCGAGCGACGGTGAGCAGTTCGGTGACCGACGGACTGGTCAGCGAGTAGGAGACGGTCGCGCCTTCCTTGCGGGGCACCACCAGGTTGGCGCGACGCAGGACGGCGAGCTGCTGCGACAGGTTGGCGGGCTCGATGCCGAGGTCGGCGAGCAGCTCCGAGACGTGATGCTCCCGCTCGCTGAGCAGTTCGAGCACACGGATCCGGACGGGGTGCCCCAGCGTCTTGAAGAACTCCGCCGTCGCCTGATACAGGGGGCTGTTCATCGGCATCCCTTCCCCGCAGGTCCAGCCGTCCGCACACCCCTGATCGTGCCCGATTTCCGGAGCCGCCGAACCTCACCCGCGCCGATCGGGCGCGACCACACCCGATCAGGGCACAAAAACGCGTTATTTGAGCACCAGCACACGGTCACGAATTGCACAATTATGCAAGTCTGCATATCAGAGAAGGTGAGAACACCTGTGAGTCACGGCATGCGGGATTCCGCGAGCCTCTTGTCGATCCCCCGGCCCGCCACGAGGAGTGGACGGTGACCACCCGCCACTCCATCCCCACCGCCGCCACCCGGGCTCACCTCGTCCTCGCCGCGCACGCGGCGGAGCTGGCCGATCTCGCCGCGAACGCCGCCCGGGAGGACGCGTGCTCGACGCGGGATCATTCCGGCTTGATCGGGATGGCACAGCAGATCCTCGAGGCGGCGGTGGTCGCCGCGAGGCTCGACGGGAAGACTTGGCAGGAGATCGCGTGCGGACTCGACGGCGCGACCCCGCGGTCCGTGCGGACCCGGTACTGGCCCTCGGTCGCGCGGTTCCGCGCGGATCCCTTCCCCTCGCAGAACGCGCGCCGCGAGGGCGTGCCGGAGCACACCGAGCAGACGGCCTTCCACCTACGACGGCTGCCGACTCCGGAACAGCGACCCGACACCGCCGAGTCCGCGACGGAACCGGCCCGTTCGCCGGCCGGGCACCTCGCCCTGGTCACGATCCCGGCTGAACAGGGCGAAGGCGAAGCGGTGCGCGAACCGGCGGCCGCGGACGCCCGGTTGAAGATCGCGGAAAGGCTGGTCGCCGCCTACGAGCGGATCGCGACCAGCGACCGTCAGCCCCCGCAATGGATCCTCGACGGTCTGGCCCACGCCCGCCGCACGGCCGCGGAACTCCGTGCCCACACGGGCACGCCACCTGAATGACTCTCGGCGGGAAGCTACACCGAGGTCGCGAGACCGGCTTCGCGGTCGAAGTCGTGCTCATCCTCGGTCTGCGTCCGCGCCACCATCTTCGCGACCAGGTCGAAGATCGGCGTGGCTTCCTGCGGGAAGGTCACGCTCTGCTGGTTCGCGCTCTCGGCGATCATGAACCGCTACTCCTCATGGGTGATGACAACAGCGACCATTCACTCTAACGGTCGCGCCGTGACGACGGGCCGTATTCGGAGTTTTCGGTCGAACATCACCCAGGGGCGACCAGGACGGAGGCCGGGCGATGCCACACCGCCCGGCCTCCGTGCCGGTGACGCCGGCGTTCGCGAAGCACCGGTTGGTCCCATCCCGTCGCCGAACGAGATGTCCGGCTTCACGAAATCATCCCTGTTGCCACAGACGACGGTGTTGATGGCGAAGGCCGATGATCGCCCGGTTGGGTGACCGGACGCGAGCGAGCCTATTCACGCCGGCGGCACCGGAGAACGAGAACCCCGCGACGCCGCCTGGTACGCACACCGGCGCTGCCCGAAAAGGCGAACGGGCTCAGGAATCCTTTGTGGACACACGGCCGGCGGCAACTTCGTCCTCGCGCCTGGTGAGCACCAGCGGAGCGCCTTCGGTGATCGCCACCGTGTGCTCGGAATGGGCCGCGCGGGAACCGTCGGCCGAGCGGATGGTCCAGCCGTCGTCGTCGAAGACGATCCGGTCGGTCGTGCGGGCGAACCAGGGTTCGAGCGCGACGGTGAGTCCCGGCTGGAGCTTCAGGCCACGGCCCGCCTTGCCCTTGTTGGGAATGTGGAGTTCCTCGTGCATGGTGCGGCCGATGCCGTGGCCACCGAACTCGGTGTTCACCGGATAGCCGTGGGCACGGGCCACCGCCCAGATGGCCGCGGAGATGTCGCCGAGGCGATTGCCCGGACGCGCGGCCTCGATCGCGGCCTCCAATGCCTCCTCGGTGGCGCGGACGATCCGCAGATCCTCCTCGGCGGGCGTCCCGACGATGACCGTGCGCGCCGAGTCGGCCGCCCAGCCGTCGATCTTCACCGCGAGGTCCGCGGTGAGCACGTCCCCGTCGCGCAGCGTGTAGTCGTGGGGCAGGCCGTGCAGGACGGCGTCGTTGACCGCCAGGCAGATGACGTTGCGGAACGGGCCTTTGCCGAAGGACGGCGCGTAGTCCCAGTAGCACGACTCCGCGCCCCGCCGCTCGATCATGCCGCGTACGTGGTGTTCCAAGTCCATCAGGTTGACGCCCACGTTCGCGAGGTCGCCGACCTCGGTGAGCACTTCGGCGACGAAACGCCCGGTCACGTGCATGCGCTCGATCTCGGCGGGCGTCTTCAGTTCGATCATCGGATCCTCGTGTCGCTGATTGGTATTATCATACCGGCACCCTAGCAGCAGGCGGTATAATAATACCAATCAGCGGTGCCCTACCCTGCCGGGCAGCAGCGCTCGATCGCGTCGAGCAGGATCCCGCCCGCGAGCTCGATCTCCTCGGCGGTCACGGTGAGCGGTGGCATCAGCCGGATCACGCTGTCGTCGCGGCCGCCGAGCTCGACGATCAGCCCATGCCGCAGCGCGTGGGCCTGCACGGCGCGGGCATATCCGCCTGCCGGGCGGCCATCGCTCGGATCGGCCAGCTCGATCCCCCACATCAGGCCGAGGCCACGGACCTCACGGACCCAGACGTGGTCGTGCAGGGTGTCGAGTCGTCGTGAGAGCTGCCGCCCGCGCTGCCGGACATTGCCCAGCACGTCGTCCCGCCGGACGACGTGGACGGCCGCCGCGCCGGCGGCGAACGCGGTCTGGTTGCCCCGGAACGTGCCGGTGTGCGCGCCGGGCGCCCAGCCGTCCAGTCGCCGGTCGTAGAAGATCACCGCCACCGGAAGCCCCATCCCGCTCAAGGCCTTCGAAGCGATGATCACGTCGGGCTCGATGTCGTAGTGCTCGAAGGCGAACCAGGTTCCGGTGCGGCCGCAGCCCGTCTGCACCTCGTCGACGACGAGCGGGACGTCCAGTTCCGCGGTCAGCGCGCGGACGCGCCGTACGAAGTCACGGTCCGCCGGGATGATCCCGCCTTCGCCTTGCACCATTTCGAGAATCACCGCGGCGGGAAGGGGGATACCGCCGTTGGGATCTCGCAGCGATCGTTCCAGCAGGCCAACGCAGTTGGTCTCGCACGTGTCGGGCGCAAGGCCCACCGGGCACCGGGCGCAGTAGGAGTACGGGAAGAAATGCACGCCGGGTACGCCGTTGACGATCGGTCGTTTCTGGTCGACGAGACCGGTCAACGCCATCGCCGCGTGGCTCGAGCCGTGGAACCCGCCCTGGAAGGACACCAAGTCGCCACGGCCGGTCGTGGTCTTGCAGAGTTTGATCGCGGCGTCCACCGCGTTGGCCCCGCCGGGATCGCAGAAGTGCATCCGCATCCGCGAGCGCAGGCCAGGCGGCAGCATGGACAGCTGAGCGTCGACGAAGTCACGTTTCGCCGGCGTCGGGAAGTCCAAGCCGTGGGTGAGCACGTGGAGCTGTTCGGTGGCCGCGTGCACCAGTTCGGGATGGTTGTGGCCGAGGGAGAGCACACCCGCGCCCGCCAGGAAGTCGATGAAGACGTTCCCGTCCACGTCCCACAGGTAGCTTCCCGCCGCACCCGCGATCGCGATCGGCAGGTGGCGTGGATAGGCCCGCGCACTGGATTCCCACTGGCGCTGGTGTTCGAGGAACTCCGCGGAGCGCGGCCCCGGCAGGGAGCCCTCGACGCGAGGTGCCAGCGCCGGCCTCGTCGTGGAAGCGTGGGTCATGGCAACCTCCTTACCGCGGCGATCTCGGCGGCCGCTTCGAGTTCGACCGCCGGATTGGCGTGCCAGCGGGTTCGCGCCGGGGCCACGGTGCCCTTCATCAGGAACGCGTCGGCCTCGGCGATCACTCCTTCCTCCATCGTCACTCCATAGTGGACGAAGGCGCCGACACCGAGCGTGCATCCCGCGCCGATGGTGATGTGGTCGGATTTGAAGGTCCCGTCCTCGAGCGAATGTCCTTGCACGACGGTGTGCAGGTTGAGCACGCAGTCGTCGCCGATGCTCACCAGGGACCGTTCCGGGATGGCACATCCGTCGTCGAAGACACGGCGGCCGATCCGGACGCCGAGACGGCGCAAGAGGAACGGCTTGAACGTAGTCCCGTCGAACAACGCGAGATAGCGGGCGGGGCTGAGTTTCCAGAACCGTTCGTGCCGCCAGAAGGCCGGATCGTAGATCGAGCAGAACAGCGGCCGCATCGACCGGAAACCCTGTACGGCCAGTTCCGCAAGCATGAGGAACGCGACCGAGAACACCAGCGTCGCCACGATGCCGCCACCGACGGCGAGCGGGCCGAACCGCGCGTGCAGGACTCCGGCCGCCGCGCCGATCAACAGGATTCCGAACAGGTGCAGCCAGTGCACGAGCAGGTAGACGCCGATGGTGACGGTGTTGTGCCGGTTCTTCGCCCTCAGGCCCCGGCGCAGCGCGTCCCCCGTGCCGAGGTGCTCGAACCCGGTGTCACGGCGGACGGTGCGAGGGATCTCGAACGCGGGCGAGCCCAAGAGGCCGACGTTCTCCCGGACCGGTCCGTCCAAGGGAACGAGGACCTTGGTGGCCAGCAGGCAGTTTCGGCCGATCTTCGCGCCCGGCGGGAAGGCGATTTCGTTGCCCAGGAACGCCTGCGGCGCGACGGACGTCCTGCGCATCCGGAACGACGAAGCGGAGAAGTCGGCGTTGAGCAGCGAAAGGCCGTCAGAGACCATCGTCCCGGTGCCGACCGTGCTCAGGAACGGTGTCTCGTGCTTGACCTCGACCCCGAAGTTGGATCCGGTCTGCTGGACCTTCGACAGGTCGTACCCCAGCGCACGCAGGTAGTACACGATGTAGCTGCTGTCACCGAACAGGTACGTGTACGCGCGCAAGTTCGTCAGCCGCGCGATCAGCCGCTGGATCGCGAAATGCCTGCCATAGAGCGAGTAGACGCGGTCCGGCCGGAGGAACAGGCCGAGCAGGCGCGGGATCGTGAGGACGACCACCAGCCCGGCGAGCAGCGCACCGAGGTACATCAGCGCCGAGTCGGCGATCCGGCCGAGGTAGAAGGCCCAGCTCGTGAAGTCCACCGTCGTCGTGAACCACTGTTCGACGAGCACACCGGCACCACCCAGCGTCAGGGGAAGCGTGCCGAGCAGCAGAAGCAGCACGCTGGCCACGCAGAAGACGATTGGCCTGAGCCTGCCGCGCGCGACCGTGCCCAGCGCCCGGTAGTCCACGCTGGAGAGGCGAGCGGGCGACCCGTGCCAGCTCTCGCCGCTGGGGACGGACTGTCCGGAGTGCAAGGACGACGAGTGGCCGAGCTGCGCGTCGTCTCCGAGCGCCGTGCCGATGTCGAGCACGGTCATCTCGCCGACGAAGGCGTTGGCGCCGAGCGTGATCGTGCCGGTCTGGATCCGGCCCGCTCTGGCGCGGTAGCCCGAGAAGTAGGCGTCCTTCCGGATGACCGCCCCGGCATCGACGCTGAGCAGATCGGTGCAGACCGGCGGGTTCCTGGAGAGGATCAGGGCGCCCTTGCCGATGTCCGCACCGAGCGCCCGCAGGTACCACGAGTACAGCGGAGTGCCGACGAACAGCATCAGTGGGCTGAACCTGACCAAGGTCTTGACTGTCCAGAAGCGCAGGTAGCCGACGCTCCACAGCGGGATCTCCCCCGGCTTCCACCGGCCGACGATCGCCCACTTCGCCAAGATCGGCACCACTGAGAGAACGACGAACACGGCGAGCCCGAGCCCGGCGGCGCGCGCGTAGCTCTCGGCGAAGCCCGTCGCGGCGTCGATCCAGGCGAATCCCGTGTCCAGGAGCCAGCCCGAACCGGCGGCATAGGCGAGGAAGGCAATGAGCTGGAACACTCCACAGAGGACGTACGACGCGGTGGACGCCCGGCGTGGCTCCTCGGCGCGAGCGACCGTGACCTCGGCCGCGGAGGTGGCCGACTCGGCGAGGCCGCGAATGGTCGGGTTGAGGTACACCTCTCTGGCCGACAGCGGCGCGACCTCGCCACGATCCCGGATCACGGCGCAGAACTTGGCCAGCAGCAGGGAGTCGGCACCGTAGTCGTCGAAGAAGTGCCCCGTCACCGAGACCGGCTCGATCCCGAGGACACCGCTCAAGGCCTCCGCCAAACGCAGTTCGGTCTCGGTGGCGGGCGCCACGTAGTCGACGTCGCCGGCCGCTCTTCTCGGGTTCGTGGGTGCCGGGAGATGCTTACGGTCGGCTTTGCCCGCCGGTGTCAACGGGATGTGGTCGAGCTGTTCGAGATAGGCGGGCACCATGTAGCCCGGCAGTAATTCCGCCAAGCGGCGACGGAGTTCTCCGGGATCGGCGTCCTCGTTGTCGCGCCGCAGGCTGTAGTAGGCGACCAGTTCGGTGGTGCCCGCGTCCGGATGGTGGGTTTCGACCACCGCCTGGGCGATGCCGGGTATCCGCAGGAGGACCGACTCGATCTCGGTGAGCTCGACGCGGTAGCCACGGATCTTCACCTGTGTATCGGCACGGCCGTGGTATTCGATCTCCCCGTCCGGGGTGATCCGGCCCAGATCGCCGGTGCGGTAGATCCGGCGGGACGGATTGTGCCCGATGCCGAGGAAGTCCGGGATGAACGCGCGCTCGGTCAGGTCCGGCCGGTTCAGATAGCCGCCGGCGAGCCCGATCCCCGCGATACCGATCTCCCCCAGCTCACCCGCGGCCAGCGCCCTCGGCTCGTCCGGATCGAGGATGACGACCGAATAGGTGGGCAGGGGCACCCCGATGGTCACCGGCCGGTCGGGGCGCAGCACGGACCACGTCGCGGTGACCGTCGCCTCTGTCGGACCGTAGACGTTGAGGAATCGCCTGTCCGCGCGATACCAGCGACGTACGAGGTCTTCGGGACACGCTTCGCCGGACACCAGGAGGAACCGCAGCAGCGGCAGGTCCTCGTCGAGGCTGGCCAGCAGGGTCGGGACGCAGCACAACGCGGTGACCCGGTTCTCCCGCAGGAATTCGAGGAGATCGTGCCCGACGAGGGCGGCACCGCCGGGTTTCGGCACGAGCGTCGCACCGCTCAGCAACGGCACCCAGATCTCCTCGACCGAGAAGTCGAACGCGATCGTCATGCCCTGGTAGACCCTGTCGGTGTCCCGGATGCCGTAGACGTCGGCGGCGACCAGGACGAAGTTGCAGATAGAGGCGTGGTCGATCGTCACGCCTTTCGGTCGTCCGGTCGAGCCGGAGGTGTAGACGACGTAACAGAGTTCGTCGGCAGGTGTGCCCTTCTCAGCCGTGCTGAGCCGTGTTCCCGGCAGCGCGGCGATCCGGTCCGAGTCGTCGTCCAGGCAGACCAGGTCGACACTGCCCGGTTCGAACCGATCGCGCAGCCCGGAGGTCGAGATCACGAGCCGGACGCCGGCGTCCTGGACGATGTAGGCCAGACGGTCGTCCGGAAAGCCCACGTCCAGCGGCACATACGCCGCGTTGACCTTGAGCACGGCGAGCATCGCGACGTAGGGATGCACCGGTTCGGCGAACAGCAGCCCGATCCGGTCACCGGGCCGTACCCCTCGCGCCAGCAGGTGCCGGGCGAGCCGATTGGCTCGCTCGTCCAGCCCGTCGAACGTGACCTTCACGCCTCTTGCGTCCACTGCCAGGCGGTCTCCGAGCCCGTTGGCGCGCAACCGATCGCAGAGGCGCTCGTACAGCAGCTCCAGCCGGTCACCGGCCCGCCATCGAACCCGCTGTTCGTGGCCGTCGCAGGTCAGTACCAGGCCGTCGGTGGTGAACTGTCCGTACGGGCTCATGTCCTGTCCTCCGCCAAGCCGAAGGAGTCGTGCAGGGCTCGGACGGTCGTGTCGACGACGTCGGCGGGGATCACGGCGGTGAGGCGCGACTGCGACGTCGTCATCGACGGCACCGTGACCCGGTGACGGGCGAGGACCCGCAGCAACTCGGGCAGGAAACCGGGCGGATCGAGCAGTGCGGTGCCGACCACGGATACCGAACCGAGCTCCTCACAGACCGTGGAGCGGGCGTCCAGCTCCATCGCGAGCCGGGTGATCGGCGGACCGAGCGGCTCCGTACCCCGGACGGTGAACCTGAGTTCGCCGGGGTCGGGCCAGCTCAGATTCGCCGGTCTCACGCCGCAGCCGGCCAGCATCGTGAGCACGCGTGCGTAGCGATCGGGGTCCGCGGCCGAAACTTCGACCCGGACCAGCCGCACGTCGCGTTCGTGCGCGATACCGATGACGCGGGGAGTGCCTTCCAGCGGCTCTTCGCCCGCCGTGACGACGGTGGACGGGCCGGGATCCGAAGAATGCTTCACCCGCACCGCCACCCCGCGACGGCGCGCGAGCTCGACGGATCGGGGATGCAGCACGCGGGCGCCGAGCTCGGCGAGCTCGACCATGGTGTCGTAGGAGATCGTCCGGACCGGCCGGGTGTCCCGCACGATCCGGGGGTCGGCCGTGCGAACGCCGTGGACGTCGGTGCGGATCTCGCATTCGGAGCCACCGAGCGCGGCCGCCAGTGCCACCGCGGTGGTGTCGGAGCCACCTCTGCCCAGAGTCAGCAGTTCACCGTCGGCGGTCCGTCCCTGGAACCCGGCGACCACGACGACCCGCGCGTCCCGCAGCCGCGCGACGACCTTGCCGGGATCGACCCGGACGATGGTTCCCGCTCCCGGTTCGCCCGCGACCTCGATCCCCGCCTGATCACCCGACAGCGAGACGGCTTCGACCCCGCGCTCGGCCAGCGCCATGGCGAGCACCGCCGCGGAGGCCTGTTCGCCGGTCGCCATCAACTGGTCGAGTTCCCGGGGAGCGGGCGGTTCGGCGAATTCGCCTGCCAGCGCGATCAGCCGGTCGGTACTGTCTCCCATCGCCGACACGACGAGGACCACTCGATGTCCGGCTTCGGCGATCGCCGTCACCTCGGCGGCCACCTGGTTCACCAATGCCGGGGTGGCCAGCGACGATCCACCGTATTTTCGTATGACCAGTCCTTCGCTTCGCGGATTACGTAAAGGTGCGTCCGGGCCGACATCGAGTTCCGGGGAATAATTCACCATTTTCCTTCATGGGGTCGTCGCCGCGAATGGCCGCATTCGCGGCTGGGCATACGACAGGGTCCGGGAGTCCCTGCCGGACAAGGCGCCTTGGCAGGGATGACAGGTTTGGAAAGTAGTGCGGGACGCATTCCACGGATACCTCCATAAGTACGAAAGATCGGCCGTCCGTTTCTCGTGGGCCATAACCCGGCGACAGCGTGCAAGATTATGGCGGCAAACAGCCGAGTTCGATGGAATTAGGGCAGAAGAATGACGTATTCGCAGTGGCTTCGAAATCCGGGCGCGCGACAGCGTGACAAAACGGAATGAATTACCCTGCTCGCCGCGTATTACGAGATCCTTTTACGTATGGATCGGAATGAAGACGGCGGTTCCGAGCGTCCGTCCTTTGTGGAGAGCCGTCCGTCGTGCACTTCGACGATCCGCTCCACCGCGGTGAGATGGACGCGGTCGTGCGTGACCAGGACGGTGGCGGTGGCCCGCTCGCGCGTCAGGCAGGCGATCAGGTCGATGACCGCCGCGCCGCGCTCGTGATCGAGGGCGCTCGTCGGTTCGTCGATCAGCAGCACGGTGGGTTCGTTCATCAACGCGCGGGCGATGTTCACCCGCTGTCGTTGGCCACCGGAGAGCTGGTGCGGGCGACGCCCCGCCTGCGCCGCGAGCCCGACGGCGTCCAGCAGGTCCATGGCCGCAGCCCGTGCTCCGGCCGGGGAGCGGCCGTCGATCCGGGCCATGACCTGAAGCTGCTCGGCGGCTGTGAGGGCGGGCAGCAGATTCGGCTGCTGGAAGACGATCCCGATCTTGCGCCGGCGAAGTCCGGTGAGTTCGCCGCGGGTGAGGCCGGTGGTCGTGGTGCCGTCGACCGTGACGGTCCCATGGTCCGGGGTGATGAGGGTGGCCGCGACGGCGAGCAGGCTGGACTTGCCGGAGCCGGAGGGGCCGGCGACCGCGGTGAGCGTGCCCGGCGGGACGTCCAACGTGACGTCATCGAGTGCGGTGAGGCGGGTGTCACCGTCGGGATAGGTGAGGGTGACCCCGGTCAGATTCAGGCTCATCGGGCACTCCCCAGTGCGGTCAGCGGATCGACGGAAGTGATGCGGCGGACGGAAAGCGCCGCGCCCAGCGCGCCGAGCAGGATCATCACGGCGGACGGCACGAGCACGCTGGCCGGAGTCAGCAGGAAGGGCACGGCGGAGCCGTCGACCATCGTGCCGAGCCCGACGGCCAAGCCGGTTCCGATGGCGGTGCCGCCGACGAGAAGGACGACGGCCTGCCCGAGCGCGTCCTTCAGCAGGAAGGCGGTACTCGCCCCCAACGCCTTGAGGACGGCGATGTCGCCGCTGCGCTGGATGGTCCACACGGTGAAGAAGGCGCCGATCACGAGGGCGGAGATGGCGAAAAGGAAACCGCGCATCAGTTGCAGCGAACCGTTCTCCGAGGTGTAGGAGCCGATCGCGGACAGTGAGTCGCTCTTCGAGACCGTCGTCGTGCCTGCGGCGAGGTCGGTGGCCCCGAGATCGGCGTCGGACGTGGTGGTCAGCGCGAGCACGGTCGCGCTCGGCGCGCCGTCGGTGGGTGGCGCCGTCTTCGCCCAGACGTCGAGGCCCGCCCAGATCACCGGTGTGTGGCTGAACCAGGCGTCTCCCGTCACGGCGGCGACCGTCAACGGGCGTCCGGCCACGGCGACGGTGTCCCCACTGCGGACGCCAAGATCGTCGGCGGCGGACGTCGACAGCACCACCGAGTCGCCGGAGATCCTTTCGGCGCCCGGGGCGAGCGCCGACCCGGTCCGCACACCGAAAACGGAGATCCCGGCGCTGCGGTCGCCCGCGGTGGCCTTGGTGGTGGCTATGCCCAGCGGTTCGGCCGCCGTGACACCCGGGGTCTCGGCCCACTGCCGCCGCTGTGTTTCGGTGACCGCGGAATTGGCATAGGAGAGGCTCTGCCCGGCACCGGGGGCGGCGAAGACGATCTTGTCCGCGGGCAGGCCGGTGATCGCGGAGATGTTCTGCTCGCCCAGCCCCGCGGTGAGCCCGGACAACAAGCCGACCAGCAAGGTGATCAGCACGACGACGGCACCCATCAGGGCGAACCGTCCTTTGGCGAATCTCAGATCTCTCCAGGCGACGAACACGGCTCGGGTCTGTCCTCTCCGGCGGGTGGGCTGGGTACCTCTCCACGATCGCCGCCGGTGACCGTGACGGCATCCAGCCGGAGATGGCACTTCGCCCGCCGGAAGACGGCACGCCGCCTCTACCTTTGGATAGAGGCGCTCGCCGATCCCGCTCCGTAATCTGGACGCACTGTGACCGCCGCGCCCGTTTTGACCCCGACCAGCCGGGTGCTGACCTGGTGTCTGCACCTGCTGCTCGTCGCCCTGCTCGCACTGGCGGCCGCGCGGGCGGTGGCGGACGGCTCGCCCGAAGCGGGAGCGGTCGTCGCGGTGGCGGTGACGTGCGCCGTGGTGTACGCGGCCGGCCCGCTTCTGCCCCGCGTCAGGACGTCCCGGCCGGCCGCCCTGTGGTGGCTGGTCGCGGTGGGCCTCGTGTGGCTGGTCCTGCTGGTGCTGACCGCCGACGGCGTCTGGGTCGCCTTCCCGCTGTACTTCCTGCAGTTGCATTTGCTGCCGCGCCGTCAAGGCCTGGTCGCGGTGATCGCGACCGCGCTGGCGGCGATCATCGCGTTCGCCGTCCACCAGGGTTCCTTCGCCCCGGCGGCGGCGATCGGCCCGGCACTCGGTGCCGCTGTCGCGGTCGCCGTCGTCTGGGGTTACCAGGCGCTGTACCGCGAAAGCGAACGTCGCCGGAACCTGATCGAGGAGCTCACCGCCACCCGCGCAGACCTCGCAGAAGCCCAGCACGCGGCGGGAGTGCTCGCCGAGCGGGAGCGCCTGGCCCACGAGATCCACGACACCCTCGCCCAGGGACTGTCGAGTATTCAACTCCTGTTGCGCGCGGCGGAAAGGACACTGCCCGATACCGCGGGGAACGCCGCCCGCTACGTCGAACAGGCTCGTCAAGCCGCCGCGGACAACCTCGCCGAAGCCCGCCGGTTCGTCGTCGCCCTGTCGCCTCCCGCGCTCGACGACACCACGCTGGCCGACGCGCTGGAACGGCTGTGCGCCACCACCAGCGCCCGGCACCGGACCACCGCGCGCTTCCACCTCGCCGGCGACCCCGTTCCGCTGCCGACCGCGCACGAAGTCGCGTTGCTGCGCATCGGTCAGGCGGCACTGGCGAACACCGTCCGGCACGCCGACGCGTCCACCGCCGATGTCACGCTGAGCTACCGCGGCGAGTACGTCACCCTCGAGGTCGTCGACGACGGCGTCGGCTTCGACCCGGAACACAGCGGCTTCGGGCTCACCGCAATGCGCACCCGGACCGAAGCGCTGGATGGGATCTTCACCGTCGAGTCCTCCCGCGGACACGGAACAACCGTGTCCGCGCGACTGCCCAAGGAATGCCCGTGACCGAACCCCCGATCCGGCTCCTGCTGGCCGACGACCACCCCATCGTCCGGGCGGGACTGCGTGCCGTCCTGGAAACCGAGCCGGGTCTCGTGGTCTCGGCCGAAGCCGCGACCGCTGAGGAAGCGGTGTCCCGCGCCGCCGAGGGCGACATCGACGTCGTGCTGATGGACCTGCGGTTCGGCGCCGGGATGACCGGCGCCGAGGCCACCGCGGCGATCACGGCGCGGCCGGACGCACCCCGCGTCCTCATCGTCACGACCTACGACACCGACGCCGACACGCTGCCCGCCATCGAAGCCGGCGCCACCGGCTATCTCCTCAAGGACGCCCCTCCCGAGGATCTTGCCGCCGCCGTGCGCACCGCCGCCGCCGGACGCACCACGCTCGCCCCGACCGTCGCCGACCGGCTCATGAACCGGATGCGGATGCCCGCCACCGCGCTGACGCTGCGCGAGATCGAAGTCCTGGTCCTGGTCGCCGACGGCCTGTCCAACCGGGCCATCGCGGATCGGCTCCACCTGACCGAGGGCACGGTGAAATCCCATCTGGCCCGCAGCTACACCAAACTCGGCGTCGATTCGCGTACCGCCGCCGTCGCCACCGCGACCGACCTCGGTCTGATCCGGCGCTGAACGGCAGCGCCTCCTCTGCTGAATGTGGCGGGTCCGTGAAGGCCTCCTTGCCTACCCTGAAGGTAGGGAAGGAGGCCTTCACGGACTACGTGATCGCCGCCCGCTCTCCCAGCAACACCACCAGCCTCAGCGGTCACAGCGGCGGCGTGGTCGAGCATAGGTCGTGAGTGGTAAGGACGGTTGGAACCGTCTCTACCACTCACGAGTGGGTCAGTGGGCGAGCACGCCGCTGACCTCGTTCGGCGTTCCCGGAATCGTCCCGGTCGCGGTCTTCGTGCCGGACGCGAGGTCCACGGAGTGGATCTCCTTCTTGCCGGGATCGGTGACGTAGGCGGTTCCGCCCCGGACGAAGATCGCCGGGCGCGGCTGCTGCCACTCGATCGGTTCCTGCCAGGTACCGAGGACGGCGATCTTCCGCGTCACCGCACCGCTCACCGGGTCGATCACGTGGATCTGACCGTCGGTGCCCAGCACCAGGGCCTCACCCTGCGGTCCGCGAGCCAGCGACCGGAAGGTGTAGCTGGTCCCGATGTCGACGTGCTTGAGCGTGGCCTTCTCGGTGTCGATCAGGGAGATCCGGGTCGGGCGTTCGAGCTCGGCCGCTTCGTCGACCTTGTAGTCGCCCAAGGTGATCGGGGAGACGTCCGAGCCCGCCTGGTTGCCGATGCGCCCGTACGGGTCCGGGCTGGTCACCTTGGTGATGACGCCGTTGCGGTAGATCAGCGCACCGGTTTGGCAGCCGACCACCACCGCCTCGCCGCGCGCGGCGGCTTCACCGTGCACGCCGGGGCACTGCTCGTTGCGCGCGATCTCCTTCTTGTCCTTGTCCAGCACCACGATCCCGGACCGTTTGTCCTTGTCGCCGACGGTGGTGAGCAGTTCGCCGTTCGCGAGTTCGACGGCCACACCGTGATGCGCCTCGGGCGTCTTGTGCTTCGGCGCGGGGAGCGCCGCGGTGCCGATCGTCTTCGGGTCGAAGACGGTCACTTCACCGGTCCCGTCGGCGAACAGCACCGTCTTGCCGGCGTGCCGGACGACGTGTCCCGGTTTCGCCGCCTTGACCTCGTTGTCCGTGAGCACGGCACCGACGGCGTCGAGGACCCGGAATCCGGTGGAGGTCGAGACCAGGAGGTGCCGGTCGTTCCCGGCGGGGTTGAGCCGGTTGAAGCCTTCCAGCGGGAGGTTCTTCGCCTCCTTCAAGGTCTTCCCGTCGAGCAGGACTATTCCGCCGTCATAGGTGACAGCCACCGGATCGGCGACGACGGGTGCCGGAGCCACGTCCTTCGCGGGCTCCGCCGCCGGCTGTTCGGTCCCGCAGGCGGCGAGCGCGAGGGTGCTCGCCGTCGTCGCCATCAGCGCGAGATATCGGGCTTTCCGTGCCATTTTCCTGTGCCTTTCGTCTGTTCCGATCAGGAACGGGTCAAACCGGTGGTGATCGATTCGGTGTTGGCGCGCATCATTTCGAGATAGGTGGCCGCGCCCTGGCCTGGTTCACTGAGCGATTCCGAGAACAACGGGGCCACCTGGACGTGCAGCCCTGCCTGCTCGGCCAAGACCCGCGCGAGCCGGTCCGGTTGCGAGGAATCGGCGAAGATCACCGGCACTCCGGCCGCGCGAACGGTGTCGGCGAGTGCCTTCAGATCCGAGGAACTCGGTGAAGCGAGTGTGGTACCGCCGGGGATCACGGCACCGACGACCTCGAAGCCGAACCGCTGTGCCAGGTAGCCGAACACATGGTGGTTCGTGACCAGCTTCCGGCGCTCCGGCGGAATCCCGCCGAACTTCTCGGTCATCGCCTTGTCGAGCGCCTCGATCTCCCCGCGATAGCGTTCGGCGTTGGCGCGGATCACCGCTTCGTCGACCCCGTCGACATGGGCGACGACCTCGTCGGCGATCGTCTTGACCGCGTCGCGCACCCGTGCCGGATCCGTCCAGAAGTGGGGATCGGGTTTGCTGTCGGCGTAATTGATCGGGTTCACCCGCTCCCCGGCGGGCAACGCCGGTACGCCGCTTTCCTCGGCCGTGCGGACAGTGCGCAGGATCCCCTCTTCGAGCCCGAGTCCGTTGTAGACGATCAGACCGGCACGCTCGACCTGGGCCGCCTGCTGTGCGGAGATGCCGAAGGAATGCGGGTCGGCGTTCGGCTTCATCAGCACCGTCACCTCGGCCTGATCGCCGACGACGGCGCGAGTGATGTCGCCGAGGATGTTCGTCGTGACGACGACCGACTTGCCGCCCCCGCCGGTCCCGGAGCAGCCTGCCGCCGCCAGCAGCGCCACCATGCACAGGGCGAGTACGCGGCGCCTCATCGGCCGGTCTCCACGATGTGCCCCGCCTTGCCGCCGACCTTCAGCGTCCTGGCGCGTCGGAGGTTGTCGTTGTAGTCGATTTCGTACACCTCGGCCGAGAGCGGGTTGTTGACGTAGGCGCGGGTCGAATCGACCTGGATCGACGGAACCTCGGCGGCGGTCGCTTCGGGCGTCAGGAGCGGGACGGCCGTCTGTTCCTTTCCGGAGCCGTCGAAGGAGCGCAGCTTTCCGTCCCGGGCGAGGACCAGCAGCGGTCCGCCCTCGCCGACGGCGTTCACCGCGGCGACCGGGCCGGTCTCGACGTACTGCCAGCTGCGTCGGCCGACGTCCAGTGACCACACCGCGGACTCCCCCGCCCGCGCCGCGAGCGTGGAGCCACCGGGCCGGTGGAAGAAGGCGGTGGCGCGTTCCCGCGCGGTGACGCTGCGCGGGTACGGGATCTTGACCCCGGCGAACGCGCCGTCCTTTTCGGTCACCAGCAGGGCGCCGTCCGCGCAGCCGAAGACGACTCCGCGCCTGGTCACGGCCTGGCCCTGCAGCTCGGGGCACGGCTGGTCGATCTCGGCCACGGCTTTGCCCTGACGGTCGTGGACGCGCACTCCGCGGGCGAGCGGCTTTCCGGCGTCCGCCACCGTGGCGATGATGTGCTCGCGGTAAGGGATCGCGACACCCGAGTGCGGCTCGCGCGTGATCTTCCCCAGTTCGGTCACAGAGCCCTTGTCGAGCGCGGCTCGATCCAGCAAGGTCGTCGTACCGTCCGAATAGGACAGTGCGGCGACGGCGGGATCGCTGTAGGCCGCCAAGGGCTGTTTGCCGGGCGCCACGCCGACATCTCGGACCTTCGCCCGGTAGTAGTGGACGTGGTCACCGTGGTCGACCATCCACGAGCCGCTGTCGATCACCCGGATCGTGCCGTCACGAGCGGTCAGGTAACCGAAGCGGCCGTCACCCGTCACGGCTCGCACTCCGTCGACTCGGCCGACCTCGTGCACCTCCTCGGTGATCAGGTCGACGACCCGAACGGCGCCGGTGTCCGTGTCGGCGACGATCAGCCGTGACTGCGCCTCGGCCGCCTCCTCGGCGCCTTCGACGTAGCCGTGCGGGACTTCCGCGGTCACCTCCTTCGGCTGCTCCGAGCCGCACGCCGCCAGGGTCAGCGCCGCGACGACCGCCGTCGCTGCTTTCAGTTTCATCGTGAGCTCTCGATCTCCGGTGTCAGGGAACGGAATCGCTGTCGTACGAAGGACAGGAACGCGGAAAGGAAGAACAGGAGGACCGCGCCGGCGGCGATGGTCGCGCCCGCCGCGGTGCCCCAATGCCAGGACACGAGCAGGCCGCCGACCGTGGCGGCGATACCGAGCAACGCCGCGATGAGCATGATCGTGGTGATCCGCCGCGACCAGAAGAGCGCCGCCGCGGCGGGGGCGATGAGCAGGCCGAACACCAGCAACGTCCCCACGACGCGGAACGACGCGACGATCGTCAACGTGACCAGCCCGAGGAGCACCGCGTTCGCCAAACGTGGACGAAGCCCCAGTGTGTGCGCCTTGCGGACGTCGAAGGTGAGCGCGGTGAACGAACGATGTCCCACCAGTGCCACCACCCCCACGACGAGAAGGGTGATCGCGAGGCCCACCAGGTCGCCCGATCCGACGGCGAGCACGTCGCCGAACAGGAAGCCGGTGAGATCGACCGCGAACGACCGTGAGTGGGACACGATGATCACGCCGCTCGCGAGCATGCCGACGAAGAGCAGCCCGATCGTGGTGTCCTCGGACAGCCGCCGCGAACGGCCGAGCGCGGTCACGCCGAGCGCCATCACCCCGGCGCTGATCGCAGCGCCGATCAGCAGGTTCACGCCGGTCAGCGAGGCGATCGCCACGCCGGGCAACATGCCGTGCGACATCGCGTCGCCGATGAAGGCCATGCCGCGCAACACCACCCAGGTGCCCACGACGGCGCACACCGCCGAAACGAGCACTCCCGCCACCAGCGCGCGCTGCACGAACGACACCTCGAAGGGGATCAGCAACCACTCCACCCGTCACACTATAGTGGTAATGATTGTCATTATCTGAAAGAGGTGTGATGACCCCGGACACAGCGGCACTCACGATCGACCGCGCACACGCGCACTACGGCTCCCGCGAGGTGCTGCGCGGGATCACCGCCCAGGTGCCGTCGGCGCGGCTCACCGCGATCGCCGGCGCGAACGGCGCGGGGAAGTCGTCGCTGCTGAACCTCGTCGCGGGCGTGCTCCCGCCGACCACCGGCACGGTGACCCGGCGAGACCCGGGGCGGGTCGCCTACGTGACCCAGCAGAGCGAGGTGTCGCGGTCGTTGCCGATCACCGTCCGCGCCACCGTGACGATGGGGCGCTGGGCGCACCGCGGACACTGGCGGCGGCTGTCGAAGACGGACCGGGAGATCGTCGGGGAATGCCTGGAGTTACTGGAGATCACGTCGATCGCGGACCGGTTGATCGGCACGCTCTCCGGTGGGCAACGCCAACGGGCGCTGGTGGCGCAGGGGTTGGCTCAGCAAGCCGGATTGCTGCTGCTCGACGAACCATCGGCCGGGCTCGACCTGCACGCCCGCGGCCTGATCGACGAAGCCCTGCGCGCCACACTCGCCGAAGGCACGACGGTCCTGCGCGTCACCCACGACCTCGATGTGGCGGGCCGGGCCGATCACTGCCTGCTGCTCCAGGACGGCCGCCTCGTCGGCGAAGGTGTTCCGGCGTCAGTGCTGACCCCGGAACGCGTGGCGGAGGCCTGGGGCCTGCCGACCCGCATTCAGTCACCTGATCGCGTGCCCGAGGCCGCCGATTCTCGCTAGGGTGCACCGGTGGAAGCGACGTGGCGGCGCATCATGGCCTTGTTGTCCGAACACGCACCCGCCACCGCGCGGGAAATCCGGTCCCCGGCACCGGCCGCGCACGTCGCGCGCCTGCGGAATCGCGTCGGCCTCGAACTCCCGCCCGAACTGCTCACCTGGTGGGCCCTCATGGACGGCGTCGACGACGAACGTGTTCGCGGAACCGGAAACCTGATCCCGAAGGGCTACCAGCCTCTGTCGGTGGCGCGAGCCGAGGAGGAGTACACCCGGCAGTCGCGGTATCCCGACCCTGACTGCTGCACTCCGGAAAGCACCCACCGCAAGGAGGCGGGCCAGGCCGGATTCCCGTTCTGCACCGCGATCCTCCCCATCGGCCGGGCCATCGACGGAGGTCTGCTGTGCGTCGATCTCCGGCCCGGCGAGCACCACGGTTGCGTCATGGAGTGGTACGCCAGCGAGGGGATCTACTGGTCCGACTGGGCGAGCGTGACCGAGATCCTCGACGAGATCGCCGAGCGACTCGACAACTACGTCCACGGCCTTGGAGAACGGCATCCCGTCATCAGCGACTGTGCGCTCAGCTGGCTTTGACCCGCGAAAGCCACCGCACGGTGACCTCCAGGGCCTCTTCCGCCGAGTCCCCGAAGCCGTGTCCGCGCCGGCAAGAGAGTGCCACTCGGTCTCGGGCCGCGCGAGGGCCGTTTCCCGCGCGATGTCGCGAGAGACGTGCTCGTCCCCCGAGCCATGGACGACGAGCGCGGGCGGCCTGGACGCCAGGAAGGCGACCCGCGGGTCGAGTTGAGCGAACTCCTCGAACAGCGCCGCACCCAGCTCGAACCGGCCTTCAGCTCCGGCTCCAGGAAGGTCCGCCGCAGGTCGAGCAGCGGCTGCCAGAGCGCGACCCGCCGCACAGGCAGCGACGCCAGCGACAGTGCCGTGCTCACGGCACCGAAGCTCGACGCCACCACCGAAACGGGCTCGTCCACCGCGGCGCGCAGTTCCAGGAGTTCGCCCGCGACGGTCATGTCCCTCGGCCGCCCGTCACTACGGCCGTGCCCGCGGAAGGAACCCTCAGCACCGAGAATCCCGCCACGGTGAGCCTCGGCGCGAGCTCGGTGAAGAGCCCGTTCTCGTCGAGGTCCGCGGTGATGCCGTGGACGAGCACGACCGTCTCCGGGCCGCCGTCGTGCCGGACGCTGTCGAGCCGTAGCCCGTCGGACGTCGTGATCACAGGTACAGCACCAGGTGTACGGCAGCGTCGAGACCATCGCGCGTTCGGGGCGCACCCCGGCCTGCTGCGACGCCCACACGGTCTGTGTGCTCGTGGGGTCGGAGAGGCTGAACACCTGGTTGCAGGACGCCATCAGCCCGTCACGCGGTGCGAAGTACGTCATGGTCTTCATGATCAACGACAGGAGCAACCATCGCTCGATCGGCTGGGGCCGGTCCGCCGACGGGCGGAATTGGACGTTCTCGCAGACCTCGCTTATCCGCCCCGACCATCGCCCAGCGCGGCACGTTGACGTACGTGATCTACAACGACTTCAGCAAGCGCAAACACCTCGGTGTCTTCCACGCCCCGATGTCGGGAGCACCGGACAACGGGCGCTGCGCGGCTCCGTCGTCCGGGACCATGAACGGCAAGGAGTACATGTTCTACGAGGCCGGGGCACGCCTGGACGGCTCGATCGCGATCGCCCGCGCGGTCTGACTTCCGAGCAACGCCGCGACCACCTCGCGCGCCTGACGGGCAGGCGCCGGGTCCCCGCTGATTCCCGCCGTCACGATGGCTCCTTCGGCGAGCAGGTAGACCGGTTCGGTCACCGGCAGACCCGTTGCCCGCACCCAGGTGTCGATCTGTTCGCGGAACGCCTGTTTGTGCGCCCGCACCTCGGCCAGTACCGCCTCGGACGACGCGCCTAGTTCGCCGTGCGCGTTGATCCAGGCACAGCCGCGGAAACCCGGTTCGGCGAACCACCCCGCGAGCCAGTCGAAGATCGAGAGCACCCGCTCGCGGGGATCCGCGACCCGGTCCACATGTGCGGCCAGGCTGCCACGCCAGCGCTGATCACGGCGTTTGAGCATCGCCACCACGAGGTCTTCCTTGGCTTCGAAGAACCGGTAGATCCGCTTGAGCGAGAGGCCGGACGCCGCGCGCACCTGGTCCATGCCGACTGTCTGAATGCCGTTTTCGTAGAAAAGTTTCTCAGCGGCATCGAGCAGGGCTTCGCGATCGACGCGGTTCTGCTCATCGGTGACGGCGGCCGGCATCGGGTCTCCCTTGACGTTGAGAACGTGCGTTCCCTATCGTAGGCGCCAGACGTGGAGAACGCACGTTCTCAACCTGGGAGGCTCGACATGACCGAAGATCGCCCGCCCTACCCGCCGTTCACCCGCGAGACGGCACTACGGAAAGTCCAAGCGGCAGAGGACGCCTGGAACACCCGGGATCCTCGCAAGGTGGCGTCGGCGTACACGCCCGACTCGGTGTGGCGGAACCGGGAGACCTTCGTCCGCGGCCGCGAGGAGATCGTCGCGTTCCTGACCGGGAAGTGGGAGCGGGAACTCGACTACGCGCTGCGCAAGAACCTCTGGGCGTTCACCGGGAATCGGATCGCCGTCCGGTTCCAGTACGAATGGCATGACCGGGCCGGTCGATCGTGGCGCAGCTACGGCAACGAACTGTGGGAGTTCGACGAGCACGGTCTCATGAGCCGTCGCGAGGCGAGCATCAACGACGTCGCCATCTCCGAGACCGAGCGGCGTATCCACGGCCCGCGCCCGAAGGAGGAACACGGCGCCGACTCCCCGCTTCGGTGAAGCCGCCGCGATCAGTCCACGATCGCGGAGATCTCCCACAGGCCCAAGGACTTGTCGGCGTAGGCGCCATCCTCCTCGGTGCACCCCTCGACCAGCACGGTCAGCGGCTCCGGGAACCCGAACGGCTCCCGGCACAGGTTCAGCGGCCGCCAGTCGCCGGTCACGATGTCGGTGTTGGTCCGCAGTTCGGTGAACGTCGTGGTCAGCAGGTACCGGGAACCGCTCCGCCGCAGGTTGCGCAAGGCCCGCCCGATATCGGCGAAACTCAGATGAACCAAGCAATCCCGGCACAGCACGAGATCGGCCGACGGCAGCGGATCGCCGGTCAGATCGAGCACCCGGAACTCGTGGACCGGGTCGCCCCGGAACCGTTCGGCGTTCATCTCGATCAGATCGGGAACGATGTCGGCGCCGATGTACCTGTCGAGATCAAGGCCCACCTCACTGAGCCAGCCGTAGTCGCCGCACGGCAGGTCAAGCAGGGTGCGTACCCCGAAACGAGCGAGAAGAGCAGGCAACCTGTCGCTCAACTCCCGCGTCTGGACCGACTCCGAACCAGGCCCGGAGACCGAAGAGGAACTCCACAGCCGGGAACGGAAGATGTAGGTGAAACGATCCTGGGTCCCCATGCTTTCCAATTCTTCGGCGACCCGCCGGAAGTTGCGCTGCGCCGTGGTGATCGGTCGTTCGTCCACTCTGGCATCGTAACCTCGTGCGTAATGGAGGGCGGTGCGATGACCGAATGGGATTTCGAACGCGACCGGCTGCTGAAGTCGAATGCCGGCGCGCTGGCCAGGACGGCGCTGACCAACGTCTTGCGCGAGTATCCGCACCACGAGAGTCACTGGCACGTCGAAGGTGTGCCCATCCTCTCCCCTCGGCTCTCGCACCCGTGCTTCTACGGCAGTTTCGATTGGCATTCCTGCGTGGAGATGTTCTGGGTACTCGTGCGTTTGCTGCGCCGTCACGCCGAACTCGTGCCCGCCGAGGAGATCCGCGGGCTTCTCGGCGAGCACCTGACCGTTGAGGCGCTCGCGGGCGAGGTCGCTTTCTTCGCCCCCGAGGAGCAGCGCAACACCCAACGCCCGTACGGCTGGTCGGCACTGCTGGAACTCACCTTCGAAACCGCCACCTGGGATGACCCGGACGCCGCGTGCTGGTCAGCGGGGCTGCATGAGTTGAGCGCCGTCTTCGTGAACCGCTACCTCGACTGGCTTCCCCAGGCCACGTACCCGATCCGGTACGGGGTGCATGACAACGGCGCGTTCGGATTGTCTCGCGCCCTGCCGTACGCGGGATACCTCGCCGACCACGGCGACCCGCGGTTGCGCGGCCTCATCACCGAGACCGCATGGCGCTGGTTCGGATCCGACCGCGATTACCCTGGCTCCTGGGAGCCGTCCGGGGCCGATTTCCTGTCCCCCGCGCTCGCCGAAGCCGAGCTCATGTCCCGCCTGATGCCCGCGGCCGAATTCACCGATTGGCTGGGACGTTTCCTTCCTGGCATCGCGGAGCGTAGACCCGCGACTCTCTTCACCCCGGTGACCGTCACGGACACCTCCGACGGACAACTCGCCCATCTCCACGGTCTCAACCTGCATCGGGCGTGGTGCTGGCACCGCATCGCGGACGCCATCCCGGGCAATGACGACCGGATCCCCGCCATCCTCGAAGCCACGCACGCCCATACCCACGCTTCACTCGCACAAACCACGGGCGGTGCTTACATGGTCGAACACTTCCTTGCCTACTACGCGCTCCTCCTGCTCGGCTGAGCCGGCAACCGGCGAGAGTGTTCGGAGTGCGACCACCCGTTCAGAGCAGTCACTCGCTGTTGGTAAGCCGAGCGAGGCGACTACGGGTGAACACCCGCCTGATCGGGTGAACACACCGTGAGCACGCTGCTCGGATCTCGTTGAACCTGGGCGAAGTTCGACTTAACTCGGCAGTTGCGATCAGCATTTCGCACAATGCGAAAACAGCGTGCACGACAGCGCCAACATCGGGCTTCACCTGGGGGACTTCGCTACCACGGCACATCTGGCGATGACCTGACTCGACACCGGGAAGGCAAGTTGCCGGGCCGCGGAGATCTCTCGGCGGCACTGATCCATTCGGCGCCACCCACTACTTTTAGTAGTTTTCGAAGTCACCCGGACCGTTGAGCGACGCGTGCATACCGTTCAGCGCGACACACGCTGTACTACTGAACGGTCACAGTCTGCTTTCGCCAAGATGTCTTCAGCCGCACCGGTCAAGAACCGGTAACGCACGCGTGGCCCCCTGCTGTCACAGGAGGCCACGCGGATGTCCATTCGCCCGCTCGCTAGAACAAGGACAGGACGGTCGTGACCTTACAGCCTGACAACACGAAGACACCAGACAATGAGCCGCCCCAACGGGTCAAAGTCGTCATCGACAACGCCGAAAAGCCGGCTCGGCGTGTCGCGACGTCCGCGGAGATGATCCGCACGGCGCGGCCGCTCCTGAGGACACCGGGACGCCACCGCAAAGAGCAGACGCGCGACAGCTGGCTCTGCCTGGCGATGGCGGTCCTCGCCGGCTGGGCCCCGACGCTGCGGATGTGCCTCCTGCTGACGATCGGCGGCGGAATCGTCGTCGGCGTCGTCAGGATCAGCACTCCGCAAATCGGGCTGTCGGCAGGGACCACCGTCGGTCTCCTGACCCTCTTCTGCGTATGGATCGTCAAGTCCCGCCAAGGAAAACAGCGGCGAGAGCCGAGTCTGTAACCGCATCGCGCCCCGTGCCCGTCACCTCGCGGGCACGGGGCGCCCGGCAATGTCGGAAAATCTCCCCGCCTGTGCGGCGACTTCCGGTTGAATGATCGCGAAGTCCCGACATGTGAGGAGATCTCGTGCGGAGAGCTAGAAGACTGGGGGCCCTGGCCGTTTCGGTGCTGGCGGCGGCCACGGCACTGGGCAGCCCGGCGTCGGCCGACACCGTGCAGTCGTTCCACACCTCGCTCGACCCCGCTTCGGTGCGGGAGTCGATGCGCTATCTGGTCGAGAACTACGGAGTGAGCGAGCAGGAGGCGTTGCGGCGTCTGGAACTGCAGACCGACAGCCTCAAACTGGACGAACTGCTGCGCCGCGACCGCGGTGCCGAGTACGGCGGCATGTGGCTCGACCAGGACAAGGGGCAGCTGGTCGTGGCGATGACCAAGCCCTCGGCGGCCGAGCCGTATCTGAAGGCGATGCCCGCACGCTCCGCTGTTCGCACGCAACAGGTCCAGCACTCGTTGCAGCAGCTCACGGCGGCGAAGTATCGCGTCGCCGCCAAGGTCGGCGCCGGTCCGGAAGCGGTCTACCTGCCTTCGGTGAGCGAGTCCGAAAACCGTGTCGTGCTTTGGGAACGCGGTTGGGTGGCGCAGGAGAAGGCGGCCGTGCGCGCCGCGGCCGCCGAGACGAACGCCGCGCACCAGGCCGCGGCGGCGGAATCCGGCATGGTCGTCTCCCGCGTGCTGAAGAACCCGAACGCGCTGTCCACGGCGAACGTGGATCTGGGTTTCTGTCACCCGCTCTACTGCACGAACTACGGCCCGATGCGCGGCGGCCTCCGGCTGGACATGAAGCGGGACAACGGTACCTGGGGCGGTTGCACCAGCGGCTTCAACCTGCGGTCCACCGGTGGCGGGTTCCCCGGTAAGGGCTGGGTGCTCACCGCGGGCCACTGCATGCGGACCAAGACCAACAACACGCCGACGCAGCACAACGGCAACGACGTGCTGCAGCAGCACGGCATCGAGAAGAGCTCGTACCCGTACGACTACGCGGCCCTGCCGTACGTCAACGACGCGGCGTCGATGCAGTGGCTCGAAGGCCAGACCGGCCGCAACCGCGTACTGAAGTATTGCCGCAACGGCGGTATGGACAGCAACGGTGACACCCCGTGCGGCGCGCAGGCCACCTCGGTCGACGAGTACATCACCAGTGCCCGCAAGCTCGCCGACATCAAGGCCGGGTATGTCGTCTGCGCCTCCGGAACGGCGTCGAGCGCGGTGAATTACCCCGATTCCGTCGACAGCGGCGCGGGCGCCGGCTACCTCGTCGGGACCCGGTGCGGTCGCGTCCTCTCCACGGACGTCGGCATCAACACCGACCTCTGCGCGCGTCCGGGCGACAGCGGCGGACCGCTGTTCAGCCAGGCCGACCACGCGGCACTCGGCATCCTGGTCGGCAACCAGCAGTCCCGGTCGGGCCCCTGCCAGGCCGGTGAGCTGAACAACTACGCGCCGATCGAGACGATCACCACCGATCTCAGCGAGCGGATCGCCAGTCAGGGATCCACGTTCGCGGTGATCACGACTCCGAACGGCTGACCTCACAAGTACGTGAAGGCCCCCTTCATCTTGGGTGAAGGGGGCCTTCACCGACTTCACGTGGTCAGCAGAGGACCTTCGTACCGCAGTGCGTCACCCTCGCCGTACACCCGGACCGTCAGCTCCGGCGGCTCCCACGGGGCGAACACTTCGTCGATCGTCCGGGGCACCGGACCCAGGTCCACGTCCACGGCGAAGGTGTGCGCCACGATCGCCGCCTGGACGACGTCGCCGTCCGCGTCGGCCACCTCCAGCCGGGTGACCCCGGTGTCGAGCGCGCCGAGCACGCCCGGTCGCCTGCTCCACACCGCGAACCCGCGCTCGCCGGTGTCGCGCCCGTATCCGGTGCTCATGATGTTGAACAGCGTGCGCTCTCCCTCCCGGAAGACGCACTCCGCCTCGACACCCGAATCGTGGTAGGCCAGCATCCGCCCGTCCGCGGTGCTCGTCCCGATCCGGGCCCCGGTGTGCCACCCCGCGTGTGACACCGCCTCCGCCGATCCCGCGATCTCCGCGGACCGGTAAAGCTCACAGAGGTCCGTCAACTCCGCTATCCATCGCGCGGTCTCTTCATCACTTGCTGGGGCCACTACGCGTGTGCCCTCCTTCCTGACTGTCCACAATGGTCATCAACGAGGCTGGCACACCCGGATGTCGATCACATCGGGGTTCTCCCGGAGATCGCCCCGGCCCGCTGCACGGTTCGGTGCAACCGACGCCGGGCGGTTAGGCCGAGCAGAGCAATCTCGCGGGTATCCCGTCATGGGTGTTTCCGTCACCCGTCGGAGTGTCGTGACACTCCGACGCAGAGAGGTACGGCCGATGACCGCGCAGCGCACGATCACGGAAGAGATCGGCGAAATCGGTGTCTGGCTGATGGGCGAGTTCGGTGGCCGCGTACCCGCGGCCGTGATCAGCCGGGTGCTCAACGCGAGCAAGCGCGACCTCGAAGGCCGCATCGACCCTGAAGCGCTGGGCGAGATGTTCTACGCCCTCTGCCGGTTCCGCCTTCAGCGGATCGTCGCCGCGGACGAGCGGATCACGGTCACGATTCCCGACGGTCGCCCTTCGTGATGGTCTTGCCCCTTCGAGAGGCAGTTGCGGCCAGGGAAGCAAGACCAAGCCACACTCGCCTGGCATTCACCTCGCGACCCCCATGGAGGGGCGACGTCACGCAGAGTGTGCGAAGGTGACGGCATGGCCGCTCCGCGCAGACGATTTCCCGTGTCCTGGACCACCGTCATGCCGGTCCTCGCCATAGTCGTGCTGGCGCTGAGCTGGGGCCGTGACCTGGGCCCGGTGCCCGTGGCCATCGTCGCGCTCGCGCTCGGCGGTACCGTGCTGGCCGCGGTGCACCACGCCGAGGTGGTCGCGCATCGCGTCGGGGAACCCTTCGGCTCGCTGGTGCTGGCGATCGCGGTCACGGTCATCGAGGTCGCGCTGATCGTGACGATGATGTCCTCCGGCGGCCCCGAGGCCGGGACACTCGCCCGCGACACCGTGTTCGCCGCGGTGATGATCACGATGAACGGCATCGCGGGCATCTCGCTCATGGTCGGCGCCCGCCGCTACGGCGAGACACACTTCAACCCCGAAGGCAGCGGCGGCGCGCTCGCCACCGTGGCGACACTCGCTTCGGTCAGCCTCGTGCTGCCGACGTTCACCACGAGCACCCCCGGCCCGGCCTTCAACGGCACACAGCTCACCTTCGCCGCCGTCGCCTCACTGCTGCTCTACGGACTTTTCGTGCTCACGCAGACCGTGCGCCACCGCGACTTCTTCCTGCCGGTCGACAGTGAGGGCTCCGTCAAGGAGGAAGAACACGCCGAACCGCCGACCAACAAGGCCGCCCTGACCAGTCTGGGGCTGCTGCTGGTCGCGCTGGTCGCCGTAGTCGGCCTGGCGAAGGTCGAATCGCCCGCGATCGAAGCGGGAGTCCGCGCCGCGGGGTTCCCGCAGTCGTTCGTCGGCGTCGTGATCGCCATGCTGGTGCTGCTGCCGGAGACCCTGGCCGCGACCCGGGCCGCGCGGCGCGACCGGATGCAGACCAGCCTGAACCTCGCCTACGGTTCGGCGATCGCGAGCATCGGGCTCACCATCCCGACCATCGCACTGGCGTCGATCTGGCTGGACGGGCCGTTGCTGCTGGGCCTCGGCGCCACGCACATCGTGCTGCTGGCGCTGACGATCGCGGTCAGCGTGCTCACCGTCGTCCCCGGTCGCGCGACGCGGTTGCAGGGCGGGGTGCACCTGGTCCTGCTGGCCGCGTTCCTGGTGCTGGCCATCAACCCGTGACACGAGTCCTCTTCGGACGGTGTTCTGTCGGTGGTCCCGGGTAATCTCTGCCCCGTGAACGCTCGGAACCGCATCCAAGAACTCGCCGATCAGATCGTCGTCCTTCGCGACGCCTACTACCGTGGCTCGCCGAAGGTCGCCGACGCCGACTACGACGCGATCGAAGACGAATTGCGCGGGCTCATCGAGGCGAACCCCGAGCTCACCCCGGATCCGAACCCGCTCGACCAGGTCGGCGCGCCCGCCATCCTGCACGCGCCCATCCGGCACTCGCGCCCGATGTTGTCACTGGAGAAGGCGACCAAGCCCGAGCAGGTCGCGGCGTTCTTCACCCGGTTCCCGGGCCAGCCGGTGGTCGTCATGCCGAAGCTCGACGGCCTGTCGCTGGCGCTGGTCTACGAGAACGGACGGCTCGCCAGGGCGGTCACCCGCGGCGACGGGACCACGGGCGACGACGTGACCATGCTGGTCCGGGCGCTGACCGACGGCGTCCCGGACACCGTCGACGCCCCCGGCCGGGTCGAGGTCCGCGGTGAGGCGGTCATGCTGCGCTCCACCTTCGCCGCCTACAACAAGGTCCACCCGGACAAACCGCTGATCAACCCGCGCAACGCCGCCGCCGGCACCCTGCGCGCCAAGGATCCGGCCACCGTCGCCGAGCGGCGTCTCCAGTTCTTCGCTTTCGACCTCTCCACCGAGCCCGAAAGTGCGGAGACCGATCTCGACGGCGCTCTCCGGACGCTCGGGTTCGCCGCCGCGGACATGCGCCACTGCGAGGACGCCGAGGCGGCACAGGCGGTCATCACGACCATCGAGCAGCAGCGCAACGAACTCGACTACGACCTCGACGGTGCCGTGCTGCGCCTGGCGGATCGCGACGCCTACGCCGCCGCCGGCACCAGGTCCAGCTCACCGCGTGGCGCGCTGGCGTTCAAGTTCGCCGCCGAGGAGAAGACAACCGTGCTCGCCGATGTCGTATGGGACGTCGGCAAGACCGGCAAGATCGCACCCGTCGCGTGGCTGGAGCCGGTGTTCGTCGGCGGGACCACCGTCACCCGGGCGACGCTGGCCAACCAAGAGGTCATCAAGGCCCGCGGCATCAAGATCGGCGACACCGTGCTGGTGCGCCGCGCGGGCGACGTGATCCCGTTCGTGGCTGGCGTTCTCGACGCCGCCAAACGCACCGGCGAGGAGCGGGAGATCGTGCCGCCCTCGGTGTGCCCGTCGTGCGAAGAACCGTTGACCGAACAGGGCAACAGCCGGGAACTGTTCTGCACCAACGTCGCCTGCCCCGCGCAGACCGTCCGGCGGCTGATCCACTGGGCGTCTCGCGCGGCCGCGGACATCGACGCGATCGGCGGCGTCTGGATCGAGCGGCTCGCCGAGGCCGGGATTCTCGAGCACCCGTCGGACTTCTACCGGCTCACCAAGGAGAAGCTGCTGGAGTTCGACCGGATCGGCGAAATCTCCGCCACCCGCATGATCGAGTCGATCGACGCGAGCCGGGCCGTCGGCCTGCGCCGGGCGCTGATCGGGCTCGCGATCCCGATGGCGTCCGAGGGCACCGCCGCGCGACTGTGCCGGGCAGGGTTCGGTTCGCTGGAAGCCGTCGCCGACGCCGGCGAGGAAGGCCTCGTCGCCGTGGAGGACATCGGCCCGAAGGTCGCCGCGTCCCTGATCGAGCACCTCAGCCGGCTTCGTCCCGAGCTCGAGCGGCTGCGGGAAGCCGGAGTCTCGCTGGACGTACGCGAAGAAGACCTCCCGCCGGTCGTCGCGGCCGGCGCGCCGCTGGAAGGCAAGACGGTCGTGGTCACCGGCTCGATCAGCGACCCCCGCTCCGGCGAGAAGGTGCCGCGCCCGACCTTCCAGCGGCTGTGCGAAAGGGCGGGCGCGACCATCGCGTCTTCGGTCTCGGCGAACACGGACATGCTGATCACCGGCGCCGACGTCGGGGCGAGCAAGCTCACCAAGGCCGAGAAACTCGAAGTCGAGGTCGTGGACCAAGGCGTGATCTGGCAGCAGTTGATCGAGGCCGGTGTCGTTTAGCGATGGGTCTCGTGAGTGGCGTGGCTGCTGGCTCCTGTGGGGTGAACGTCGCGGTCACCTAGGTAGTGAAGGCCTCCTTACCAACCCTCAGGGTAGGCAAGGAGGCCTTCACGGCTCACCCCACGTTCAACCGCATCCGGGAACCACGTAGGTACCGAAGACACCCTTGGTGCTAACCGTCCTTACCACTCACGAGCTTGTACCGCGGACTCGTCGAGTGCCATTCGAAACCGCCGCCCATCCATCCACGCAATCCGCGTAAGAACCGTTGCAATTCGACGGAAGGAACAGCGCTCAGCTTTTCGTGCGCCGCCTGGAAGTCCCGTACGACGTCGTTGTGCAGTTCGACGGTGATCGCCGTGGCCTCTTCGATCGAGCATTTCCGGTCGCCGGCGATCAGCAGGACCGCGTTGCAGGGCGGCGACTCGTCCTCCAGGTCCTTGGCGACCGAGTGCACGTCGTTGACGAGCACGGCCGCCGTCCCCGCCTGGATCGCCGCCTCGCGGACCCGGGGGTCGTAGTACAGGTTCGAGGTCAGTTCGTAGCCACCGAGGACGTCGATCAACGTCATCGAGGTGTAGAAGCTGTCGTGCTGCCGTGCCGCTAGGTATTCCCACGCCGGCGGGTATTTCCCGCTGTGGCGCCACGCGGCGTAGGCGGTCCAGCTCACGAACATCGCGAAGGTCGAGTAGCAGACTCGCTGGACCTGCGCCGCGGTCCCGGATCGCCGCAGGAAGTCCGTCGCCGAGCCCAGGGCTACCAGAACCCGGTCGTTCCGCAGTGTTTCGTCGAGGTCGCGGCTGAATTCGCCCAACGACGGCACCGGGTCCATCGCGGCCATCGCCAGCGCGAGCTTAGGCGGCAGCTCGGCGGGCACGGCGCCGAGGGAGGTGTCGTCGGCGTAGAGGTCGTCGGCCGCCCACCATGCGGCGTTGAGCTTCGCCGAGATCAACAGCCGGTCCGGATCCTCACAGTCCGGGTGGGCGAGCATGACGAGCCTGCCGAATCCCGCCTTCCCGATCTGCTCGCACTCCTCCTCGTCGAACCCGCACTCCCCCGCCCACAGGACGAGCCGCCGGTCGACCTCCAGGGCGAGCGGATCGTTGATCCGTTCGGTGACGGGGCAATACAGCGGCGGCGCCGACCCGTCGCCCCACGGCCGGTAGGCGTACGCCGGGTCGAGAGCGGGCTCCTGCGGCGGTGGACCGTCCTCCACCGCCGCGGGAACAGCGGTCAGCCGGGCCGCCAGCCGGGCGGCGGACGTGCCCAGCCCGCTCGGACCGGCCAGCAGTGTGGCGAGCGCACCCTGTTCGGTCATCGCTTGCTCCGATGGTCTCGCGGGATCAGACGCGGTCCGCGGCGATCAGCAGGTAGTGGAAGCTGCCTTCGCGATAGGCGTCGAGGAACGGTCCTTCGATCCCGGTCGCCACCGAAGACTTCGCCCGCAGCTCCCAGTACGGGATCGTGTCCGGCGTCAGGTCCACCACCGAGATCGGCACCAGGTCGTTCGCCGTCATGGCCTTGAAGTACTCACTGCGTGGGTGGATGTTGCACGTGTAGTGCTGGTCGATCTGCGCGACGGCCTTGGACCGGCCGCCGGTCACGTCGTTGTAGCACCCGGTGATGGTGACGTACCGCCCGCCGAACTCCAGCTGCCGCGCGTGCTCGGCGAAGAGTTCGTGGAGGTCAACGTACATCGTGCTCTCGTTGTTCCAGATCGCCTTGCGCGAGCCGGTTTCGAAGCCGGTGTCGAGCATGTTCCGGAAGTGGTAGCGCACCCGATCGGCGACACCTCGGATATCCGCCTGGTGATTGGCGAACTCGACCTGCTTCTCCGAGATCGAGATGCCGTCGACGTGGCAGCCGAAGCGCGCGTTGGCCATGATGCTGGTCCCGCCGCGTCCGCAGCCGGCGTCGAGGAGCCGGTCGTCCGGTTTGACGTCGCCGAGGTGATCGAGCAGGACGTCCGCCTGAGCGGTCTCCAGTCGGTGCATTTCGGCGATGATCCGCTCGTCGCGGGTGTTCTCGGGGCCTTCCAGCACCGACCAGTCGACCTCGCCGACCCCGTAGTGGTGGTGGTAGAGCCCGTCCACATCGCCCAGACGCAGGTTGACCGGATCCTTCTCCTTGTTCCAGTACGACGCCACCGACTTCTGGTACTCGGTGCGCAACACCTTGGCAGGAGCGGGAGTACGGGCGATGGTCACGTGTGTGGTCCTTTCTGGAGCGTTGTTGTCCGTTGTCGTCGCGGGGCGAGGGGTCACCGCGCGACCTCGACGTTCTCCAGGACACCGAGCGCGTCCGGAACGAGCACGGCGGCCGAGTAGTAGGTGCTGACCAGATAGCTGGCGATCGCCTGTTCGTTGATGCCGTCGAAGCGCACGTTCAGGCCCGGCTCGTACTCGTCGGGCAGGCCGGTCTGGTGCAGTCCGATCACGCCGTTGTCCTCGACACCGGTCCGCATGGCGAGGATCGAGGACGTGCCGCTGTCGGTGATCGGGATCTTGTCGCAGGGCAGGAGCGGCACGCCGCGCCACGCGGCGACCACCTTGCCGTCGATCGTGGTGCCCTCCGGATACAGGCCGCGGCGCGTGCATTCCCTGCCGAACGCGGCGATCGCCTTCGGATGGGCGAGAAAGAACTTCGTCTTGCGGCGACGACTGACGAGTTCGTCCATGTCGTCGGGTGTCGGCGGACCCGACCGGGTCTGGAACCGCGACTTGAGGTCGGCGTTGTGCAGCAGCCCGAACTCGCGATTGTTGATCAGGTCGTACTCCTGCCGCTCCCGCAGTGCCGCCACGGTCAGCCGGAGTTGCTCGTCGAACTGGTCCATCGGCCCGTTGTAGAGATCGGTGACCCGGGTGTGCACCCGCAGCGCAGTCTGCGCGACGGCAAGGTCGTACTCGCGCGGCGAGATCTCGTAGTCGACGAACGTGCCGGGAAGCAGTGGCTCGCCGTCGTGCCCTGATGACATCCCGATCTCGGCCTCGCCCTTGGCGTTCTGCGGCTTTCCCTTATGCGCCAGCATGTCCTGGACGTGGCGGCGCATCGCCTCCGACCGGCCGTTGAGGTCGGCGAAGTCTTCGGCGCGCAGGGTCAGCACGATGACCGGGGTGACGGCCTTGGCGGTGAACGGCCAGTTCCGGTCGATGCCGGCGAGCATTTCGTCACCGAAGTGGTCGCCGTCGGCCATGCTGCCGACAGTGGCTTCGGCGCCGTACTCGCCCGGCACCACCTTGGCGATCTTGCCGTGCGCGACCAGCACGACCTCGTCGAGCGGAGCCCCGTGGCCGACGATGGTCTCGCCGGGCTGGTACTCGTGCTGCACGAACCGGTCGGCGAGCGCGGTGAGCGTGTCCTCGTCGTCGAAGCCCCGCAGCAGGGCCAGTTCCGCGAGTTCCTGCGGGACGACCCGGACCTCGGTGCCGACGTTGGTGAAGCTCACCCGTCCGTCGCCGATCGCGTAGGTCAGCCGCCGGTTGACCCGGAAGGTACCGCCGGACGCCTCGACCCAGGGCAGCATCTTCAGCAGCCAGCGCGGGGTGATGCTCTGCATCTGCGGCCGCGTCTTGGTGGTCGTGGCCAGGTTGCGCGCGGCGGCGGGGCCGAGACTGAGCCGCCGGTCGGCCTCCGGCGTCGTGGCGGTCATCCTTCGCGGCCGAGTTCGGCGGCTTCGAGGACGGCCAGCGCGTCCGGTACGAGCACGGCGGCGGAGTAGTAGGTGCTGACGAGGTAGGAGATGATCGCCTGCTCCGAGATCCCCATGAACCGGACGTTCAGGCCGGGCTCGTATTCGTCCGGCAGGCCGATCTGACGCAGTCCGACGACGCCCTGGTTCTTCTCGCCGGTGCGCATCAGCAGCACGGAGCTGGTGCTGGTCTGGCTCACCGGGATCTTGTTGCAGGGCAGGATCGGCACGCCGCGCCAGGACGGCACCTTGTGCCCGCCGAGATCGGTGCCGGTCGGGTAGATCCCACGTTTGCTGCACTCGCGGCTGAACGCGGCGATCGTGCGCGGATGCGCGAGGAAGAAGCCGGGCTCCTTCCACACCAGTGCGAGCAGGTCGTCGAAGTCGTCAGGAGTGGGCGGGCCGGTGCGTGTCGCGATGCGCTGGGTGAAGTCGGCGTTGTGGAGCAGGCCGAAGTCCGCGTTGTTGATCATTTCGTGCTCTTGCCGCTCACGCAGCGCCTCGATGGTCAGGCGCAACTGCTGCTCGGTCTGGTCCATCGGCTGGTTGTAGAGATCGGACACCCGGCTGTGGACCCGGAGCACCGTCTGGGCGACGCTCAGTTCGTATTCGCGCGGCGAGGTCTCGTAGTCGACGAACGTACCCGGCAGCAGTGGCTCGCCGTCGTGCCCGGAGGAGATGTCGATCTCGGCCTCGCCGAAGTCGTTGGCGCGCCCGGAGTCCTGCGACGCCTGCTCGATCTGTGCCTGCAGCGATTCGGACTGTTCCAGTATGCGCTCGAAGTCCTGGCGGGTCAGGGTGAGCACGGTGCAGGCGGTGGCCGCCTTGGCGGTGAACTCCCAGATGCCGTCACCGTCCACGAGGGCTTGCGCACCGAAATAGTCGCCGTCCTTGACCACGCCCAGCGCGGTCTCGTCACCGTAAGGACCAGGGCCGGTCTTCGTGATCTTGCCGTGTGCGATGAGGTAGACCCGGTCGGCCCGGTGGCCGAATTCGACGAGCACGTCGCCGGCCGCCACTTCCTGCTGTTCGAATCGGCGGGCGAGTTCGGCGAGTACTTCCTCGTCGTCATATCCCTTGAGCGGCTTCAGCTCTCCCAGTTCCGCCGGGATCACACTCACCTCGGCGCCCGCTTTCGAGAAGGTCACCCGCCCGTCGCCGACCGCGTAATTGAGCCTCCGGTTGACCCGGTAGGCACCACCGTTCACCTGAACCCATTCGAGCGACTTCAGCAGCCAGCGGGACGAAATTCCCTGCATCTGCGGAACGGATTTGGTGGTCGTCGCCAGGTTGCGCGCGGCGGCCCTGCCCAAACTCAGCTGCGGATTTTCCGGCCCCTGGACACCTTCGGCGGAAGTGTCCGATTCGGTCACGGTCACAGCAAGGTCCACCCTTCGATAGTCGTGTGAACAAACAAGATCCACAATTCGCGGCGCGCCGGTCCTGCCCCGAAGTGCGGTCCGCAGGATCAACATAGCAAGGGGTTTTTCCCACACAAGCGCACTTTCAGGTAATACGACAATGCCACCCGAATGCCGAATTTCTTTTGCACACGAAGCCTTTTGACAAAGTCACTCGACGTTCTACGGTGGCCACGCAATCGGGCCAGCAATTGCGCTGAGGTGTCACGCGAAGCCGCGCCGGGATTCCCCCGGGTACCCGCGATGCGGCCGTTGGAGTGGCCACACCGGGCTCTTTCGGGTTGGTCCGGCGTCCCTGTTCGGCGATGACTTGACAGACCGCGACGAAACAGAGGGTCGCGTCCGGACCCTCAGTAGGGGCAATGGTTCAGCCCTTGCTGATACGTCAGCGTTGGCTGTACTGTCTCGCCTGTGCTGACATGTGAGACCCAGGGGGCCGCCCTCGCCCGGCTCGGTCGTGCCCTCGCCGACCCGAACCGGTGCCGGATCCTGGTCGCCCTGCTCGATGGCGTGAACTATCCCGGGCTGCTGGCCGGGCAACTCGGGTTGAGCCGCTCGAACGTGTCGAACCATCTCGCCTGCCTGCGTGGTTGCGGGCTGGTCGTGGCCACCTATGAGGGCAGGCAGGTCCGCTACTCGTTGGCGGACGAGCATCTCGCCCGCGCCCTGCGGGAACTTGTCCAGGTCGTGCTGGCCGTCGACACCGCCGAGCCCTGCATGGACGAGGCGCTCCGATGAGTGTGGAGAGCGGTTCCTGTGCGGATGGCTGCTGCGCCGCGAGGTCCACAGTGGCCCCGGATCGCCGTGCCGTGCTTTCCCGGCGGGTCCGGCTCTTGGTCGCCGCGACGATCACGTACAACGTCGTCGAGGCGGTCGTCGCCATCGCGGCGGGCACCATCGCCTCGTCGACGGCCCTGATCGGTTTCGGCCTGGACTCGGTCATCGAGGTCGCCTCGGCCGCGGCGGTCGCCTGGCAGTTCTCCGGAAAGGACCCCGAAGCCCGCGAACGCGCGGCGCTCAAGGTCATCGCGGTGTCCTTCTTCGCGCTGGCCGCGTACGTCACCGTCGAATCGGTACGCGCCCTGTTCGGCGCCGACCCCGCCGAACACTCCCCTGTCGGCATCGTGCTGGCGGCGGTCTCGTTGCTCGTGATGCCGTTCCTGTCCTACGCCCAGCGCCGCGCCGGGCGCGAACTCGGCTCCGCCAGCGCCGTCGCCGACTCGAAGCAAACCTTGCTCTGCACCTATCTTTCCGGTGTGCTGCTCGTCGGGCTGTTGCTCAACAGCCTCCTCGGCTGGTACTGGGCCGACCCGCTGGTCGCGCTCGTCATAGCCGCCGTCGCGATCAAGGAAGGCCGCGAGGCCTGGCGCGGGGAACACTGCTGCTGAAAGGAGCGTCATGACCCGGCCCGCCCGATGGAACCGTTACTGGGACGGCAAATCCCAGAACTACGACCGGGAGATGCAGTTCCTGGACCGGAAGCTCTTCGGCGATTCCCGTACGTGGGCCTGCGGCCAGGCCGCCGGCGAAGTTCTCGAAGTCGCCGTCGGGACAGGCCTGAACCTGCCGCTCTATCCCGAAGACGTCACGCTCACCGGCATCGATCTCAGCGACGGAATGCTCACCATCGCCCGCGGTCGCGCCGAACGCCTCGGCCATCCGGTGACGCTGCGGCGGGCCGATGCCCATGACCTCCCCTTCGACGCCGATTCGTTCGACACCGTGGTCTGCACGCTCGGACTCTGCGCCATCCCCGACGACGGCAAGGCGTTGCGGGAAATGGCCAGGGTTCTCCGGCCAGGGGGCAGGCTCATCCTGCTCGACCACATCGCGAGTTCGTCGCGCGCCGTCCGTGGTCTGCAATGGATCGCCGAAAAGATCACCGTGCCGATGGCGGGCGAGCACTTCCTCCGTCGCCCGCTCGACAAGGTCGACGGTCTCGGCTTGGCCGTGGAGCACCGGGAGCGGTTCAAACTCGGGCTGGTGGAACGGCTCGTCGCCCGCAAGTGAACCGTGTCATCGGAATTTCATCGACGTGGCCGATCCTGATGGCGTGACCTACCCTCAGCAGCAGCCGCCCATCTGGCAGCAGTACCCCGTCGCGACGCCGAAGAAGACCCCGAAGACGGGGCTGATCGTGGGGATCGCCGCCGCGGCGGTCGTCGTCACCGGCGGGGCGATCGCGGTGACCGTGGCCATCACCACGGGCGGCGGCGCTTCCGGTGCCGGCGTTCCCGAGGTCGACCCCGACCCGTTCTCGGCGCAGGCCGGGGATTGCATCTCGGCCGACGAAGACGCCGGCAGCAACGGCGCGTTCAGCGCCGGCGCCGTCCGGGTCCACTGCTCGGACAGCTCCGCCAACTATTCGGTGATCGCCCAGCTCTCGTCCGGGTCCGGCTCGGACTGCAACTCCGTGCCCGGCTACGAGTACGGCAACCCCGTCGTCTACGACTTCAAGTCGGGGCGGTCCAGGGAACTCTGCGTCATGCCGAGGGGATGACGGCTCAGGACGGTTGTCGCCGGGCGAGGCTTCGGGCTTGCCCGGCGTGCAGATCGCTCACCCATTCCCAGCCGGGTTTCGCCGACGGGCCGATTCGCGGGTCGTCCGGAGTCCGGCCGTCGCGCAAGGCGTGCGCGTACGCGCGATCCAGGTCGATCCGTGCCCGCACTTCACCGGCTCCGCCGAAGGCTCCGTGGCCGGGTACGACGACGTCGACGTCGCCCGCCGCGTCTTCGATCACCCGGAGCCCGGCCAGGTAGTCCTCGATCGGATCCCCGTCGTCGTCGAACATCGGGACCAGGACGTCGGAAAGCATGTCGCCGGCGATGAGCACCCCGCGGTCCTCGATCAGCAGCGCCGCATGACCGGGAGCGTGGGCCGGATGCTCGACGATCCGGATTCGCGGGCCGTCCCAAGGAATCCGGGTGGTTCCGGCGGGCAGGCCGGTGATGAGGCCGAACAGGTCGAGCGGCACCTGTCCGTCGATTTCCGGCGGCAGCCCCTCGGCGACGCCGGTCTTCCAGTCCGCGTTCGACCGCAGATCTCGCAGGTACTCCGCGCAACGGGCGGTGCCGTAGCGGGGTGCGTCACCCAGCTCGGCGTGCCAGAGCACGTGATCCCAATCGGGATGGGTCGCGAAACCCGCCACGACCGGGCGGCCCGAATCGGAGAGATCGTGCGCGAGGCAGGCCATTTCGTCGCCCGTGATCCTGGGGTCGACGAGCAGCACGCCGTCCCTGCCCTCCACGACGACCGTGTTGTTCTCGAGCAGCGCGCTCTGGTGGACCAGTACACCCTCCGCGATCTGTGTCAGCACGGCGATCCCTCCGCTTGTGACGTCCCGTTACGGCTGGCTTCCCAGGCCGCTTCGATCATCCGGAAGATCTCGTCCACCGCGGCCGCCGGATCGGCCGCCTCCCGGCCGAGCGAGTAGGCGTCGATCACGAACCTCGCGATCGTCCGGCAGGCGATCGCGGACCGCGACGACTCCACATCCGCCGCGATGGCCGCCGCCAGGGACTCCGCGTGGCGCAGCCGCATCGAGTCCTCGTACTCCCGCAACGCGGGCGACTCGTCGATCATGCGCCAGATCGGTGCGGCGCCGTCCGCCGTGCAATGGCGCACCATCGTGTGGACCTCCCGGCGCAGCGCGGGAATGAGCGGCTCGTGCGGCGCCCTTTCGGTGACCGCCCGCGCGAGGCCCTGCTCGAACTCCGCGTCCTGCCCGAACACCAAGGCCTCTTTCGAGGCGAAGTGGGAGAAGAGCGTCGTGACGGCCACGTCGGCCTCCGCGGCCACCTCGCGGATGCCCACCGCGTCATACCCACGTTCCAGGAAAAGCCGCAATGCGGTGTCGGCGATCTTCTGACGGGTGGCGGCCTTCTTCCGCTCACGCCGTCCAGTCGGCACGGTCATGCGGGGACGCTATCAGATCCAAAACAACAACGGTTTCAACATGCTAACCGTTAGTGCTACGGTCGATCGCATGAAGAAAGTGATCTTCACCGAGTTCGGTGGTCCGGAAGTCCTGCAGCTCGTCGACGCCGCGGATCCGCACGCCGGCCCAGGCCAGGTACGCATCGCTGTGCGAGCTGCGGGGGTGAACCCCGTCGACTGGAGAATCCGTGAAGGCCAGGTCCTGGGCGCGCATCCGACGGTGTTGCCGTCCGGCGTGGGCCTGGACGCCGCCGGGGTCGTGGACGAGATCGGCGAAGCCGTCACCGGAGTCGACGTCGGCGATTTCGTGTTCGGCGAGGGTGCGAGTACCTATGCCGAGTTCGCCGTGCTGACGGCGTGGGCTGTGATGCCCGAAGGTCTGACGTTCGAGGAGGCGGCCGGATACCCCTCCGTGGTCGAGACGGCGATACGGCTGATCCGCGAAGCCGGAGTGCGGCCTGGCGAGATGCTGCTGGTCAGCGGCGCGTCCGGCGGGGTCGGGTCGGCGGTGCTGCAGATCGCGCGGGAACGCGGCATCGCGGTGATCGGCACGGCGGGCGCCGCGAACCAGGACTACCTGCGCGCCCTGGGCGCGCTCGCCACGACCTACGGTGAGGGCTGGGTGGAGCGGGTGCGGCGGCTCGGCCGCGTCGACGCCGCTCTCGACCTGGCCGGATCCGGCGTGATCCCGGACCTGGTCGAGCTCACCGGGGATCCGGGGAAGGTCATCTCCATCGCCGACCTCGGCGCGCCCGAGTTCGGTGTCCGCTTCTCCGGCGTGGCCGGGAGCGTGCCGGACGCACTGGCCGAGGCCGTCGATCTCATCTCACGAGGGAAGCTGCACATACCGGTCGAGAAGGCCTATTCGCTCGCCGACGCCGCGGCGGCGCATGCCGACAGCCACGCCGGGCACGCCCGCGGCCGCCGGGTCATCGTCGTCTGAGCCGGTTCAGGATCCGGCCGCGGGAAGGATCACGACGCCGTCGTCATCGGCGTAGAGCGTGTCTCCGGGGGTGAACGTCACTCCCCCGAAACCGACTGGGACGTCGACAGCGCCGGCGCCTGCCTTGGAACTCTTGCGCGGGTTGGTGCCGAGCGCCTTCACCCCGAGTGGGAGCCCGGCGAGCTCGGCGCTGTCACGTACCGCGCCGTTGACGACGATGCCCGCCCAGCCGTTGTCGACGGCGGACTTCGCGATCATGTCGCCGGTGAGCGCGCTGTGCAGCGAGCCACCACCGTCGACCACCAGGACGGCGCCGTCACCGGGGGTGGCGAGGGTCTTCTTGACCAGGCCGTTGTCTTCGTGACAGGAGATGGTGCGGATCGGGCCCGAGAACTTCCGGTGCCCGCCGAACTGGCGGAACTGGGTGTCGCAGACGCGCAGCCGGTCGCCGTGTTCGTCCACGAGGTCGGCGGTGGTGAAGGAATCGATCACGCGCGCGAGTTTCTCACGTCGCCTCGGGCGGGAACACCGAGTCCAGCACGTGAGTGAGGATGGCGGTGGGGTCGGCGGCCGGTGCGACCGCCTGCCGCAGGGCGAGCCCGATACCCAGAGCTCCCAGCATCACCACGGCCTCGTGGAGCGGCATGGCAGGTTCGAGGCGGAGCCGCCGCGCATGCTCGACGAGCAGGGAGACGACGTCGTCGTCGTGACGCCGCTGGACGGCGGCGACGAGAGCGGCGGTTTCGGGCTGTTGTGCCGTCGCGGCGAGCACTTCGGCGGCCGCCGCGCTCCAGCGGGCGGCATCCTTGTCCACCACGTCGCCGGGGGCCAAGGCCGCGATGACGTCGTCCCTGCCGGTGGCCACGGCGAGAGATTTCTTCAGCTCCGAGAGGTGTCCTTCCGCGGTGGCTTCGATGATCGCCAGCCACAGCCCTTCCTTGCCGCCGAAGTGCTTGTAGACGGCGCCGCGGGTGTACCCGGCGTCGGCCGCGATCTCCTCGACCGTCGCCGCCAGGAAGCCGCGCCGCAAGAAGACCTGGCGTCCGGCCTCCAGCAGGTGTTCGTGGGTGCGCTGCTGCTGCTCGGCCCGTGTCAGCCTGGTCATCGCCCGCCCTATTCAGTAACAGAACGTTTCTGGATACACGACGTTACTGTATCGTCGGGTGCATGGAGGTCCTGGCGCCCGTGGCCGCGTTCCTCAGCCTTCCCCTCTTCCTGGCCGGGTTCGCGTGGTACGCCGCGCGTGCCCGCCGGGCAGGCGTCAGCCAGTCACTGCTGGCGCCGATCGAGGAGATTTGGGACCCGATCTCGCACAAGACCAACATCGAGATCCAGATCGAGGCCGAACGGAGCCCCGAAACGCCCTCGCCCGGAGACCCGCCTGAGCTGAAGTGGCGGCTGTAGCGTCAGTACCCGACGGTGAAATGCCGGTCTGGGCCCGGATTCTCGAGCTCGTCCACGACGGCGACCGCGAGATCCTCCGCCGATATCCCGGATGACCCGTCCTCCGCGGTGAGGATGGTCGTCGTTCCCCGCCGGTAGACGCCGGTCCGGACGCCGGGCTCGAGCATCGCGGGCGGGCTGAGGTACACCCAGTCGCCCGCGTGGGCCTCGCAGGCCTGAAGCTGACTCGCGCTGGCCGAGGCGATGGTCCGCCATGCCGGCGGCACGAACGCCGGATCGTCGATCACCAGCCCGCCGGACGGCGTCCGCAACGGCCCGGCGCCGCCGATGACCAGGACGCGAGTGTCCGCCGCGGCGTCGAGCAGGGCCGTGACCGTGGCGGCGACCGTGTCTTCGGCGCCGGGCGCGGGTCTCGTCGCGCCCACGACGGCATCGACTCCCCCGAATACCGCTCTCATGTGTCCTGTGTCAGTGACGTCGCCGCACACGACGTTCACTTCCGGATGCGGGAACCCGCCATTCCCGACGCTCCGACAACGGCGATCTTCATCGGACGGCGCCTTCCTGCTTGCTCTTCGGGGTGATCTGGCCTGCCACGATCGAGGCCAGGGCGAGCGCGAAGCCGACGAGCTGGATCGGCCCGAGCGACTGACCGAGCAGCACGGCGCCGAGTACCGCGGCGACCATCGGCGAGAGCAGGCCGAGGACCGCGACCGACGTGACCGGCAGGGCTGTGATGCCACGGAACCACAGCACGTAGGCGAGCAGGCCGCCGATCAGGCCGAGCCAGAGGTAGCCGAGTGCCGCGTTCAGGTCGATGGCAGGCGGTGCGCCTTCGAAGAGGAAGGTCACCGGTACCAGAAACAACCCGCCCGCGGTGAGCTGCCACGAGGCGAACGCGGTCGGCCCGACGTCGGCAGGGCGTCCCCATCGTTTGGTGAGCGTGACGCCGAGCGCCATGGTGCCCGCGCCACCGAGTCCGGCGAGCACCCCGATCAGGTCGAAGCCCGCCGCGGGTCCGATCACCACCAGGCCGACACCCACGATCCCGACGATCCCCCAGGCGAACCGCCACGCGGACGGGTTCTGGCGTAACACGGCCACGGCGAGGATCGCGACGAGCAGCGGCTGGGCGGCACCGAGCGTGGCCGCGACGCCGCCGGGCAGCCGTTCGGCGGCCACGAACAGCAGGGGGAAGAACATCCCGATGTTCAGGACGCCGAGCGCGGCGGCCTTCAGCCACCAGGTGCCGCGCGGGAGCGTGCGGATGATGGCGAGCGCGATCAGTCCGGCGGGCAAGGCGCGCATGAGCCCTGCGAAGAGCGGATGTCCGGGCGGAAGTAGTTCGGTGGTGACCACGTAGGTCGTCCCCCAGACCATGGGGGCGAAGGCGGTCAGCGCGGTTCCGGCGAGACCTGCGGCGAGCGGTGTGGTCGTCAGCGTTTTCACGCTTCCCAGCTTCGACGCCGACGATCAATGAGTCCAACACATGTTTGTCACTTGATCCATCGTGATTCAAGATGGATTCATGGAGCTTCAGCAGATGCGATACGTCGTGGCCGTGGCGGAAACGAACAGCTTCACGCGTGCCGCGCAACGGTGTCTCGTCGTGCAGTCGGCGCTGAGCCACCAGATCGCGCGGCTGGAACGAGAACTCGGCGCGCGGCTGTTCGAGCGCACGAGCCGACGGGTGCGGCTCACCGCCGCCGGCGAGGCGTTCCTGCCCGCCGCCAGGCAATGCCTCGAGGCCGCGGAGCGGGCCGGATCGGAGGTCGCGGCGGCCGTCGGCGAGATCCGCGGGCGGCTCACCGTCGGTGTGATCCCGACCGTCGCGGCGGTCGACGTCCCCGCCGCCCTGCAGACCTTCCGCGGCCGGTATCCGCACGTCCGGATCGGGCTGCGGGTCGGGGCGAGCGGGCAACTGGTGGAGCAGATCAAGGACGGTGCGATCGAGGTCGCGTTCCTCGGTCTCCCGGTGACTGACCGGCCGGACGGCGTGGCCACCTGCGAACTGGGCAGGGACGATCTGATCGCCGTGGTGGCTCCCGGGCACCCTCTCGCCGTCGAGTCCGGAGTGGACTTGAAGCGGCTTTCGTCGGAGGTGTTCGTCGACTTCCCGTCCGGATCCGCGGGGCGTGCCCAGACGGATCAGGCCTTCGCCGCGGCGGGAGTGACCCGGGAGGTCGCCTTCGAGGTGACGGCCGCCGACTTCATGGCGCGGCTGATCCATCAGGGCTTGGGGGTGGCGCTGCTGCCGTCGAAATTCGTGCCGAACCTGACCGACGTGGTCACCGTGCCGGTGCGGGACGCGCCCGCGCGGATCGAACACCTCGTCTGGAACCGCTTCACGGTCACTCCGGCGGCGAAGGCCTTCCTGGAGATTCTGGGCGTCGTGAGCGAAACTCGCCCTTCTCACCCTGCCCGAAGGTCGTGAAGGCCTCCTTGCCAACCCTGAGGGTTGGCAAGGAGGCCTTCACGACCTTGGTGGCCGCACGAGCCGGGCACTTACTTGCGGTCCGCCTTGATGATCTCGAAAAGGCTGGTCCACGAGCTACGTCCGTGTCCGGCGGCGATCGCCCGGTCGTAGTGCGACTTGACCGCCTCGGGCAGGGCCAGGTCGACCCCGGCGTCCCGGCTCGCCTGGACGATGTGGTCGGCCGTCGCGCCCATCATGGTCACGCTGGCGTCGTCGCCGGGGTGTTCGCCCTTCTCGATCTGCTCGGCCGCGGCGTCCAGGTAGAAATCCATCATCTTGAAGTTGTCCTTGGCGTACGGGAGGAACTTCTCCACCGGCACACCTGCCGAGCGCACCAGCGCGCTCGCGTGCATGAACACCGAAAGAGAGGTCAGGAAGATGTCCAGCTGCGCCTGGTAGAACAGCTGCGCCAGCCGGACGTCGTCACCGAGGTAATCCGGCCGCCCGATCAGCGCCAGGGTCTCGCGGTGCTTCTCGAGCACGTCAGCCGGGCCGCTGTAGAAGACGTACGCCTCCTCCTTGCCGACCAACTCGGCGGGCACCATCACACCACCCGCGAGGAACTGCCCGCCACGGGCCTTGACCCAGTCCGCGGCTTCGCGGGTCTTCTCCGGAGTGTCCGAGCTGAGGTTGACGATCACCTTGCCCGCCAGTGCGTCCTCGGCCTTGCCGAGGATGTCGTACATGGCGGCGTAGTCGGTGAGGCTCAGCAGCACCAGCTCCGACGCCGCCACCGCGTCCGCGGGAGTCGCGGCGCGCACGGCACCCGCCGCGACGACGTCGTCCGCGCGGGCGGCGGTGCGGTTCCAGACCGTCACTCCGTGGCCGTTCTCCAGGAGTACCCGGACCATGGCCTGTCCCATCGGGCCGAGCCCGATCAGTGTGATCATTGTGTCTTCCTTTACTTTTTGAGGAGTTCGATGACGCCGATCAGGTCTTCGGCGCCGTGTCCATCGGCGACCCGCTTGTCCATCAGCGACTGCAGCGGGGTGAGCAGTTCGGCGCTGACGCCTTGTTCCGCCGCGGCTTTGGCGAGGTTCGGGTAGGCGGCCGCCTGCATCGCGATGTTCGAGACGACGTCGGTCACGTAGTCGCCGTCGTCGATCTGTTCGGCCGCGCGCTCCAGGAAGCCGCTCATCGCGTCGATCCAGGCTCGGAGCAGCGGCGCGAATTCCCGCGCCTTGACCCCCGCCGAGCCGACCAGCGCATACGCCTGGATGACGCCGACGAAGTGCCCGTACATCCCACTGAGCAGCGCGATGTCGTGCAGGGGCGCCAGTCCGGGATCCGCGCCGAGGTAGTTGGCGCCGCCGAAGGTGTCGAGCGCGGTGCGTGCCCGGCCGAAGACCGTGCCCGAGCCGCTGTAGAAGATGAACGCCGCGGGGGTGCCGATCATCGGCGGGACGGCCATGATCCCGCCGTCCAAGTACTCCGCGCCCAGTTCCTCGGCCCAACCACCCATTTCGCGCGCCTGGCCGGGGGTGCCGTTGGTCAGGTTGATCAGCTGCCGTCCCTTGAGCCCGGACGCCACCGGGTCGAGGGCCTCGTGCACCGAGTCGTAGTCGAGCAGGCAGGCGATCACGATCTGGTTCGCCGCGAGAGCCTCCTCGACGGTCGAAGCGACCGAAGCTCCCTTCGCCGCCACCGCCTCGGCGCGGCTCGCGGTCCGGTTCCACGCGGTGACCGGATGTCCCGCGGCCAGTAGTGCCTCTACGAGCGCGGTTCCCATCGCGCCCAGCCCCAGTACCGTCACCGGGGTCTTGCCGTGTTCGCTCATGGGACCACCGTGACGCGGGCCGCGCACGGATCGCTGCGGGTCCGCGCACGGCCTCGCGCACGATCTTGTCGGTGCTCCGCGCTAACGTCGGTTTCGTGCGATTCGGAGTGCTGGGACCACTCGCCGTGTGGACGACCGCGGGCGAGCCCGTCGTCGTGCCCGAGGCGAAGGTCCGCCTCCTGCTCGCCGGGCTGCTGAGCCGCGACGGCAGGGCGGCGTCGGTGTCGTCGCTGACCGACGACCTGTGGGGCGAGCATCCGCCGGGCAATCCGTGCAACACCCTGCAGACGAAGATCTCCCAGTTGCGCCGCGCGCTGGATCGCGCCGAGCATGGCGCGCGGGAACTCGTGACGCACCAACCGGCCGGGTACGTCCTCGCCGTCGAGCCGGGTGACCTGGACGTCCATCGGTTCCGCGCGCTCACCGCACGGGCCCGCGACGCCGTCGACCCGCGCGCCCGTGCCGCACTGCTGGCGGACGCGCTGGCGTTGTGGCGAGGGCCCGCGTACGCCGGATTCGAGGACGAGCCGTTCGCCGTCGCCGCTGCTCAGCGGTTGGAGGAGGAAAGGCTGCTCGCCGAAGAGGAGCGAGCCGAAGCCCGGCTGGCGCTCGGCGAGCACGGCGTCCTCACCGGGGAGCTGGCCGCGCTGGTCTCGCGCCATCCGCTGAGGGAACGGCTCCGCGGCCTGCTGATGCGCGCGTTGTACGCGGCCGGACGGCACAGCGAAGCTCTCGAGACCTACGCCGAACTGCGCGCCCGCCTGCGTGACGAATCCGGTCTCGAACCGGGGCCGGAGCTCGCGGCGTTGCACCAGGCGGTCCTCACCCGCAGTCCGGACCTCGAGCCAGTCCGCGCCGCCGGGCCGGTGCGCGGGAACCTGCCGGAGGCGGTGACCGAGCTGATCGGCCGCACGACAGCGGTCAAGGAAGTGGTAGCGCTCGTCACCGACGCACGACTGGTCACCCTCACCGGCCCCGGCGGTGTGGGCAAGACCAGGCTCGCCATCGAGGCCGCGTCGAAGGTCGTGATGGGCGACGGCACCTGGCTCGTCGAGCTGGCGGGTCTGGACAACGTCGAGTGCCCGACGTGCCCGCCCGAGGATCTCGTCGCCGTCGTCCTGGCGGCCGTGCTGGATCTCCGGGAAGACGCGACGTCGACTGGAACGCTGTCCCAGTCGCTGGCCGATGCCTTGCGGGACAAGGAGATCCTGCTGGTCCTGGACAACTGTGAACAGGTCGTCGAGCCGGTCGCGGCATTGGTGGAAAGGCTGCTCGCGGCGGCGCCCCGGCTGCGCGTGCTCACCACCAGCCAGGAGCCGCTCGGGTTGCCAGGGGAGAACGTCTGGATGGTACCGCCGCTGGAGCTGCCCGAGCTGCCGGATTTCGCCGGCGTGCGGGAGTCGAGCGCGGTCCGGTTGTTTGCCGCGCGTGCCGCCGCGGCCGCGCCGGGGTTCGCGCTCGACGCGGAGAACGCGGCCGTGGTCGCCCGGATCTGCCGCACGCTCGACGGCATCCCGCTGGCGCTCGAACTCGCCGCCACCCGCGTGCGGACGCTGGGCGTGCACGAACTCCTCGCCCGCCTCGACGACCGGTTCGCCCTGCTGTCGTCGGGCAGGCGAGGCGGGCCGCGTCGCCAGCAGACGCTCCGGGCGATGATCGACTGGAGCTGGAGCCTGCTGAGCGAGCCCGAGCAGATCGTGCTGCGCAGGCTCGCCGTCCACGCCGAGGGCTGCGGGCTCGACGCGGCCGAGTCGGTCTGCGCCGGCGGTGAGATCGCCGCCGGCGACGTGCTGGATCTCCTGTCCCGGCTCGTCGACAGGTCGCTGGTGGTCAGCAGGCCCGGCAGGTCCGGTGAACCGCGGTTCCGGCTCCTGGAGTCCGTATCGGCATACGCCTTGGACCACGCCGAGCAGGCGGGCGAACTCGACGACCTGTACTTGCGGCACGCCCGTTTCCACGTCGAGCTGGCCGAACGCGGGGACACGGGCCTGCGCGGGAGGGAGCAGCGGCGCTGGCTCGACAGGCTGGACGCTGAAGGAGCCAACACCCGGCGCGCGCTGGAAACGCTGCTGCGGCAAGGAGAACATCGGCTCGCGTCGCGACTGGTGAACGCGACGGCGTGGTTCTGGTTCCTCCGCGGACGGCTCACCGAGGCCAAGCGCTCGCTGGACCTCGTGCTCGGCACCGAGGCGGGCACCGGCGATGAATACGCGCAGGCCCTCGGCTGGCGCACCGGGATCGCCGTGCTCGACGGCACCGGCACGGACGGAGCGGCGGAAGAGATCGCGTGGGGTATCACCGATCCTCTCGTACAAGCACGGATCTTGTGGTTCCTCGGCTACGCGTGGTCCACGGTCGGCGACCTGTGCCGGGCGGAGAAGCTCACGCTCGGCGCGCTGGAAACCGCCCGCGACATCGGTGACGACTGGAGCGCCGCCGCCGCGCTGAGCGACAGGGCGGCCCACCTGATCGCCGGTGGCGACCTCACCGGAGGTGGCCGGATCGCGGCGCAGAGCGCCGGCATCTTCGACGGGCTCGGCGAACGCTGGGGCTGGCTTCAGGCTTCGTTCGTCATCGGCATGCTGGCGTCGATCGCCGGGGATTACGACCACGCCGCCCGCGTCCATCGGGAAAGCCTTCGCCGCGCGGAGGAACTGGAGTTGTGGCCGGAGGTCTCCTACAAACTGTCGTGGCTGGGCCGGACGGCGCTGCTCACTGGCGATTTCGAAGGAGCGAAGGAGTTCCACGAGCGGGCCAGGACCTTGGCCGTCGAGCACAGTTTCAAACCCGGTGAGGTGTACGCCGAGACTGGGCTCGCGCTCGGCGCACGGCGCCAGGGGCTGTTCGATGAGGCCGAGCGGCGGCTGCTGTCCATACTGGACTGGCATCGCCGGGTGGAGTCCGAAGCGGGCAGCACCCTGATCCTGGCGGAGCTCGGGTTCATCGCCGAGCAACGCGGAGACGCGGTGGCGGCGAAGCGGCTCCACCTGGACGGTCTCGCGATCGCTCGCCAGAGCGAGGATCCCCGTGCGATCGCGCTCGGTCTCGAGGGCCTGGCCGGCGCGGAGGCGGCAGCCGGCTCGTATCGCCTGGCCGCGCGGCTGCTCGGTGCCGCGGCGGCTTCGCGGCGCTCGGTGGGTGCACCCCTGCCGAAAGCCGAACGCGACGACGTCGACAGGATCACCGGCGTGATCGTCGCGGCGCTCGGAGAAACCGCATTCTCGGCGGAGTGCGAGGCGGGTGAGACGACACCCATCGATCAATTGGTGACGGACAGTCAGTGAGCACGGGCCCGTGTCACCACAATGGACCAGGCCTTACTTCACGTCAGCAACAAACAGTGAGTTCTTCCTGTCGCCGGAGCGCCATGACCGGTAGCGTGCGTATCCATGCGGGTGAAGTGGGGGGCTCCCGGCGGGCCCAGGGTGACGATGCCGTGGCGAGCGGCTCCGAAAGCGGCACTGACCAGTCCCCTGACTTTGATCATCGCCGCGGTGACCGCGTTGCTGGCCTGTTTCCTCGGGACCGCCGCCGTCCTGCAGGCCTCGGCCGCGGGTGGCGCGGCCGTCACGTATCAGTCCGGCATCGTGTGCCCGGACTACTACGGGCCGGTCTTCAGCAAGGACAACGTGCCCGCCGCGGTGGCTCCGCAGGTCGTCGACTCGGTCCGCCGGAACGCCGCGGCGCACGGCTTTCCCGCGCCGGTCACCTCCCGCTACACGCCGTACCTCTACGGCACCGAGTTCAACGGCGACCCCAACTACAAGGTCGTTCTCGCCCATCGTGACCAGGCGACGCAGGGCCACCTCGACGTGACGAGCGGATCCGCGGGCGCCGGGTTCCTGCTCGGCACCGTCGTCGCCGGGGCGGAGAACATCAAGGTCGGAGCCACGCCGAGCATCAAGGGCACCCCGATACCCCCGGTGACCGGGCTGTACCGCGACCTTCCCGACACGGCGCCGCGCTGGTGGTGCTCGCAGCAGCGGAACGCCGTCGTCAGCAGGCTCGCCAACGACCCGCTCGACTCGGTCATGTTCGCCAACGACGGGAAGACGTTCGACGACACGGTCCGCGCGCTGGGCGTCCCGACGATCAAGACGTTGCACATGTCGTTCTACGAGGCTCCGCCCAAGACCGTGAGCGAAGCCGAGGACCTGGAGGAACGGGGGAAGGCCCTCATCGCCGCGGTCAAGGCGGATCTGGGCTCCCGTGGCCTCGGTGACGCGATCGTCGGGTCGCTGCCGTTCGAGCGCTCGGTCGAGATCAGCAACCAGGCGGAATCGAACGTCCTGGTCTCGATCCTGCCGCTCGCGGCCATCAGCATTCTCGTCGGCTGCGCGGGGATCGGCACCGTCGCGTTGCAGTGGTACCAGCGGCGGCACCCGCAGCTGAGGTTGCTGTCGGCACGCGGCAGCGGCCCTGGGGCGCTGGGGTTGCTCGCGGTCGCCGAACTCGGGCTCCCGATCGTCGCCGGTGGCGCGCTGGGCGCGGCGTTCGCGCGGCTGTTGCTCGGGCTCTACGGACCACCAGGTGAACTGGATGATGGCGCGACGTTCTGGGGATCGCTCGTCGCGGCCGGGATCCTGCTCGTCTCGCTCGCACTGCTCGCCGGGGTGATCTCCGTCCGGACCCATCGGGAGTTCGAACTCGGAAGGGTCCGCTCCGGACGGCGCAAGAAGGTGAAGTTCCTGGCCTTCTTCCCGTGGGAACTGCTCACCGCCGGTGTCGCCCTGCTCGGCTGGAACCGGCTCGTCGACTACAGCAAGGGATCGCGGATCGGCAATCCGCTCCCCCAGGTCGACCCGCTCGCGCTCACGTATCCGGTGTTCGTCGTATTGACGGTCGGGCTCGTCGCCGCACGACTGGCCTGGCTCGCCCTGCACGCCTCGCATCGCGCCCGGCTGTGGTCCCGGCCTGCACTGCAACTGGCCATCCGGCGGCTCGCCAGCGCCCGCGCGCCGGTCACCGGTGTGCTCGTGATCGGCACGCTCGCCATCGGGACCCTGGCCACCGGGATCGGCATCGCGCGCGGGCAGGAAGAAGCCCTGCAGACGAAGTCCGCCATCTTCGTCGGGGCCGAGACCAGGGTCGACACCGAAAGCATCGTCGGCACCGGAAAGGTCGCGCTTCCCGCCTCACTGGACGGCGGCACCACGATCGTCGGCGAGCTGACCGGCACCGGCAATGTCGTGCTGGTCGTGGACCCGCGGACCTTCCGGCAGGCCGCCACGCTCGGTCCGCTCGACGGCGCCGAGGTCGACCGGTTGCTGAGCGGTCTGTCGAGCCAGGGCACCGGTGTCCCGGCGATCCGGATCGGACACGACGCGGCCCAGACGACCACGTTGCCCGCCGGTCTCGCCGAGGCCAAGGCGATCGGTGAACTGCCGATGTTCCCGATCATCGGCACCAAGGCCGGGTACGTGATCTCGCGGGAATCGCTCACCGAGGCGCAGTTGCGCACCGTGCCCAAGTGGAGCGTGCTGTCCAGCTCGTCGATGACGCGGGTGACCGAGGCGCTGGCCTCGGTGGGGGTGATGACGGCGGTCAACCGCGTCACCCGTGAGTCCGCGCTCGACGCGCTCCCGTTCTACGTGGTGTCTTGGACGTTCTCGTTCATGGCCCTGCTCGGGGCCGTGCTCGGCGTGGTGGCCGTGCTGTCGCTGCTGGTCGCGGTCGAAGTCCGACGGCGCCAGAACGCGCTCGCTGGGGCTCTGGTGCTGCGGATGGGAATGCGGCCACGTGCCCTGCTGGCGAGTCATCTGATGGAACTGGGCACCCTCAGCGGGCTCGCCGTGGTCATCGGCGTCGTGTGCGGTGTCTCGGTCGCGGGGCTTTCGGTGCCGCGGTTCGATCCGGCGACGTTCCTCCCGCCGCAGTCGGCGCTGCCCGACCCGACCCCGCTCGCCCTGACCGTGCTCGCCGTCGGTGTGCTCGTCGTGGCGCTGGCGGGCTGGATCGCGATGCGCTCGGTGCGCACCGCCCGAACCGCGGAGTTGATCCGTGCCTGAGAAACCGATCTTCCGGCTGCGCGGGATCGGCGTCGACTACCAGACGCCGGCGGGCACGGTCACCGGCGTCGAGGACGTCACCTTCGACATCCCGGCGCGCGGGATCACCGTGCTGGCGGGGCCGTCCGGCTCCGGCAAGTCCACCCTGCTACGGACGCTCGGCCTCTTCGAGCAGCCCGTACGGGGCACGATCTCCTTCCAAGGCAGCGAAACCGGCAAGCTGCGGCATCGTGACCGGCGGGCGCTGCGGCGGAACCACCTCGGCCTGGTGTTCCAGAATCCGACCGACAACCTGCTCGCGTATCTGAGCGTCGCGGACAATCTCCGCGCGGCGGCCGAATCGGCCGGGACCGAATGCCTGCCTGACGACATCCTCGAGCAACTGGGGCTCGGCGGGACCGGCAGCTGGCGGATCTCCGCACTGTCCGGCGGACAGCAGCAGCGCCTCGCGTTCGGCTGCACCCTCGCCCGACGCTCGACCGTCGTACTCGCCGACGAGCCGACGTCCCAATTGGACGAAGGCTCCGCCGACCGGGTGCTCGACACCCTGAAGTATTTGGCGGATCAGGATTTCGCCGTCATCGTGGCGTCGCACGACGACCGGCTCATCGAACTCGGCAGCCGGGTCGCGCGGATGCACAAGGGCAGGCTGGAAGAAGTCGAAGAACGGGAGGTCGTGCCGTGATGGCGGAACCCGCCCTCGAGGCCGTCGGGTTGCGCCGCCGGTTCCCCCATCCCAGCGGGGACGTCGAAGTCCTGCGCGGGCTCGAACTGCGGGTGGCCCCGGGAGAACTGGTCACCGTGTCCGGCCGGTCGGGTTCCGGCAAGAGCGCGCTGCTGGCGCTGCTGTGCGGTTTCGACTCGCCCGATTCGGGCAGTGTCCTGCTGGACGGCGTCCCGATAGCGGGCGCGCCGCCGTGGCACACCTGCGCCGTCCTGCCGCAGGCGCTCGGCCTCGCGAACGAGCTCACCATCGCGGAGAACGTGGCGCTGCCGCTGCGGCTCCGATCCGACGTTCCCAAGCCCAGCGCGAAAGACATCCACACGCGGGTTTCGGAGCTGCTGGAGGAACTCGGGATCGGCGATCTCGGTGACCGCTACCCACTCGAGGTCTCGTTCGGGCAGCAGCAGCGGGTCGCGCTCGCCAGGGCGGTCAGCGGGCGGCCCCGGGTCCTGCTCACCGACGAGCCGACGGCGCACCTGGACGCCGGGAGCACGCCGCGGGTGCTTCGGCTGTTGCGGCGCTGCGCCGAAGAGGGCGCCGCGGTCATCGTGGCGACGCACGACGACGAGGTGCACCGGATCGCGGACCGGCGGGTACGACTGCTGGACGGCGTCCTCTCCTGACTCGTGAGTGGTAATGACGGTTCTAACCGTCCTTACCACTCACGAGGGGACCTGGGCCAGCCTGAACGTGCCGTTGCCGGCGTTCTGGTGTCCGTGAAGGCCTCCTTCCTTACCTTGAGCGTAGGGAAGGAGGCCTTCACGGACCCGCGATCGACCGGCAGTCACCTCCGGTAGGTACGCAAGACACCGTTGGCTCTAACGTCCTTACCACTCACGAGACGCGCCCCAACACCTCTAGGGAGCTACCGGCCCTGCCTTCCCGTACAGCCCGTTCCCCGCCCAGTTCACAAGATCGCGCGAAGGCCGCGAGGGCGGGACTGGCACGAAGTTGGCCGCGTCGTCGACGCTTCCGGTGCCGTCGTACTTCGCCTGCAGCGGATACGGGAACACCGGCCGCGTGCGGAAGACCTTGCCGTCGGCGTCGCGGCCGGTGGCGACCGTCCGGTCCGGCGCGGCGCCGCGCTCGACCCAGGAGACGAGTTCCTTCAGCGGGTCGTACTCGGTCAGCTTGTCGCCGGTCGCGCAGTGGTACAGCGCGGGCACCATGAACAGCCGCGCCCAGTCCCGCGTCGCGGCGGGGCCGCCGTTGGCGCGGGTGAGCCGCTCGTAGTAGTCGATGCTGCCCGCGGCGGGGATCGCCTGGTCCGCCCAGCCGTGCCAGATCACGAGTTTCCCGCCCGCACGCCGGAATTCGCGCAGGTCCGTCGACATCGCGTTGGAGCGGACGCCTTCCGGGGTCAGCCTGTCGAATTCACGAGCGGTGAAGGCGAACTTCTCGACCGACGAATGCCGTGTCCCGATCGGGTACGCCATGTACTTCAGGTAGTTGTCGGCGAGCGAGTGCGCGAACGGGATCCCGCCGGTTTCCGGGGACGGGATGATCCAGCCGTACCAGGAGAGTTCGGAGCCGACGGTCTGGCCACCCGGGTACAGCTTGCGGCCGCGTTCGTCGGTCGGCGGCGCGTAGATCTTCTTGGTGGCTTCGACCTGTGCGGTGGTGAGGCAGCCCGCGTTGTCGGTGCCCGGCGGGCAGGCGATCGTGGCCGGGTCGAAGCGGCACGTGCGCGGATCGTCGATGGCACCGTCGCCGAGCCCGTCGGACTTGTCGCAAGAGGACAGTGCGGCGGCGTGCAGGGCCGGGAGTTTGTCTTCGGTCAGGATCGGCTCGCCGTCGGCGCCGGTGTTCACCTTGGCGAGCCAGGTCTGGTAGACGCCGAGCAGCGGCCCCCAATATCCGGCCGGCGCGCCCGCGAGGATCCCGTCGAAGTCGTGGGGATAGCGCTGCGCGAGCAGAAGCGCCTCGCGGCCGCCGTCGGAGCAACCGCTGAAGTACGACTTCTTCGGAGGAGCGCCGTAGAACTGCGTGATCAGCCGCTTGGACGCCTTCGAGACCACGTGCGGGGCGCGGAACGCGAAGTCATCGCGCGCGGCCTGGTCGTTCTCGGCCCACTTGCCGTCATCGACGATCGCGGGGGTCTTGCCGACGTGACCGTCGTCCGTGGCCGCGACCGCGACGTCGCCGCCGTGCGGGAGGCCGCAATCGGCGAACGGTGGCGTGGTGACCACCCCGCAGAACCCGCCGCAGCCGAACTGCAGGTACCGGCCCGCGTAGGTCTTGGTGGGCAACCGGAGCTGGAACCGCACCGCAGGTTCGACGTAGCCGCGGACGTCGCAGTTCTCGGGTTCGGTCGCCGTCGCCGGCACCACGGTCGCGGTCTCTACATGCGTGACCGCGCCGGGGATGTCATAGGTCCGCACCAGATCGGCGCAGGTGCGCACCGGGCGGAACGTCGTTTCTCCGGCGGTGGCCGCCGGAGCCGTGAGTATCGAGCCTGCCGTGATGAGCGCTGCCACGCCGAGCATGGACAACCGCCGCATGTCCCCACCCCAGTTTCCCGATCGGCCTCAGTCGTCTCTTCACCCTGGCCCCGGCCCCGGCGGTTGTCCACCAGGTTTCCGGGCATCCGGGTTGTCCAGTTCGGGCCAGGTTTGTCCGAGTGTCTTGACATCGATGTCACACGCGAGCTTTTCTCTCTTGGCGTCACCGGTCCCCTGCGAGAAAGCATTGGTGCAACGATGCCCCGAAGCGTCAGACCTTGGGTCTGCAGCCTTCTGAGTGCCACGGTCGTGGCGTCCGGGCTGGTAGCCCTCCCCGCCACCGCCGCGGCCGAAGAGGCCCCGCCGGACTTCTACTCCTCGTTCGAGCCGGGCGAACCGCAGCCGACGTGGAGCGACACCGTCGACGTCGACCCGTCCGGCAAGCCGAAGGCCTTCGGTGTCGACGGCGCGAACGCCACCACCATCCCCGGTGACATCCGCGGCAAGGTCACCGAGGTCTCCGCCAACAGCGAGAACACCCCCAACGAGGGGGTGGCGAACCTCGTCGATGGCTCGACCGACACCAAGTGGCTGGCCTGGACCCCGACCGGCTGGGCGCAGATCACGCTGTCCGAGCCGACGTCGATCACCCGGTACGCGTTGTCCTCGGCGAACGACTTCGACAACCGCAACCCGCAGGACTGGACGCTGAAGGGCTCCGCCGACGGCCAGACCTGGACCGATCTGGACAAGCAGACCGGGCAGAAGTTCAGCGAGCCGTTCCAGAAGAAGGAATACCGCCTCGCCGCCGCGAGCGCCGCGTACAAGTTCTTCCGGCTCGAGATCACCAAGAACAACGGCGGCCCGATCATGCAGCTCTCGGAGCTGCTGCTGGCCAACGAGGACCCGGCCCCGCCTGCGCTGCCGAACATGCGTAGCTTCACCGACAGCGGCCCCGGCAGCGGTTACACCAGCAAGAACCGGGTCGGGTTCACCGGTCTGCGCGCGTTCCGCTACTCCGGCAGCCACAAGGCGCAGGGGCACGGCTGGTCGTACAACAAGATCTTCGACGTCGACATCCCGGTGGCGGCGACCTCGGAGCTGTCGTACAAGGTGCAGCCGGAGTTCATCCGCGGCGACCTCAAGTACCCGAGCACGAACGTCGCGGTGGACCTGGCGTTCACCGACGGCACCTATCTGAGCCAGCTCGGCGCGGTCGACCAGTACGGTTTCGGGCTCTCCCCGCAGGGCCAGGGCGCGAGCAAGGTGCTGTACACCAACCAGTGGAACCTGGTGCGCTCGCAGATCGGTGTGGTCGCGAAGGGCAAGACGATCGACCGGATCCTCGTCGGCTACGACAACGCCGACGGCCCGGGTTCGCTGCAGGGCTGGCTGGACGACATCAAGGTTTCGGCGACGCCGACACCGCCGGCGAGCCTTCGCCCGTCCGACAACGTGCTCACCACTCGCGGCTCGCTGTCGAACGGGTCGTTCTCGCGGGGCAACAACATGCCCGCCACCGCGGTTCCGCACGGGTTCAACTTCTGGATCCCGACGACCGACGCGGGCACGTTGAGCTGGATGTACTCCTACCACTCGCGCAACAACGAGCAGAACCTCCCGGCGCTGCAGGCGTTCTCCGCGAGTCACGCGCCGAGTCCGTGGATGGCGGACCGGCAGACCTTCCAGTTCCTGCCCTCCACCGCGTCCGGAGTGCCGAATCCCGACCGTGAGGCGCGGAAGCTGCCGTTCAAGCACTCGAACGAGACGGCGCGGGCGCACTACTACGGTGTCGACTTCGAGAACGGGATCAAGGCCGAGGTCGCGCCGACCGATCACGCGGCGCTGTACCGCTTCAGGTTCCCCGGGGCGGACTCGAACCTGATCTTCGACAACGTCAACAACAACGGCGGGCTCACCCTCGACCCCGCCGGCCGGGCGATCACCGGGTACAGCGACGTGAAGAGCGGGCTGTCGGCCGGCGCCACCCGGATGTTCGTCTACGCCACCTTCGACAAGCCGGTGACCGCCGGTTCGAAGCTGTCGACCGGTTCGGGCGACCAGAAACGGGACAACGTCCTCGGCTACCTGAAGTTCGACGCGGGCGCTGACAAGACGGTGAACATGCGGATCGCGACCTCGCTGATCAGCGTGGACCAGGCGAAGAAGAACATGGAGCAGGAACTCGCCCCGAACGCGACGCTCGAGTCCGTCGCCGGTGCCGCGCAGAACGCGTGGGACGAGAAGCTCAAGGTCGTCGAGGTCGAAGGTGCCTCGAAGGACCAGCTGATCACGCTGTACTCCAACCTGTACCGCCTGTTCCTGTACCCGAACTCGGGCTTCGAGAACGTCGGCACCGTCGAGAAGCCGGTGAAGAAGTACGCGAGCCCGGTGTCGCCCAAGGCCGGTCAGGACACCCCGACGCAGACCGGGGCGAAACTGGTCGACGGCGAGTTCTACGTCAACAACGGGTTCTGGGACACCTATCGGACGGTGTGGTCGGCGTATTCGCTGCTCAGCCCGGACACCACCGGCAAGCTCGTCGACGGTTTCGTGCAGCAGTACCGTGACGGCGGCTGGATTTCGCGCTGGTCCTCCCCCGGTTACGCGGATCTGATGACCGGGACCAGTTCGGACGCCGCGTTCGCGGACGCCTATCTCAAGGGAGTCAAGGGTTTCGACGTCCAGTCGGCCTACGACTCGGCGATCAAGAACGCGACGGTGACCCCGCCGAACGGCGCGGTCGGACGCAAGGGAATCGACGAGGGCACGTTCCTCGGGTACGCACCGAACACCGCGGACCACGGGTTCTCGTGGGCGATCGAGGGCTACGTCAACGACAACGCCATCGCGAACATGTCGAAGAAGCTCCACGACGAGGCTCCGGCGAACGATCCGCGCAAGCAGGAGTACCTGGACAACTACGGATACTTCACCGAGCGGGCGACGCAGTACGTGAACGTGTTCGACCCGAGTGTCGGCTTCTTCCAGGGCCGTGACGCGGCGGGCGAGTTCACCCGGAGCAAGGAGGAGTTCGACCCGGAGGTCTGGGGTATCGACTACACCGAGACCAACGCGTACGGCATGCGGTTCTCGGTGCCGCAGGACGGACAGGGCCTGGCGAACCTCTTCGGCGGTAAGGCGGGGCTGGCGTCCAAATTGGACGAGTTCTTCGCCAAGCCGGAGCAGGGTCTCAAGTTCGGCACCTACCCCGGCGTCATCCACGAGATGACCGAGGCACGGGACGTGCGGATGGGCATGTACGCGCATTCCAACCAGGCCGCGCATCACACGCTCTACATGTACGACTACGCGGGTCAGCCGTCGAAGACACAGGCGAAGGTCCGCGAGGCGCTCGCCAGGTTGTACGTCGGCAGCGAGCTCGGCCAGGGCTACGGCGGTGACGAGGACAACGGTGAGCAGTCGGCCTGGTGGCTGTTCGGCATGCTGGGCTTCTACCCGCTGCAGGTCGGCAGCTCGGACTACGCGATCGGCTCGCCGCTGTTCACCAAGGCGACCGTGAACCTGCCCGGCGGCAAGAAGATCGTGGTCAACGCGCCGAAGAACAGCGCGAAGAACGTCTACGTGCAGGGTCTGAAGGTGAACGGCAAGGCGCAGACCTCGACGTCACTGGCGCATTCGGCGATCGCGAACGGCGGGACGCTCGACTTCGACATGGGCCCGAACCCGTCGTCGTGGGGTACCGGCCCGGACGACGCGCCGAAGTCGATCACCAAGGGCGACGCGGTGCCGACCCCGGTGCACGACCTGACCAAGCCGGTCTCCGGCGGGGACGCCGCGTTCTTCGACAACACGTCGCGGACCGAGGCGAAGGTCAAGGCGCCGATCCAGTACCAGGTGCCTTCGACGAACGAGGCGGGTTCGTTCTACACGCTGACTTCGGGCAAGGGCGCGGGTGACGCGAAGAGCTGGGTGCTGAAGGGCTCCTACGACGGGAAGACGTGGGCGGTCGCGGATCGGCGGACCGACCAGACGTTCCAGTGGCGCCAGCAGACCAGGGCGTTCAAGATCGCGAATCCGGCGCACTACGCCTACTACCGGCTCGAGGTCACCGCGACCACGGGCGGGGAGGCGTCGCTGTCGGAGTTCGAGGTGCTGGGCAAGCCCGACGCGGCATGCACGGAGACGATCACCGGCGAGCGCAAGGGTCCGCTGACCGTTCGGAGCGGCGTGACCTGTGTGGACGGTGCGACGATCTCCGGTCCGGTGTCGGTGGCGGCGGGTGCGAGCCTGATCGTTCGCGGCGGCTCGATTTCCGGGCCGTTGACGGCGACCGGCGCGGCGCAGGTCGTGCTGGACCGGACGAAGGTGGGCGGTCCGGTGGCGATCACCGGGACGACCGGGTCGGTCTCGATCGAGCTGACCGAGATCGGCGGGCCGGTGGCGTTGACGGGCAACAAGGGGCCGGTGCTGACTGCCAGCACGATCGGCGGACCTCTGGCGTGCGCGGCCAACTCCCCCGTTCCGACGGACCACGACCTGCAGAACACCGTCCGCGGCCCGGCCGCCGGGCAGTGCGCGAAGCTGTAGTCCTCCGGTGAGTACGTGAAGGCCCCCTTCATTGCGCCTGGCGCGGTGAAGGGGGCCTTCACGTCTATTCGGGACGTCGGCCGCGGACGATACCGAACCCGACGAGGGCCGCGGACAGCAGGGTGAGCGCGAGCCCGGCGCAGGTGATCGCCTCCGGGAAGTCGGCCGACCGCTGAGCCGCCGTCAACGCGCCGGGGAAGACCAGCGCCAGGATGGTGCCGCTGAGCGCGATGCCGATCCCGGTGGTGACCTCGCTGGAGGTGTCGACGAGCGCGGCTCCGATGGTGGTCCGGTTCGAGGGCAGGCCGCGCATGACGTTGGTGCCCGCCACGACACCGACCACGCGCATCCCCGCTGCCACGAGGGCGAGCGCGACGGCGATCCAGGCGTAACCGAGCCCGCCGAACACCGTGTAGACCGCGAGCCCGCACACCACCGCGGCGGCGCTGAGCCAGGCGGCCTTGTCGAGGCCGACGCGGGTGATCAGCGGGCCGATGAGGGCGCCTCCGGCGATGAGGACGATGACTTGGGGCAGCATTCCCAGCGCCGCCTGAGCGGGTGCCCAGCCGAGACCGAACTGCAGCTGCAGTGTCACGAGGTACCCGAGGCCGGCGGTCGCCAGCCCAGCCGCGGCTTTGAGCGCCAGGCCGCTGGACACGAGCGGGCGGGCGATGAGTTCCAGGTCGAGCAAGGGATGCCGGGCGGTCTTCTCGCGGACGACGAAACAAGTTCCGGCGACGAGCGCGGCAACGGTGGCACCCCAAGGCAGGGTCGAGGCGGTGCCCGCTACGACGAAGAGCGTCGGGGCGACCAGCGCGAGGACGATCGTGGCGGTTCCCAGCACGGCACCGGCGACGTCGATCGGATCGTGGCGCAGGTCGGCGGGCTCGTCGGCGGTGATGCCGGCCCGGATGCCGAGGAACGCGAGCGCGGCGACCGGCACGTTCACCAGCAGCAGCGACTGCCACGGCGCGACGGTGAGCGCGAGCCCGCCGGCGGTGGGGCCGACGGCGAGGCCGATCAGGCCCACGGTCGAGATCAGCGTGGTCGCGCGGACGCGCAGGACGTCGTCGTCGAACAGGCGGAACGCGAGGGCGAGTGATCCCGGCGTCGTCATCGCGGCCGCGACACCCATGAGCGCCCGGACGGCGATGAGCTGCCACGCGGAGGTGACGAGCAGCGTGGCCAGGCTCGCCAGTCCGAGCAGGACGAGCCCGGTGAGCATGATCTTGCGCCTTCCTGCCCGATCGGCCAAGGCACCGAACGCCAGCATCAGGCCGCCGAACACGACGGAGTAGGCGCCGGTCACCCATTGCAGGGTGGTCGTCGAGGCGGACAGCTCACGGCCGATGGTCGGCAACGCGACGTTGAGGATCGAGTTGTCGAGCATCTCGACCAGGAACACGGCCGAGAGCCCGGCCAGCGCGGGCCATTTCCCGGCCAGGGAGGGGCTTTGGACAGGGGAACGCATCACGTACTCCTTCGAAGTGAAGGAGTGGCGGTTCATTCGATCCCGCGTATGCGCGTGCCCGGTACGGCGGGCACGTTTCTACCCCGATATCCCGATCATACGGCGCTCGTGAGCGGCAAGGACGGCTAGGTCCGACCGTGGTCTCGGGATCTGCCGCGGACCGGTCCGTGAAGGCCTCCTTGCCTACCCTGAGGGTTGGCAAGGAGGCCTTCACTACCTCTGGGACCGCCATGCTCGTCCCGCGCGCAGCAGTGATCACATCGGTCTCGTGAGTGGTAAGGACGGTTAGAACCGTCCTTACCACTCACGAGACCAGGCGGAAGCGCCCCGCACCGCCAGTTTCCGCACGTCCATGTACAGGGCATCCGGCGGGGTGGCCCGCCGGTTCTTGAGGGTGGAAGCTCTCGTGAACGGAGGATCAAGGTGACGAACCCGATTCTGGTGACCGGCGGTACCGGCGACCTCGGCCGTGAGGTGGTGCGGCGGCTGGTGGCCGAAGGTCGGCCGACCCGGATCATGAGCAGGCGACCACGTCCCGCCGACGAGCCGAACGAATGGGCGCGGTGCGATCTGAAGACTGGTGACGGCCTCGCCGAGGCGGTCGACGGTGTTTCGGCGATCATCCATTGCGCGTCGACGCCGGGCCGCGGGGACGAGCGGGTGACGCGGAACCTGGCCGAGGCGGCGCGGCGGGCGGGCGGTCCGCATCTGGTGTACATCTCGATCGTCGGCATCGACGTGATCCGATTCTTCTACTACGACGAGAAGCTGGCCTCGGAGAAGGTGATCGAGGAGTCCGGTCTGCCGTGGACGGTGCTGCGCGCGACGCAGTTCCACGAACTCGTCGCACGGGCGTCGGCGGCGCAGCGGCGGCTGCCGGTCACGTTCATGCCGTCGGGGTTCCGGTTTCAGCCGGTCAGCACCGCCGACGTCGCGGATCGGCTGGTCGAGCTGGTGTCCGGTGCACCGTCGGGGCGGGTGCCGGACATGGGCGGCCCCGAGGTGCGCAGCGCCCGTGAACTGGCGGAGGCGTATCAGCGGTCGGTGGGACGCCGGAAGCCGATCGTGTCGCTGTGGTTGCCGGGCAAGGCGGCCCGGGCGTTCCGGGCGGGCGGCAACCTGACGCCGGAGAACGCGACCGGCGTCGGCACCTTCGAGGAGTTCCTTTCCTCACGCGTTTAGTCCTCTGGATGCGGCACACCGAGCCGCGCTCACGCGTCCGAGTTACGGTGGCCTGGTGACGATCACCGGGTTCTTCTCCTCCTTCGAAACGGGTGATCCGCAGCCGGTCGATCCGGCCCTGCGCGTCGGCACCGGCCCGGCTTCGTCGCCGACCGCGAAGACCGGCGTCGGCTTCACCGGCGCGCACGCCCTCCACTACGAGAACACGCTGCGCGCGACCGTGTTCGAAGTGGACGTCGAGGTCACCGGCGACACCGAACTGTCCTATGTGGTCTTCCCCGAAGCGGGGACCGACTACCGCGGCACCTTCGTGGCGCTGGACGTCGAGTTCGCCGACGGCACATCGGCCGGGTTCAGCGCCACGGAGCAAGGGCTGGACAAGACGCTGTACGTGGACCAGTGGAATCTCGTGCGCCGCCGGCTGGGCGACTTCGCCGGACGGCGGATCGCCCGGGTCGTCCTGGTCAGCGAACCACCGGACGGCGAGAGCACGGGCTGGGTGGACGACGTCCGGATCGCCGAACGCGCGGTCGGGATCCGCGAGCCGGTCGACCACGTCCGCACCACCCGCGGCACACAGTCCAGCGACAAGTTCTCGCGCGGCAACAACTTCCCCGCGACCGCGGTCCCGCACGGCTTCAATTTCTGGTCCCCGGTCACCGACGCGGGCGCCACCAATTGGATCTACAGCTATCACCGGCACAACGACGCCGCGAACCGCCCGGCGCTGCAGGCGTTCGCGCTGTCGCATCAGCCGAGCCCGTGGATGGGCGACCGGCACACCTTCCAGGTGATGCCGGGGATCGGTCCGGTCGAGGCCGACCGGGTCCGGCGCGCGCTCGCGTTCTCCCATGACGACGAGGTCGACCGGCCGCATCACTACGGTGTCCGGTTCGCCAACGGCGTCACCACCGACATCGCACCGGCGGATCACGCGGCGCTGTTCCGCTTCACCTTCCCGGGTGATCGCGGCTGGCTGCTGTTCGACAACGCCCGCAACCGGGGCGGGTTGAGGCTCGACCCGGCGAACGGCGTGGTCACCGGCCACACCTGGGTGCGCAGCAGGTTGTCGACCGGGGCGCGGCGGATGTTCGTGCACGCCGAGTTCGACGTCCCGGCCGAACGCGGAGGGAGGATCCGGCGTCCGGTGTGGCGCACGGTGACCGGTTTCCTGGAGTTCGCCGCGGGCGAGGTGACGATGCGGATCGCGACGTCGTTGCTCAGCCTCGCGCAGGCCAAGCGGAACCTCGATCAGGAGATCCCGGCAGGCACGAGCTTCGAGCAGGTCCGTGACCAGGCCCGCGCGCAGTGGGCCGAGGTGCTGGACCGGGTCGAGATCGAGGGCGCGACCGAGGACCAGCGCACCACGTTCTACTCCAACCTCTACCGGCTGTTCCTGTATCCGAACTCCGCGCACGAAGTCACCCCGAAGGGTGTCCGTCACGCGAGCCCGGTCATCCGCCGCCTCTGGCCCAGCACGCGCACCAGGACCGGCGCGAAGGTCGTGGACGGCGAGATGTACGTCAACAACGGCTTCTGGGACACCTACCGCACCACGTGGCCCGCGTATGCCCTGCTCACGCCCGGCCGGTGCGGGCGGATGATCGACGGGTTCGTCCAGCAGTACCGCGAAGGCGGCTGGATCTCGCGCTGGTCCTCCCCCGGTTACGCCAACCTCATGACCGGCACCAGTTCCGACGTGGCGTTCGCCGACGCGTACCTCAAAGGCGTGCGCGGGTTCGACGTCGAGGCCGCCTACGAAGCGGCGCTGAAGAACGCGACGGTGACGCCGCGCGGGCAGAGCGTCGGCCGCAAGGGCCTGCACGAGTCGATCTTCCTCGGCTTCACGCCGACGTCGGTCCACGAAGGGCTGTCGTGGGCACTGGAGGGCTGCATCAACGACTTCGGCCTGGCCAATTTCGCCGAAGCGCTCGGGCACCACGACGACGCCGCGTACTTCCGGCAGCGTTCGCAGCAGTACGCGAACCACTTCGACCCTCTGATCGGCTTCTTCCAGGGTCGCAACCGCGACGGCAGCCGCCATTTCGCCCCCGAGGGCTACGACCCCGAGGCATGGGGCGGCGACTTCACCGAGACGAACTCGTGGAACACCGCCTTTTCGGTACCCCACGACGGCGCCGGGCTCGCCGCGCTGCACGGCGGCACCGAAGCGCTGGAGTCCAAACTGGACACTTTCTTCGCGACCCCGGAGACCGGCCTCAAACCCGGCTCCTACGGCGGGCTGATCCACGAGATGACCGAGGCCCGCGACGTCCGGATGGGACAGTACGGACATTCCAACCAGCCGTCCCATCACATCCCCTGGATCTACCACTACGTGGGCGCGCCCTCGAAGACGCAGCGGATCGTGCGGGAGGTCCTGCGGCGGCTCTACGTCGGAAGCGACCTCGGCCAGGGCTATCCGGGCGACGAGGACAACGGCGAGATGTCCGCTTGGTACGTCTTCGCCGCGCTCGGGTTCTATCCGCTGGCGATGGGCAGCCCCGAGTACGTGATCGGCGCACCGTTGTTCACGAAGGCGACCGTCCACCTGGAGAACGGGAAGGACCTGGTCATCGAGGCGCCCGGCAACACCGGCGACACCGTGTACGTCCAAGGGCTCACGATCGACGGACGTCCGCACGACAGCAGCTCGCTCCCGCATTCCACGCTGGCCGAGGGCGCCGTGCTGCGGTTCACGATGGGCGAGCAGCCGTCGGACTGGGGCCGCTCCCCAGCCGAGCCCGCCGACCCGCGGCCGCTCACGGACATCACGATGGCCGGCGGTCCCCTGTTCGACGACACCACCAAGACCGAAGTCACCTTCCCCGAGCGCGAACCTGTCATCGAGTTCCCAGTCGAGAACGGGTCGCGAGAGGTGGTGATGTACACGCTGACCTCGGGCAGCCGCGGGGGTGATCCGCGTTCGTGGGTGCTGGAGGGATCCGACGACGGCGAGCACTGGACGCTGCTGGACCAGCGTGAAGGCGAGAAGTTCCGTTGGCGCCGCCAGACGCGGCCGTTCGCCCTCGCCGGGACGGCAAGGTACGCCCGATACCGTCTTCGCGTCACCTCGTCCACCGCCAGGCGGGTCACCCTCGCCCAAGGAGAGCTGCTCGCCCGATGATCACCCGCATCACCCAGGCCACGACCGACCGTCTGGTCGCCTCCGATCCGGGCCTGGTCCGGCTCCGGCTCGGCTTCTCGGCCGTCCTCAGCATCGTCGTCGCGGTGCTGGCGATCCTGCCGTTCCACCAGCCGCTCACGGTCATCCTCGTCGCAGCGATCGCGGGGATGACGTCAGCCTTCACCGTCAACGACGCGACCCCGGGCCAGCAGGCGGTGACGCTGGTGCTGGGGCTGGTATTCGGTGCGGCGTCGCTCACGGCGGCGAGCGTGGGCTCGGCGGTGCCGCCACTGGACAGTGTCGTGTTCGTCCTGCTGATCTTCGTCGCGGTCTACGCCCAGCGGTTCGGCTCGCGTGGGATCGCGCTGGGCTCGCTGTCGTTCTTCCTGTTCTTCTTCGCGATGTTCCTGCAGACGCATTTGAAGCAGGTCCCGGCGCTGCTGCTGGCGCTGACCATCGGGATCGCGGCCAACGCGGTCGTCCGGTTCGTCCTGGTGCGCAGGCACACCGACGCGGAGTTCCTCCGGATCCGGCGGGCGTTCCGGGCCCGGCTCGCCGCGGTGGTGCGCGCGGCCGAAGACCACCTCACCGTGGGCGGCAGCGAACGCACCCGCAAACGGCTCCGCAGGACGAACGCCCGCATGCACGAGTCCGTCCTGCTCATCGAGGACACCGCGCCGGAGGTGATCGGCGCGGACTCGGTGAACCGGCTCCGCCGCCGGGCGATCGAGGTCGAGCTGGCGGTGCAGTGGCTCACGATCACGGTGCAGCGCACCTGCGCCGAAGACCTCGACGAGGACGTCCGCGACGATCTGATCGCCCGGATGCGGCGCTTCCGGTCGCTGATCGAGCGCGACCCGCGAGAGTTGCCGCTGATCAGCGAGACCGAAGAGTTCAGTAAGATGCTGGTGGAAGGCAGCCGGATCGACGAGCACGCCGCACCCGGTGACGGCGTCCGCCGCGCGCTCGCCGAACTCGCGCTGGCCGACGTGCGCGCACAGCGGGTGGCCGAGCACGACGTCTCCGACGCCGCCGACGATCCCGAAGACCCCGAGGAGGAGAAGTCGTCGGCGTTCGCCTACGACAACCAGACGCGCAGCGCCATCCAGGCCGTGGTGGGCGGCGGTCTGGCCGTGCTCGGCGGAGAGCTTGTGTCGAGCCAGCGGTGGTACTGGGCGGTGCTGACCGTGTTCGTGGTGTTCATCGGCTCGTCGACCGCGGGGGCGACGTTCGTCAAGGGTGTCCGGCGGCTCGGCGGCACGCTGATCGGGATCGTGGGCGGGCTGGTGCTGACGCTGCTGGTGTCGGGCAGTGTGCCGGCGACGCTGGCGCTGATCCTGGTGTGCGTGTTCGGCATGGTCTACATGGCGCGGGTGTCGCAGGTGATCATGGCGTTCTTCATCACCAGCATGCTCGGGCTGCTGTACAGCCTGCTGGGGACGTTCAGCCTCGAGGTGCTGTGGATCCGGGTCGCGGAGACCGCCGTGGGCGCGGCGGCCGGGGTGCTGGCGGCGGTGGTGATCGTGCCGGTGCGCACGCGGGCGGTGATGCTGGACGACGTCTCGGCGTTGCTGGAGGAGCTGGACGAGTTCGTCGAGAAGGCCGCGGGCCTGCTGTCCGGCGCGGAGAACGTGAGCGTCATCGAGAAGTCGCGTGATCTGGACCGGGCGGTGGACAAGGTCCGCACGACGATCGAGCCGCTCACCCATCCGGTGAATCTCAGCAGCCGCCGTGACTACGGCTGGCACGTGCTCACCACGGTGGAGGCGATCGCCTTCCACTCCCGCCACGTCGCCGCGCGGTCGCAGCCGGGGCTGCTGCTCGACGAGGCGGACCGGCTGCTGCTGTACACCGGGCGGATCCGGGAGAACACCGCGGTGCTGAGGAAGGCGATCGGTGATCCCGGCGGTTCGGGGCACGGGACGCTGATCCGGGACGACGGTACGCCGGTGGCGGACCGGATCGACGATCCGCGGGCGCGTTCGGTGCTCACCAGTCTCGGGCATCTCGACGAGACGGTGATCGCGCTGGGCCGCGCGTTCGGGGTCGAGGCCACGGATCCGGAGCCGTCAGGAATCAGCTCTTCGGCTTGGGACAGTTCTTCCACGAGAAGTGGTACGTGGTCTTGATGGAGCCGTCGGTCGAGTCCATCGTCACGAAGCTGGTGGTCTTCTTCGGATCGGAAGTGCCGACCGCGGCCCGCAGTTCCGTGTTGATGTTGAAGTTCCGGTCCTCGCCGCAGGGTTTGTAGACGATGGCGCCGATTTCGATGTTGTCGGTGAACTGCCAGTTGTCCTCGAACGGGCCTTTGAGGCTGTGGGTCACATAGGACGTCGGGGAATTGCCCTGGAAGTAGTAGTTGGCCCGTTCCAGCCCGGTGGCTCCCGCGGCCAAGGAGGCGAACCCGCGGTAATCCGTGCCCGCGATGCCGTAGGTGAATCCCTGCGGCACGTGGACATACAGGTTGAGCTGGCAGTTCTTGCGCAGATCGGTCGGTTTCGCGCCGACGCCGACCTGGGCGGTGTATTCGCTGTAGGTGACGGTGAACGCGGTGTTGTCCGGCGAGACGGAAATGGCGGCCGTACCCGGTTTACATCCGGTCCCGTTGACGTTCACGACGTCGATGACTATCTTGTCGGACGGCAACGGGGGCGGCACCCAGGCGTTCGGAGTGACGACCGAAGAGAGCAGCGTTACGGCAGCGACCAGCGCGTTGAGCATGGGATCCTCCCAAGAACGGTTTCGGTCACCGGACGGGGTGACCGCCGAAAATGAGGTCGTCGAGAAGGCTCGTCGCCGCCGAGCGGGCGGCGACGAGCGGTGGAGCCCTCGTTCAGGGCAGCCAAGACCCTGACCGGCATGGGTGGGACGGCCTTCTTCCGCACCGGGAAGCAGGCCGTCACCCGGAAACAGCCGTCAGGACTTCGGGCAGGTCTTCCACGAGAAGTGGTAGGTGGTCTTGAACGCGCCGTCGGTCGAATCCATCGTGATGAAACTGGTGGTCTTCTTCGGATCCGACGAACCGGCACCGACCCTCAGTTCCGTGTTCACGTTGAGGTTCCGGTCCTCACCGCACGGCTTGTAGATGATGACACCACCTTCGGCCTCGTCACGGAATTGCCAGTTGTCCGAAATCGGCCCGTTGACGGGATGATTGACGTGCGCGGTCGGGGAATTCCCCTGGAAGTAGTAATTCGCCCGCTGCAGCGCCTTGGCGCCGGATTCGAGATGGGCGAAACCGCGGTAATCGGCACTGGCGATGCCGTAGGTGAATCCCTGCGGAACGTGGATGTTGAGGTTGAGCTGGCAGTTCTTCCTGAAGTCGGTGGGCTTCGCGCCGACGCCGATCTGGGCGGTGTATTCGCTGTAGGTGACGGTGAACGCGGTGTTGTCCTTGGCGACGGCGACCGCGGACGAACCCGGCGGACATCCGGAGCCGTTGACGGTGACGACGTCGATGACGACGCGATCGGGCGGCGGTCCCGGCGGCGGGGACATGCTGTTCGGTGTTATTATCGACGAAAAAAGCGATACAGCGGCGACCATTGTATTGAGCATGAGGTCCTTCCCGAAAACTTCCACACGGGGGCGGGGAACTGGGCGGACCCATGTTAGCGAAACGATCTTCACGATGCCGTCCGCCGATCGGACGCAAACGTCCCGGCAATCGGTTCATGAAATGAAATCATGGCCTGTAACCGTTTTCCGAATCCAACGGAAACACCGCCGGACCGGGAAAACACCATTCACTTCGCACGATATGAAAAAGGCTTTCGCGGGTTCGCCGTTGACGATCCCGGAGAGACAGGCTTTCCGTACCGCACACGGACCTCCCTCCCCACGCGGCGCAGCGCGTGAGCCGGGTCACCCGGCGGTGTGATGCGGCCGCGGACCGCATCGATCAAGAAAACAGTGACTGGACGCACCCGAACGGCGACTCGGGACAGGACTAGCATCGCGGTACAAGTCGATGTCGCCTCAAGCTGGAGAACCGCAATGACCCAAGCCCCTGTCAACGTCACCGTCACCGGTGCGGCCGGCCAGATCGGCTACGCGCTGCTCTTCCGCATCGCGTCCGGTCAGCTGCTCGGCCCGGACACCCCGGTGAAGCTGCGGCTCCTGGAGATCCCGCAGGCGGTCAAGGCGGCTGAGGGCACCGCGATGGAACTCGAAGACGGCGCGTTCCCGCTGCTGTCGGGCATCGACATCTTCGACGACCCGAAGCAGGCCTTCGAAGGTGCGAACGTCGCCCTGCTCGTCGGCGCCCGTCCCCGTGCGAAGGGCATGGAGCGCGGCGACCTGCTCGAGGCCAACGGTGGCATCTTCAAGCCGCAGGGTGAGGCCATCAACGCCGGCGCGGCGAGCGACATCAAGGTCCTCGTGGTCGGCAACCCGGCCAACACCAACGCCCTCATCGCACAGGCACACGCACCCGACGTCCCGGCCGAGCGGTTCACCGCGATGACCCGCCTCGACCACAACCGCGCCCTCGCGCAGCTGTCGAAGAAGCTGGGCGTGCCGGTGACCGAGCTGAAGAAGGTCGCGATCTGGGGCAACCACTCCGCGACCCAGTATCCGTCGATCGCGCACGCCGAGGTGGCCGGCAAGCCCGCGACCGAGGTCATCACCGACCAGGCGTGGCTGACCGACGACTTCATCCCGACCGTCGCCAAGCGCGGCGCGGCGATCATCGAGGCCCGCGGCCTGTCCTCCGCGGCGTCGGCCGCCTCCGCCGCGATCGACCACGTCTACACCTGGGTCAACGGCACCCCCGAAGGTGACTGGACCTCGGCGGCCGTCGTGTCCGACGGCTCCTACGGAGTCCCGGAGGGCCTGATCTCCTCGTTCCCGGTCACCGCCGCGAACGGCGAGTACAAGATCGTCCAGGGCCTGGAGATCGACGACTTCTCGCGTGCCCGCATCGACGCTTCGGTCAACGAGCTGGCCGAAGAGCGCGACGCGGTGAAGAAGCTCGGCCTCATCTGAGCCTGAACCACCTTCACGAAGGCGGCCGTGTCCCCCGGGACGCGGCCGCCTTTTCGCTGCCGATGATCGTGTCGAGGTTCGCGCGGGTGGTCTCCAGCTCACCGATCGCCTCGTCGATCCGGTCGCGCTGCCGCCGCAGCGCCTCCACCAGTTCCGGGCAATCCGGCGTCAACCAGCCGTCCTCGTCGACGATGCAGGGCAGGATCTCCAGGATCTGCGCGGTATTCAGCCCGGCCGCCAGCAGGATCCTGATCCGCCGCACCGCCGCCACGTCGGCGTCGCCGTACACCCGGTAGCCGCTCGGCCGCCGCTCCGGGGTGAGCAGGCCCTGCTCCTCGTAATACCGCAGCGCGCGCCCGCTGACACCGGTCCGCCGCGCGAGCTCCCCGATCCGCATCCGCACTCCCGACTTGACTCTCACGTCAATGTCAAGGTTTAGCTTAGCCGCCATGACCACCGTGACCGTCCTCGGACTCGGCCCCATGGGCCACGCCCTCGCCGCCGCGTTCACCGCCGCCGACCACCCCACCACCGTCTGGAACCGCACTCCTGGCAAGGAAAACGGCCTCGACGCCACCGTCGCCGCCACTGCCGCCGAAGCGCTCACCGCCAGCCCGCTCGTGATCGTCTGCGTGCGTGACTACGCCGTGGCGCAGTCGATCCTCGACGCCGACGCGCTCAAGGGCCGCACGCTCGTGAACCTCAGCGGCGGATCACCACGGCAGGCCCGCGCAATGGCGGCCTGGACCGCCGAACACGGCATCGACTACCTCGACGGCGTGATCATGGCCACCACCGACGCGATCGGCGGCCCGGACGCGGCCCTGTTCTTCAGCGGCCCCGCCGACGTCTACGAAACACACCGGCCCACACTGGCCGCCCTCGGCGAGAACGCGCTGTACGTCGGCGACTCACCCGGCCACGCCGCAGCGTTCGACGCATCCCTGCAGGACATGCTCTGGACCTCCATGAGCGGAGTGATCCACATGCTCGCGCTCGCCAAGGCGGAGAACATCGGCGCCACCGACATCGCCGCACACGCCAAGGCACTGCTCGGCTTCTTCCCCGCCATGATCGACCTGCTCGCCGAACAGGTCGCCACCGAGAACTACTCCGGCGACGCCGGCACCCTCGAATCCACCGCCGCGACGATGGACCACGTCCTCGACGCGATCCGCGCGCAAGGCCTCGACAACGGAGTCCTCACCGCGGCACGAGCCCAAGTCCGGCACGCGATCGACGCGGGCCACGGCTCCGACGGCTTCGCCAGGCTCGCCGCCCTCTAAGAGCGGAACTGCCGCGCCTTGATCCCGTACTGGCCCATCTTCCGGTACAGCGTCGCCCGGCCCATCCCGAGCTTCTCCGCCGCACCGACCACAGTGGACCCCGGCTCGGCGAGACACCGCACGATCGCGACGCCGCCTCCCGCGCCACCCGGCGCAACTGCTTGGCGTTCTCCGGCCAGTCGAAGAAACCGAGGTCACCGTCCACCTGAGGCTCCCGACGTCGTTCTGCTCGCCCAACTTCGCCTACCTCATGGCCTCCGACGCCAAAGACGTCCTCACCGCGCTCGACGCCCTCGACGCCGGACGCATCCGCGGCCGCGCGATCCTCGTCCCCTGAGGTGCTCGGTCCGTGAAGGACCCCTTCCCTCGGGGCAGCCGAAGAAACTCGACCTTCACACCTTCCCAAGTACATGAATGCCCCTAACACCTCGTGAGTGGTAAGGACGGTTAGAACCGTCCTTACCACTCACGACGCAATGAGCCCGTGCACCTCGACGCGCTCCTCACCGGCCAGCCCTCGGAAGTCCTCACCCGGACCCTCGAGCTCTCCCACGCCGAGCGGAAAGCCCTCCTCCCCGAACTCCTGGCCGCCTTCAAGGACAGCAGCCAGTTCGTCGAGATCAAGCCCAACACCTACGGCGCCCGCAACCCGCTCAGGGGTCAGCAAGCCGCGACCGCTCTCTGGGCCATCCTCCCCGCCGGCGACCCCCTGCTCCGCAAGCTCTGGATCGCCTCACCCACGATCCTCGAACGCGTCCTGCAGGACCGATCACTCACCGAACGCAAGACGATCGCACTGCGCATGATCGGCCACCACACCGCCTGGGAAGCCATCCGCCGCATGATCCTCGACGGCGACCTCGAACCCATCCGGACACCGGAGTACCACGCCGGCTGGTTCCGCTGGGCCGGACGCTTCGGCGGGAAACCACTGGCCGAACGGCTCCGGACCGAACCCGAAGCCCTCACCGAAATCTGGGAACTGCTCACGATCGAAGGCAACGGCGACGGCAGCTTCGCCGCCTTCGACAAGTACGTCCGCGACGAGGACAAATGGTCCACCGCGCTGCTCGAACTCACCGAAACCGGCGAACTCGACCGCACCCGGCTCCTCGACCTCACCCTCGACATCCTCGCCCGCGACTTCGCCGCCTTCCGCGCCCAGTGGTACACCGCGCTCCACGAAGCGCTCGCCCCCACTCCGAACGAACGCACAGCGGCTCAGCACCGCTATGCCCGGCTGTGCGGAAGCGGCCTCCCACGCACCGTCTCCTTCGCCGTCAAAGCACTGTCCCTTGTGGACAAACAAGGCACGCTGGACGACGAAGTCGCACTCCAGCACCTCCCCGCCGCAGCCGCCGGACGCGGCGCCGCCACCGCCAAACTCGCACTCAAACTCACCGGCCGCATCGCCGACCGACGCCCCGAACTCACCGACCTCGCCAACGAGGTCTTCGAAGCGGCACTCACCCATGACGCCTCCGACGTCCGCGCCATCGCCACCGCCCGGCTCGGTGTCACCCCTGACGCGGCACCCGTCATCGAGACCACCGAGTACCCGGAATCCACCCGAACACCGTGGGACCAGCGCAAGACGCTGACCGTCCCGCTCGAAATCCCCGACACCCCGGCCACGGTCGCCGAAGCCCTTTCGTCCCTGCTCGCCGACCCCGACCAGGCCGACCTCCTCCTGGCCGCCCTCGACGGCGCCCACCGTGTCGCCGGCGAACTCCGGGACGCCCTCAAACCGCTGGTGAAACGCGCCGCCCGGATCGCCGACCAGAAGTACAGCGCGGCCGTACCGAAGATGATCGCCACCCTCATCCTCGGCCTCACCGGACGCGACGTCGCCCCTCCGCCGAAGGTCGACGGCTGGCGCCGCCCCCTCCACCACCGGGTCACCGCCCTACTCGAAGGCACCGCCGTCCCCGTCTCCGCCGCCACCCACCAAGGCGGCTGGCTCGACCCCGTCGCCTTCGTCGCCCGCATGCTCGAACACCCCGACGCGGCAGAAGACGACGTCGCCGACGCACTCCTCCGGCTCGCCCCCGACACGAGACCCGCAGCCCTCGCGCTCGCCGCGGATCTCACCGGGCCGCACGCCGACACCATTCGCTATGCCCTCGGCGGACCGGCCATCGACGACACGGGCTGGACCGCCCTCGCCGCCGCCCGCGCCCGGCACCCCGAATCCGCCGACCCCGCCGCCGCACTCCGCGGCGAACCCGGACCGGCCATCACCTGGACGGCGAAAGCCGGCCTGACCCACTACGGCTCGAACACACTGAACGTCGAACAAACCCCGGAACCCGTCTCACCGGGCGCTCCCTGGCTGGGCATCCCCTTCGACGGCCGGGCCCCCGAGTGGCTCGGCTTCACCGAATGCCACGAAGCGGTCTCGTCCCCGTATGACCGCGACCACCTCGAAGCCACGGTCGCCGGAAACCTGTACTTCAACGACATCGAAGTCGGCTATCCCGTGGAGCAGGCCGCGCTGCCCCCGTTCCTCGACAGCCCCTCGGTACCGGGCCTCCCCGGCACGATGCTCCTCGCCACCACCCTCGCGCTGAAACGCCCCGCCGCCGTCCAACTCGGCACGGACGCCGTGCTCACCCTGCTGGACCGGCGGATGCTCGGCCCCCGCGCGCTCGGCGAGGCGCTGGGCGTACTCGGCTCGCAGCTCATCATCACGCGACTGGCACCCCGGCTCGCGGTGATCGCGAACGAACACCCGATCGCCGTTCTGTCCACACTCGACACTTTGCTGCCGAAGCTGGTGCCCTCCCACCGCGGCATCTTCGCGCTGCTGGAGCTCGCCGCGGACCTCGTGGACCGCGGAGCGGGCACGATCAGCGCCGAAACGAAGGAATGGCTCGCAGGCTTCAAGGGCGGTTCGAAAGCGGCGAAGGCGGCGTCACGACTCAGCGGCTGACATCCGGGCCGCCAGCACATGTGAACACGGCCCTCGGTTCTCCTGATGCTTGGCCCACCACGCACACGTGCACCCGGCGGGCGAAAGCCGGACACGCTGCACCGAGCCGGCACGGGTGATCTCGTAGCCACCGTCCGGCAACATACGGACGGCTCCGGCGGCGAGAAGCTCCCGGGCTTTCGCCAGCCGGCCGTTCGCCGGAGCGGCCCCGCTCGGGAGCTCGCGCGGGAACCACGTGCCGTCGACGACGTCGTGCCCGGCGCGACCCGCGACGAGTTCCGGCGCTTCGAGCCCCGCCGCCAGCGCGTTCAGCCAGCCGCCTTCGCCCGAGACACCGCGGGACGGCTCCGGGGACAGCGTGACGACGAGCCGCGCTCGCTCCAACCGAAGCACCCAAGTCGCGACCTCGCTGTCCGGTCGCGTGTAGACGGTCAGTCCCTGGACGAACCGGATGAGCGGCTCGACGATCCGCAACCGATGGAGCCCGGTCGCCGGGATCGAGTCCCGGCCCGGCCGTGACGTCAGCCGGAGCCCACGGCCCGACGCCACCGCCCAAGACTTGCCAACCGCAGTGGGGAGCCTCCGCAGGAAGTTCCGTGCCTCCGCCTTGTCCAGCTCCGCCTTCTCGACCGCTCCCACCGTGACAGCGGCGACCTCGGCGAACCCCGACACCCAGCGATCCGGCAGCGGCACCACGGACTCGTCGTTCTGCCCGTCGAGAGTGCGAAGGCGGACCCCCTCACCACGAACGGTCAGGTGTAACGGATCCTGGGCCACGACCCCGGCCAGAACGGTCCGCGTCGCCTCGGACAGGTCCACATTGGTGCAACCCTCACCGAGACCAACCGCCTCCAGCAGATCGAGCCTGGCGTAGACGCCGCAGCACGGCGAGAAAGCCTCCGCTCGCAGCGTCGTCCGGTCCGCGGTGAAGACCGGATCGGATTCGGCGATCAACCGCTTCACCATGGACGGCGGCATCCAGAACCGGGTGCGGGCGACCTTCCCCAGCACGAGCAGCGCCTGGGCCGCCTGTGCTCCAGGTTCCAAGAAACCCTGGAAGAGCACGGACGTCGAGGCGTCCTCCTCCAACTGCTCCAGCAAGACGTCGGTGATCACCGGGCAACCCTAGCCAGGGCCCCCGACAGTCTTTGCAGGTTTTGTCGTCGGCTTAAAGTTGATCTTGTCAATCACCCGACTGAATAGGTCGTTATACACTTTGAATCGACCGAATCAGTCCGACTGAGCCTGACGACGCCGATAGGCGCGTTGCTGACACGCCCTCGAGCAGTAGTCCCGCGGCCTGCCCCGCCCTCCCCCATCCAGCGGCTTACCGCAGACGACGCACTCCCCTCCCCCAGTTTCGTCACTGATTACCTCACTCCCCTGGCTTTGGATGAGCGCCTCGACACCGTCGAGGGTCCGCCGCAGCCCGAATTCGAAGGTGTCCAGTTGAGCATCCATTCCCCCGGCCTTCCACAGCCGCTCCAGTGCCGGATAGCGGTCCAGGCGCTCGAAGAGGGACTCGCGTTCGCTCCACCAGCGCTCATGGGTCACCCCCGTGCGCCGCTGGAGCTCCGCGGCCTCCCCCGCCTGACGCACGGCCGACTCGACGAATCCGCCCACCAGGTTCACCACCGCGATCACCTCCGCCGGCGCCAAACCGCTACGCGAAGCCACGTCCAGCGCGTGGTCGTAGCCGGCCATGATGTTCGGCCCCGGGAGTCGGCGGGACCCGGAGCTGTGAACCAGCCACGGATGCCGGTGGTGCATCTCCCAGGCCCGCCGCGCCCAGCGTTCGAGGCCCGCTCGCCAGCCGAGCCCGTTCGAAGCCCCCATCGGGAACTCGCCGTACACCGCGTCACGCATCAGTTCCACCAGTTCCGCCTTGCCGGGGACGTACCGGTAGAGCGACATGGTGGTGGTACCGAACCGTTCCGCGACCTTGCGCATCGACAGCGAGGCAAGCCCTTCGGCGTCCGCGACCTCGACGGCCGCCGCGACGATCCGGCCGAGGCTCAACCCGGGCCGCTCCGGCTCGGACGTTCCCCACAGCAGTTCGATCGCGCGCTCCGGATCCGGCTGCGTGTCGTCTTTCGCCACCGCTACTCCCTTGACGCTCTTCACTCGCTCGTGTTTAGCTGATAAACCTCAGTATATCCCATATACCTCCCGCAGGAGCGCTTCAGCATGCCCGAAATCAGGTTCTTCGTATCCCCGGACGGCAGAGACGACTGGCCCGGCACCGCCGAACAGCCGTTCGCCAGCCCGAAAGCCGCGCAGGTGGCCGTCCGTGCCGCGACGGCCACCATGACCGGCGACGTCATCGTCTCTTTCGCGGCAGGTGTCCACCGCCTGGACGAACCCCTTGTCTTCACTGACACACAGGGCGATTCCGGGTCGAACGGCTTCCGCGTGATCTTCCAGGCACACGGCTACGGAACAGCCGACCAGGCCGAGGTCGAACTGAGCGGCGGCCGCGAGATCACCAGCTGGACGACGGGCGACGACGGCGTCTGGACCGCGCCGATCGGCGACCTGGCGCCACGACAGCTCACCGTCGACGGCAAACCCGCGGCACGAGCGGCCCGCACGGACGGACTCCCGGGAAACGTGATGAAAACAGCGGCAGGTTACGTCACGGACAGCACGGAGCCTCAGGCGTGGCCGGACCCCTCCGGGCTGGAGTTCGTGTATCCGGGCGTCTACCCGTGGTCCGAAGCCCGGCTCGCGGTCGCGTCGATCTCCGGTGACGCCTCCTCGACCACGATCACCATGGCTCAGCCCGCTTTCGACCATGCCAAATCCCTCTACGACGCCAAGTGGTACGGCGCCGGTGGCGACGGCTCCTGGGACGGCCTCGCCGCACCGTCCACGCTCGAGAACAACGTGGCTTTCCTGACCGAACCGGGAACATTCGCCGTCAGCCGCATCGACACAGGCGAGCACGTCCTGCATTACCGTCCTCGTCCCGGAGAGGAGATCGGCGAGACCAGCGTCGTCGCTCCGGTGCTCGAGACGCTCATCAGCGGACGAGGTGTGCACGACCTCGTGCTGCGCGGCTTCACCTTTACCGACGCGACCTGGTCCGGTCCTGCCCGCACCGGCGGCTACCTGCACTATCACGGCAACGCACGCTACGAGCGGGGTGACTTCCAGAAGATCGACCTCGGCGCGGACGTGGGCTATGTCCACGTGCCCGCCGAGCCGGTCCAGTTGCCCGCCAACGTCAGCCTCACGTCGGTCAGCCGGGTCTCCCTGGAGGACAACCATTTCACCCGGCTCGGCGCGGGAGGACTGCTGATCGAGGACGCCACCGACGTGCGGATCCGGGCGAACGTCTTCGACGAGATCTCGGGCAGCGGGATCGCCGTCCACATGAGCACCCGGGTCGCGGTCGAAGACAACCTCGTCCACCACATCGGCACCGAGTACCGCGGTTCGTCCGCCGTCCTCGTGGTCGAGTCGGCGGAGACCATCGTGGCACACAACGAGATCCACGACGTCCCGCACAACGGCATCGTGATCACCGGCGGCGAGCGCGCCAAGGGCACGCAGGTGATCTCGAACCTCGTCGAGCGCAGTTTGGGGAAGCTCATGGACGGCGGCGGGATCTACCTGTCGGCCCCACAGGGCTCGTCGTTCGCCGGTGGGGCGCTGGTCCGGGGCAACGTCATCCGCGACGTCCTCACCTCGTACAACTTCGGCCTCTACACCGACTACGGCGCGGCGTGGATCACCGTTCTCGGCAACATCGTCCACCGGGCCGACACCCCGATCGTGCTCCAGGTGGGACCGCCGATGGAGCACGTCGCCTTCGTCGGCAACTTCTGGGATGCCCTGCCCGACGGCTACGACACCCCACCCGAGACGGTGACCGTGGCCGGGAACACGGTGCTGCCCAAGGAGAGTTTCGACGAGGCCGTCCGGGCGGACCCGGCGGGCGCGGACATCCTCGCGCGGGCGGGCCGCCGCGGTCTGGAACGATGATCACCGCTCCTGCCGGGCGCGAGTCCGGCAGGAGCCGCTCCGGCCACGATTCCCGAGGAGACCACGCGCGATGCCGACGCAGACCACGGAAGCCCCGGGACCCGCCGACGTCTCGCGCGGATCGCGACCGAGGTGCTCGCTCCTTGGGTCTGGGTGCTCGGTCTCCCGCTGATCGTCGCCTGGAAGGTCACCGGATATCACGTCGGCGAGACGGTGCTCTGGGGTCTCGTCGTCGGCGTCACCGGCTCGCTGATCCCGATGGCCGTGATCGTGCGCGGCGCCCGGAAGGGCAAGTGGGACAGCCACCATGTCACCGATCGCGCCGGACGGCTCGTCCCGTTCGCGGTCTGCATCGGCTCGCTGACCGCCGGCTTCGCCGTCTTGATCGTCGGCGGTGCCCCGCACGAGATGATCGCGCTCGCGGCCGCCGAGCTCGTCTGCCTGGTCACCGCGCTCGCGATCACCTTCGGGCTCGAGTTCAAGGTCTCGATGCATGCGATGGTGGCGGCGGGTGCGGCCGTGATGCTGATCCGTGTCCACGGCCCCTGGCTCGCACTGGTCTTCCTCTGCGTCGCCTGGGTCTGCTGGTCCCGCGTCGAACTCGGAGATCACACCAAAGCCGAAGTCACGGCCGGGATGGCCGCGGGTGTCGTCCTTGGCGGTGGGGTTTATCTGTTGCTTGAGGCGGTTCTGGCTTGAGCCACGCCGTATAGGTCGTTATACATTCAACCTAATCGCCTGATGCCTTCGGCGAGTTCGGCGACGTCGGCCGCGGCGGCGAAGCCGAGCCGGAGGAACGGTCCGGCTGGTTCGGCGGCGAAGAACCGGTCCCCCGCCCCGACCACGACTCCCCGCTCCCTCGCCGCGCGGGCGACCGCGTTCGCGTCACTCCCCGCCGGTAGCCGCACCCACAGGTGGAGGCCGCCCTCGGGCAGCCGCGCGACAGTCCACTCAGGACGCTCCCCTGCCAGCGCCGCGGCCGCCTTTCCGCACCGCTGCCGTAGTTCGGAGCCCAGTTTCCGCACGTGACGTTCCCAGGACGGCGCGCTGAGCAGTTCGAGGGCGGCCTCCTGCAGTGGACGGGAGACGAAGAAGTCGTCGACCTGCCGGATCGCCTTCATCCGGTCGAGGACCGGCCCTCGCGCGATCACCGCGCCGATCCGAAGACTCGGCGCGGCGGCCTTGGTCACCGATGTCAGATGGACGACCGTGCCGTCCCGGTCGTCGGTGATCAGCGGACGCGGTGCGGTCACCCCATGGGAGAGATACCGGGCGAAGTCGTCCTCCAGGACGAACGCGCCCGCCGCCCTGGCGACGTCCAGCACCCGCGTGCGCCGTTCGGCCGCGAGCACCGTCCCGGTCGGGTTGTGGAAGGTGGGCTGGCAGTAGAAGAGCCGGGCGCCGGTCATCGCGAACGCCTCGGCCAGCAGATCCGGGCGGACTCCGTCGTCGTCGATCGGCACCGGCACCGGCCGGAGCCCCGCCGCCCGGGCGGCGGCGAGCGCTCCCGGATACGTCGGCGATTCGACGAGGACCGGGCTTCCGGGCGCCGCGATCGCCCGGAACGCCATGGACAGCCCACTCTGCCCGCCCGCGGTGATCAGGACGTCGTCCGGCGAGGCACCGGCCGGCCCCGCGAACACCGACCTCAGCGTGGGCAGACCGGCGGCCGGCGCGCGGTCCCAGGCGTCCGGACGGCGGCCCGCCCGCGCCAGCGCCGCACTCAGGAAGCGAGTCGCCTGCAGTGACCGGTGCGGATAGCCGCCGTCGAGGAGGATGGCGCCCTCCGGTGGCGGGCCGAGGGCGCCGGTGAGGGATCTGGTGTCGACGCTGCGATCGGTCAGCGCGACCGTCTGCCACGCCGTGTCGAGCGGTTCGCCCACCGTCGTCGCCTTCGCCGCCACGTAGGTCCCGCTCCCGGGGCGAGTCACGACCGTGCCCTCGGCTGCCAGCAGGGCGATCGCGCGAGAGACCGTTCCCGGGCCGACCCGGTAGCGCTCGATCAGCTCCCGGCTACTGGGCAGCCTCTCCCCCGCGGCCGCAGTGCGGATGAGCGAACGCAGCTGGGCGACGAGTGTGGAAGTGCTACTATCCGACATGAAGCGACATGATAGTGCTACTGAGATTCTGGTGGGATCACTACTGGACGTCCCGGCCCTGCGAGCCGATACCCCGGGCAGCGAGAAGGTCGTCCACTTCAACAACGCGGGCTGCGGGCTCCTGGCGAGGCCGGTACTGGCCGCGATGCTCGATCACCTGAATCTCGAAGCCGAGACCGGCGGGTACGAGGCCGCCGCGGCGCGCGCGAGCGAGGTCACCGGCTTCTACGACGAGATCGCGGCCCTGATCAACGCGAGGCCCCGCAACATCGCCTTCGCGGCGAGCGCCACCCACGCCTACTCCACCGCGCTTTCCTCGATCCGCTTCGAGCCCGGCGACGTCGTGCTCACCACCCGCAACGACTTCATCTCCAACCAGATCGCGTTCCTGTCGCTGCGGAAGCGGTTCGGAGTCGAGGTCGTGCACGCACCGGACTCGCGGGAGGGCGGTGTCGACGTGGAGGCCATGGCCACCCTGATGCGCTCGAGGAAGCCGAAGCTGGTCGCCGCAACGCACATTCCGACCAACTCGGGCCTCGTCCAGCCGATCGCCGAGATCGGGCGGCACTGCCGGGAGCTCGGCCTGCTCTACCTGGTCGACGCCTGCCAGTCGATCGGCCAGTACCCCGTCGACGTTGAGGAGATCGGAGCCGACCTGCTCACTTCGACGTGCCGCAAATTCCTGCGTGGTCCGCGCGGTTCGGGGTTCCTGTTCGTCTCCGACCGGTTCCTCGACGCCGGGCACGAGCCGTTGTTCATCGACATGCACGGAGCCCGCTGGAGCGCGCCCGGCGCGTACGAACCGGCGAAGTCGGCTTCCCGGTTCGAAGAATGGGAATTCCCGTACGCCACCGTGCTCGGCTGCGCCGCCGCCGCTAGGTATGCCCGTGAGGTCGGTCTGGAGGCGATCTCACGGCGCACGCCCGCGCTCGCGGCGAGACTGCGGGGCGGGCTCAGCGCCATCCCGGGCGTCGAAGTGCTCGACCGGGGCCCGGAGTTGGGCGCGCTGGTGACGTTCTCCATCAAGGGCTGGGAAGCGGTGCCCTTCAAGGAGGCGATGGACGCCCGCCGGATCAATTCGGCGCTGAGCTACCGGGAGTTCGCGCAGTTCGACTTCGGCGACAAGGACGTCGAGTGGTGCCTGCGGCTGAGCCCGCACTACTACAACACCGAACGGGAAGTGGACGACGTGGCCGCTGCCGTCGCCGAGCTGGCCGCCTGAGCGCGGTTCCCCGCCTGGACACTGGGGGTGTCCAGGCGGGGAACCGTCGGGAGGTCAGGCGCCCGCGAGGCCGCGGCGCTTCAACAGCGGCTCGATCTCCGGGTCGCGGCCACGGAACGCGCGGAAGGCCGCCATCGGGTCGACGCTGCCGCCCCGCCCGAGGAGCTCGCGGCGGAAGTGGTCGCCGTTCTCCCTGCTGAGCCCGCCGTTCTCACGGAACCACTGGACGGTGTCGGCGTCGAGGACCTCGCTCCAGATGTAGGAGTAGTACCCGGCGCTGTAGCCGCCACTGAAGATGTGCGCGAAGTACGTGGTGCGGTAGCGCGGCGGCACGGCTTCCAGCGCGGCACCGGCCTTCGTCAGCGCCTCGGCCTCGAACCGCTGGACGTCCTCGACGTTGTCCTCGGTGCCCAGCGCGTGCCACGCCTGGTCGAGGAGGGATGCCGCGAGGTACTCGGTGGTCGAGAAGCCTTCGCCGTACTGCTGCGACGCCAGGAGCTTGTCGATCTGCTCCTGCGGCAGCGGCTCACCGGTCACGTGGTGTTTGGCGTAGTTGGCCAGCACCTCGGGCCAGAGCATCCACATCTCGTTGACCTGCGAGGGGTACTCGACGAAGTCACGCGGGACGTTGGTGCCCGAGAACATCGGGTACTCGACATCGGAAAGCAGCGAGTGCAGCGCGTGCCCGAACTCGTGGAACGCGGTGACGACCTCGTCGAAGGTCAGCAGGGTCGGCTCCCCCGCCGGTGGCTTGGCGACGTTGAGCACGTTCACCACGACCGTCTTCGTGCCCAGCAGCCTCGTCTGGTCGACGAAGTTGTTCATCCAGGCGCCGCCGCGCTTCGAGTCGCGGGCGTAGTAGTCGAGCAGGAACAGGCCGAGTTCCGTGCCGCCGGCGTCGAAGACCTCGAAGATCCGGACCTCGGGGTGATACTTCGGCAGGTCTTCCCGCTCGGTGAAGCTCAGGCCGTACAGCTTGGACGCGGCGAAGAACACGCCGTCGGTCAGCACCCGGTTCAGCTCGAAATACGGGCGCAGCGCGGCGGTGTCGACCTCGAACCGGTCCTTGCGGACGCGTTCGGCATAGAACGCCCAGTCCCACGGCCGCAGGATCGCGCCGGGGATGTCGGCTTCGAGGTAGCGCTGCAGTTCTTCGGCCTCCGCCTTGGCGTTGGCGACCGCAACGGGCGCGAGCCGTTCCAGGAGACCGACAGCGGCCTGAGCGGTCTTCGCGGTCTCGTCCTCGATGACGTACGAAGCGTGGTCGGGGAAGCCGAGCACGGCGGCCCTTTCCGCACGCAACCGGACCAGCTGGGCCACGACCTCGTTGTTGTCGAACTCGTTGCCCCGGTTGCCACGGGAAACCGATGCGGTGAAGATCCGCTCACGAAGAGCGCGATCCTCCAGCGAGGCCAGCGCGGCCTGCGCCGTCGGCAGGGTCAGCTTGAGGACGTACTTGCCCTCCTCGCCGGCGGTTTCGGCGGCCGTGGCGATCTCGTCCTCGCCGAGACCCGCGAGTTCCGCGACGTCGTCGACGACCACGGCCAGTTCGTTGGTGTCCTTGAGCAGGTTCTGCTGGAACCGGGTCGACAGCGTCGAAATCTGCTCGTTCAACTCGCGCAGACGCTTCTGGTCGGCTTCGGGAAGACCGGCGCCGGCGCGGCGCACGTCGGTGTGGTGACGCTCCAGCAGGCGCAGCGATTCGGCGTCGAGGCCGAGTTCGTCCCTGCGCTCGAACAGCGAGTCGATCCGGGCGAACAGCGCCGGGTTCAGGTTGATGGCGTCGGCGTGCGCGGCCAGTCGCGGCGCCATCTCGGCCTGCACGCGCTGGATCTCGTCGTTCGCGTTCGACCCGGCGAGGTTGAAGAACACGCTGGAGACACGGGACAGCAGCCTGCCGGACTTTTCGAGCGCGACGATGGTGTTCTCGAAGGTCGGCGGCTCGGCCGAGCCGGCGATTTCCTCGATTTCGGCGGCGTGCTCGGCCAGGCCCGCTTCGAAGGCGGGAAGGAAGTGCTCGTCGGCGATCCGGTCGAACGGCGGAAGGGCGTAGGGCAGCTCACTCGGCGCGGCGAACGGGTTGTCCTGCGAAATCATCGGTGTTGCTCCCGGGTCGTCGAATCTGCTGGTCTGGCCACCTTACGGGCAGTGAGGGGCCGGTGGATGCCGTCCGTGGCGGTGACGCCACCGACGGCGGTGGTCACGCTCCGGTGGTACCGCCCACCACCGCGTCGGAGCTGCGTTTTCCCTTGCCGCGCTTGGCTTTGGCCTTCGGTTCGGGTGGGGCGACACCGGCCAGGTCGCCGCCGTTGTCGTTGACGCGCAACACGAACGGACGAGTCTCGGTGTACCGGACGACCGAAACCGACGCCGGATCGACCACGATCCGCTGGAAGGAATCGAGATGCTGGCCGAGCGCGTCGGCGAGGATCGCCTTGATCACATCGCCATGGCTGCATAAGAGCCACACCGCGTTTTCGCCGTGCTTCGCGGTGATCCTCGCGTCGTGCGCGCGAACGGCGGCGACCGCCCGCGCCTGCATCTCGGCGAGCCCTTCCCCGCCAGGGAAGACCGCGGCCGAGGGATGCGCCTGCACGACGCGCCACAGGGGTTCCTTGAACAGATCCTTGAGCGCGCGCCCGGTCCATTCGCCGTAGTCCACTTCGGACAAACCTGGCTCTTTGAGCTTGTCCAGACCGCGTGCCTCGGCCAGCTTCGCGACCGTCTGGCGGCAGCGGAGCATCGGCGAGACCACCAGCTCGGCGAGCGGGACCGGCGCCAGGCGCTCGACGAGCGCGGCGGCCTGCGCCCGGCCGGTGTCGTCAAGGCCGACCTTGGGCGTGCGCCCGGCCAGGACGCCCGAACCGTTCGCCGTGGACTTGCCGTGGCGCAGAAGGATCACAGTACTCACGTGGCCCACCCTACGTGTCGTGCTTTGCCCGGCTACGCGATTCGTCCTCTGGATGCGGTCCTTGCGCGTGCAAGGACCGCATCCAGAGGACTAAATGCGTGAGGATCTACAGGTGCGGGCCCGCGCCGGGGTCCAGGACACCGGTGAAGATCAGCACGAACAGCAGGACACCGAGTACGAGCCGGTAGATCACGAACGGCACGAAGCTCTTGGTCTTGATGTAGGACATCAGCCAGGCGATGACGGCGTACCCGACGCCGAACGCGACCAGCGTCGCCAGGATCGTCGGCCCCCACTGCGCCGGGGCGCCGTCCTTGCCGATGTCGGTCAGCTTGTACAGCCCCGAGCCGAACACCGCCGGCAGCGCCAGCAGGAACGAATACTCCGCGGCCTCCGCGCGGGTGTAGCCGAGCAGCAGACCGGCGCTGGTGGTGCCGCCGGAACGCGAGACACCCGGGATCAGCGCCAGCGCCTGGGCGAACCCGAAACCGAGGCCGTGCGGCACGGTCAGGTGGTCGAGGGTCCGCTGCTGCTTCCCGATGCGGTCGGCCACCAGGAGGATCAGGCCGAACACGATCAGAGTCGTCGCGGTGATCCGCAGGTCACGGAAGGTTTCGTCGATGGCGTCCTGCAGCAGCAGGCCCAGCACCACGATCGGCATCGAGCCGACGATGATCAGCCAGCCCAGCCGGGCGTCGGGGTCCTGGCGCCAGTCCTTCTTGTAGATCGAAAAGAACCAGGCGCGGAGGATCTTCCCGATCTTGGCCGAGAAGTACAGGATGACCGCGAGTTCGGTACCGATCTGCGTCACCGCGGTGAACGCGGCGCCCGGGTCGTCCCAGCCGGCGAGCGCCGCGGTGATCCGCAGGTGCGCGCTGGAGGAGATCGGCAGGAACTCGGTCAGGCCCTGGACGAGACCCAGGACCAGCGCTTCGAACCATCCCATCAGGCGACACCGGCCGTTTCGATGGCCCCGGCCGCGATCTCGAGGGCGCGTGCGGAGCCCTCCGGGTCCGGCATGGCGGGCGCGACGGTCAGCGTCGTGACGCCGGATCCGGCGAAGGCCTGCATCCGTTCGGCGATGCGCTCCTTCGGCCCCAGCAGCGACGTCGCGTCGATGAACTCCAGCGGGACGGCGGCCATGGCGCCCTCGTAGTCCCTGCCCAGGTACTTCTGCTGGACGTCGGCGGCTTCGCGCTCGAAGCCCATCCGGCAGGCGAGCTGGTTGTAGAAGTTCTTCTCCCGGCTGCCCATCCCGCCGATGTACAGCGCCGCGTACCCGCGGACAGCGTCGGCGCAGGCCTTCCAGTCGTCACCGACAACGAGCGGGACGGTGGGGACGACGTCGAAGCCGTCGAGGGTGCGTCCGGCCTTGTCCGCGCCGGCCTGGATCAGTTTCAGCTGCTCACCGGCGTGCTCGGGCGAATAGAACACCGGCAGCCAGCCGTCCGCGATCTCGCCGGTCAGTTCGAGGTTCTTCGGGCCGATGGCGGCCAGGTACACCGGAATCTCGTCGCGAACGGGGTGCACGGTCAGGGTCAGCGCCTTGCCGGGCCCGCCGGGCAGGGGCAGCTGGAAGTGGTCGCCGTCGTACCGGACCCGCTCGCGGCTCAGCGCCTTGCGGACGATCTCGACGTATTCGCGGGTGCGGCCCAGCGGCGACGCGAACTTCACGCCGTGCCAGCCCTCGGAGACCTGCGGGCCGGAAACACCGAGGCCGAGACGGAACCGGCCGCCGGAAAGCGTGTCCAGGGTCGCGGCGGTCATCGCGGTCATCGCCGGTGTCCGCGCCGGGATCTGCAACACCGCGCTGCCCACGTCGATCCGTGAGGTCTGCGCCGCCACCCATGAGAGCACCGTCGGCGCGTCCGAACCGTAGGCCTCCGCGGCCCAGACGACCGCGTAGTCCAGTTCGTCCGCCTTCTTCGCCAATGCCAGGTTGGCCGCGTCGTTTCCCGCGCCCCAATAGCCCAAGTTCAGTCCGAGTCGCACGGCGTGAATGTATCCATCGGAGTGTCACTCCTCCGTTCAGGGTGTTGACAGCCGATGACCCGCACGGTGGTACTCGATCACGACACGCTCACCTGCTCCGCGTCCAGCACTTGCCTTCCGGCTAGGCTCGCCCGTCGTGGAAAAGCGACAGCTCGGCCGGTCGGGACTTCGGGTCTCGCGGATGGCCCTCGGGACCATGACGTGGGGTGGCGACACCGACTCGGAGGAGGCGGCCAGCCAGCTGGTCGCGTTCGTCGACGCCGGGGGCACCCTGGTCGACACCGCCGACATATACGGCGAGGGCGAGAGCGAACGCGTCCTCGGGGCGTTGCTCGGCGATCTCGTCCCCCGGGACGACATCGTGCTCGCGACCAAGGCCGTGGCCCGCCGTACCGACGGCCCGTTCGGTGGCGGTGCCTCACGCGGCGCCCTCTTGAGCGCGCTCGACGGCTCGCTGCGACGGCTCGGCACCGACCACATCGACCTGTGGCAGCTGCACGCGTGGGACACCACCGTACCGGTCGACGAGACCCTCGGCGCCCTCGAGTACGCCGTGACCAGCGGCAAGGTCCGCTACGTCGGTGTCTCCAACTACTCGGGCTGGCAGCTGGCGACCGCCGCGGCCCGCGGCTCCGCCGCCGCTCCGCTGGTCTCGACGCAGGTCGAGTACTCGCTGCTGGAGCGCGGGGTCGATCGCGAAGTCGTCCCCGCGGCGGAGCACCACGGCATCGGGCTCCTGCCGTGGGCGCCGCTCGGCCGGGGCGTGCTCACCGGCAAGTACCGCAGCGGGACCCCCGCCGATTCGCGCGGCGCTTCGAGTGTCTTCGCGGGCTATGTCGAACATCACCGGACCGATCGCGCGGCCCGGATCGTGCAGGCGGTCGCGACGGCCGCGGACGGCCTCGGCACCTCGCCGCTGGCGGTCGCGCTGGCGTGGGTCCGCGACCGGCCCGGAGTGGTCGCGCCCGTGGTCGGAGCCCGTGACACCGGTCAGCTGACCGGTTCGCTGACGGCCGAGGAGATCACGCTCCCGCCCGCCATCCGCTCGGCGCTCGACGACGTCAGCGCGATCGAGGTCGGATACCCGGAACGCGGCCTCTGAGCCGTCTCGAATACTGGATTAGGTGACTGTTGGGTGACGCTGACGTGACGTGGTGGAGTTCCAGGAGGATGCTGGACAAGTCCGTTCGACGAGTAGCAGGTGGAGGCACCAAGGTGGGTCGGCTGTCCGCCGTTTCCCGGATCGCGATCCCGCTCGCCGGTGTCCTGGTGCTCTCGTCCTGTAGTACGGACGACACGCCGAACGACTCCTTGCAGATCGTGCAGAACCCCGTCGCGGCCACCGCGGCGGTCTCCCCCGCGGTGACGGTCAAGCCCGCGGGGTCGGTGTTCGCGGTGCCGGGTGTGAAGGCGCTGGTGACCGACGAGGCGAGCAAGACGCTGGTCGCCGCGGTTTCGGAGCCGCCGTCGCTGCGTATCTATGATCTCGCCGCCCTGGACTCCCCTGAGACGACCGTGGCCTTGCCGGGTCCCGCCGAGCGGCTCACCGTCTCCGGTTCCCAGGTGCTCGCCAGCGTCCCTGGCAAGAGCATGCTGGCGAAGGTCTCGCTGCCCGGTGGCGCGCTGGAGACGGTCCCGGTCGCGGGGCAGCCGTCGGCCGGTCTCGCCGACGGTGAAGCGACGCTGGTCTCGGTGCGGGACCGCAAGGCCGTCGAGGTGCTGTCGAAGAACGCGGGACCGAAGACCATCACCGGCCAGATCTACAGCGCCGACGACGTGCTGAACACCGGTGACGGCGTGGTCGTGCTCGACAAGCTCCGCACCGCCCTGTTCGCCGTCGACCTCGACGAGGGCAAGATCGGCGAGGGCCTGCGGGCGGGCGACGGCGCGGCCAACGCCGTCACCGACGATCTGGGACGCGTCTTCGTCACCGACGCGCGGGCGGGCGCGCTGCTGGCGTTCTCCACGACGCCGTTGCTGCTGCGCCAGCGCTATCCCGTGCCGGGCGGGGCGTACGGCATCGCCTACGACCGCACCCGTGGCCTCGTCTGGGTCACGCTCACCGAACGCAACGAGGTAGTCGGTTTCGACGTCCGCGGTGGAGAACCGATCGAGAAACACCGGTTCCCCACCGTGCGGCAGCCAGATTCGGTCACCGTCGACGAGCAGGGCGGCCGTGTGGTCGTCGGCTCGGCCATCGGAGAAGGGATCCAGGTGATCACGCCATGACAGTCGTGGACGAGGCGGTGGTCGAAGGGGATTGGGAGTACCGGCGGTTGCAGCTTCCGCCCGGTGTTTCCCGGCGGGCGGCGGCGACGCAGCTGTCGATCCACGCCGAGTTCGCGGGCTGGGAACTGTCGACCGTCCGGCTCTACTCCGATGGGACCAGGAGGGTGTGGTTGCGCCGCAAGCGCACCGCCACACCCCTGCCCGGCCTCATCACTTGAACACCCGGCCGAGCCACTCGGCCCAGAGCGCGTCCTGTTCCGCGGAGTCGACGTCGCCGAACAGGTGATGCATCGCGCACATCGGCCCGGCGAAGCCGCGGACGAACCTCAGTAGCGCGTCCGCGGTCCGGATCCCGACCGTCTGCGCGTTCGCGAAATAGACCTCGCCGTCCACAGTGGACACCGGGCCGGTGGACAGGCGGACCCGGTCCCCCGTCCGCGGCCGCCCGGCGAGGCCGAGTTCCCGGCCCAGCGTCGGCCAAGCGCTGTCCCAGTCCGCGATCATCGGCCCGAATACGGTCACCGGCACCGCTTTCCGGCCGGCGAAACGGTTGAGGTACTCGACGAGGGTGCGGAGGAACAGCTCGCCGCCCGCGGTCATAGCCTCGAACTCGTCTTCCCAGTCGTCGCCAGGCAGGAAGCCGCTTGTCACGGTCCGCAGCACGGTGCTGCCGCCGGACCGGCCCTCGATGAGGAACTCGTAGGCGACGAAGCGTCCGTCCGGCGCGGGTTCCGTGCCGTAGACCAGGCGTTCCAGCGGGTCCCACGCCGTGATCGCCGAGGTGGGTTCAAAGCCGCCGAAAGCGGTCTTCACAGTGCCGCCGACGCCACCGTCGACCTCGTTGCGTCCCATGAACCATGACGTGATCCCCGGCCCGGTCGCGATGGCGTCCCAGACCTGTTCCGGCGTCGCGTCGATCTCGACGCGGTCGGTGATCTCGAATTCGTGGCCCATTCAGCGCTCCTCGGGCTCGGTGCGGACGCTCGGGTGGACGGCGACGACGATCCGGTGATCGCGGCCCTGTTCGGCGCCTTCGTCGTGGTACTTGCTCACCAGGTTCGTGATCGCGACGGTGAGCTCTTCGGCGAACGCGGCCCTGTCCGCGGCGGAGGAGAACCGCACCTCGCCGTCGATCGCGAAGGTCGCGACCCGTTTGCGTGCCTTGGTCGCTCCGGTGATCAGCAGGCCGACGTCGCGCACCAGCCTGCCGGCCACGGCCAGCAGCCAGCGTGCGGACAGGCGGTCCGGCGACTGGGCCGGATCTGGTTGCACGGCTGAGAGCGCCGTCGGCGAGATGACGTACGACGACGCCGTCGCGCGCATCATGCGCTCGGTGACGTTGCCCTTCCGCCGTTCCTCGACCAGCTCCACGAGCCCGTGCTTCTCCAGCGCGCGAAGGTGGTAGTTCACCTTCTGTCTCGGCAGATCGACCCGCGCGGCCAGCATCGTGGCCGACGCCGGTTCGGCGAGTTCGGCGAGCAGCCGGGCCCGGACCGGATCCAGCGACACTTCGGCCGCTTCCGCGTCCTCGATCACCGCAACGGAGAACATGCCCAGAACGTGCCACCGAAAACAGATTTTGTCAAGACAGTCCGGCTTGTCGGCGAGCTTGGTTCGCCAGCGCGAGCAGGCGGGGAATGACCTGCGGGGCCGCCTCGAGCGGGACGACGTGCCCGACGCCGGGCAGGACCACGGCCGTCCCGTTCTCCACCGCGCCCGCCAGTTCCTCGACGTCCGCCGTCGGCACGAGCTTGTCCCGCTCCCCCACGATCGCCGTCACCGGCACAGCCCCGACCTGCGACAGCGCCGATTCCCGCGTGTAGGCGTCCAGTGCGGGGCGGAAGGCGGACACCGTCTGCGGCCAGTTGCCGCGGATCATCCGCACGGTCAGTTCGACGTCGGCGGGCACCGGGTCGTCGCCGAAGAGCCACCACCTCAGCCCGGCGGTCACCGCCTTGCTCGTGTGCTCCCGTACCAGGCCGATCAGTTTCGTCCCGAAGACGATCTCCAGGTCACGGCCGAGTTTCCCGAGCGCGTTCGGCCAGATCGCGTCCGGGGTGACGCCACCCGCCGACATCGCGAGCAACCCGATCCCGGCCGCCCTCGCCGCGAAGACGTCCGGGTGGCGCTGGGCGAGCGACAGGATCGCGAGCCCGCCCATGTCATGGCCGACCAGGACCACCTTGCCGCCGGGGACCACCTTGTCCAGCACCTCGGCCAGATCGTCGGCGAGCTTCCCCATGGTCGCCGACGACGCCCGGACCTCACCGGATTCTCCGTGGCCGCGCTGGTCGTAGGCCACCACGGCGAGAGGTTCCTCGGACGCCTCGGCGAGCACCGGCGCGATGGCACGCCAGCTGCGCCTGTCGAGGGCGTACCCGTGGAGGAGCACCACGGTCACCGGCGCCGACGGATCACCCCAGCGCTCGAAGTGCAGGGGTGTCCCGTCGGCGGCCAGCAGACCGGGCATCAGGCAGAGCGGAGGAAGCGGTCGAGTACGCGCACGCCGAACTTCAGCGCGTCGACCGGGACACGCTCGTCGACCCCGTGGAACAGAGCGGAGAAGTCTAGGTCCGCGGGCAGCTGCAGCGGAGCGAAGCCGAAGTTGCGGATCCCGAGCGACTGGAACGACTTCGCGTCGGTGCCCCCGGAGAGCATGTACGGGAGTGTGCGGGCGCCCGGGTCCTCGGCGAGGACCGCGTTGGTCATCGCGTCGACCAGGGCACCGTCGAAGGTCGTCTCGACCGGCGGCAGCTCCATCCACTCCTTCTCGATGTCCGGGCCGAGGATCTCCTCCAGTTCGGCGTTGAACGCCTCGAGCCTGCCGGGAAGGATCCGGCAGTCGACCGAAGCCTCCGCGACGGACGGGATGACGTTCGACTTGTAGCCCGCGGTGAGCATCGTCGGGTTCGCCGTGTCGCGCAGGGTCGCGCCGATCATCCGGGAGATGTTGCCGAGTTTGGCGACGGAACCTTCGATGTCGTCCTCGGGGAAGTCCCAGCCGGTGATCTCGGTGACGCCGTCCAGGAACTCGCGGACGGAGTCGGTCATGACCAGCGGGAAGCGGTGGTTGCCGAGCCTGGCGACGGCCTCGGACAGCTTGGTGACGGCGTTGTCGCGGTGGATCATCGAGCCGTGACCGGCGGTGCCGCGCACCCGCAGCTTCATCCAGCGGATGCCCTTTTCGGCCGTCTCGATGAGGTACGCGCGGACGTTGTCCTTCAGCGTGATCGAGAAGCCGCCGACCTCGCTGATCGCCTCGGTGACGCCTTCGAACAGCTCGGGCCGGTTCTCGACCAGCCACTGGGCGCCGTACTTGCCACCCGCCTCTTCGTCGGCCAGGAAGGCGAAGACGAGGTCACGCGGCGGGACGATGCCGTTGATCTTGTAGTGCCGGGCCAGCGCGAGCGCCATGCCGCACATGTCCTTCATGTCCACCGCGCCGCGGCCCCAGACGTAGTCGTCCTGGATCGCACCGGAGAACGGGTGCACCGACCACTCCGAGGCGTCGGCGGGGACGGCGTCGAGATGACCGTGGATCAGGAGCGCGCCGCGCGACGGGTCGGCGCCCGGCAGCCGGACGATCACGTTATGGCGGTCCTTGCCCCCGGACTCGACGTAGGTGATCTCGTAGCCCGCGTCGGTGAGCTTCTCGGCGACGTACTCCGCCGCGGCGCGTTCACCGACCAGCGTGTCGGGGTCACCCGTGTTGGTGGTGTCGATGCGGATCAGTTCACTGGTGAGGGTGACTGCCTCTTCGGCGGCTGCTTCGATCAAATTCGGTTCGGTCACCAGGCATTCCTACCATTGGCGGAGCCCGCCGACCCGCTGCCACCGCCTGGTGGACGGCGTGTGAAGACCCACTCAGGCGGCTGCCGCCGCGTCATGGCAGGCAGCGGGTGATCGCGCGCAAGCAGACAAGCACCTTCGCCGCTGAACGATCACGGCACCGTAGCACCGCTGTGCGCGAGATGCGTCAATCCGACCCGAGCTTCTGGGGCCGCTGCCCGACCTGCCAACAGACGTGGCAGTTGAGCCTGAGTCCTTGCCTGCGTTGCACCCTCGGCCAGCGGGTACGCAGCCTCCTCGGCGACCGCGCCGAGCTCGCGGCACCGCACCACGCGATCACCCACGTCGAACGGCCCGACACTGCCATGGCCTGGCTCGCACGCCCCAACGTCAGCGCGCTAACTCGCCGCACTTGGCCGGGATGACCGCCCGCTCACCCACGAGGTGCTCGACGAGCTACCCGCCAGCAAGACCCTGGCCCACCTGCGCAGTGTCCCGGCCGCCACGGGCACCCTGCCCTCCGCGGGACGAGCGCCTTGTCGTCCTGGAACGCTGGATCGGCGACCGGGTGGCGCGCTGACCGACTGGACGGATCGAGGTCACGGCGGCGGCCCGCCTCCACCCGAAGCACTGACCGGCAAGCGGCAGTTTTGGCGCGCGGGGGTCACAACCGCACCGCATTCTGTGACACTTTGACGGGCTGTGTCCCGCTGTGACAGCGCGAGAAGGGAATCTGCTGTGTCCGGAATGCTCAACAGACGCAAGGCGCTCGCTCTCGGTGGTGGTGCCGCGCTCGGCGTCCTGGCCGCCGGTGCCGACACGGCTTCCGCCGCGACGGGATGGATCCGGCTGCCGATCGTCACCGCCAACATCGGCCGCGACAACCTCGGGGCGCGCGAGGCCGCGATCGACGCCGTCCGCAACTGTGACCCCCTGGTGCGGCCTCTGGTCGGCTGGCAGGAGATCAACGAGGGCGACACCGGTGAGCCCGCGATGATCGACCACTACTTCGGGCCCCTGTACAACAACGCGTTCCTGCGGCACAACACGTCGTTCCGGATCCCGATCTCGATCCCGCGGCCGTGGGCGGTGGCGAGCGCGAAGACCACGTATGTGCACGGCGGCATCAGCGGGGTGACCCCGCCGCGCTGGATCAACGAGGTCGTGGTGCGTCACCAGAGCTACCCGACGCTCCAGTTCGCGCTGATCAACTCGCACTACATCGCCAACGCGTACAACGGCGACCAGCGCACCGACCTGCGCGACGAGTGGAACGAGCACAAGAGAATCCACGCCAGTCGCGTGCTCGCGCACCACAACGTCGGGCGCCTGGTCTTCTGGACCGCGGATACCAACAACCCGAACTACTACAAGGCCACCAGCCTGGACGCGGAGCGCCGGTGCTTCGGCACCGGTATCGACCGCATCAACTGGCTGGCGGGCAACGGCGTCGTCCAGGAGCGGTTCATCGACACCAAGACTGTGGACATGCGCGTGGACGGGCATGACGCCCGGGTCGCCGTCTTCCAGGTCCGCCTGGCCTGACGGCACGGGCCGGGCCGGGCGCCGCCCCGCCCGGCCCGTGCCATGGCTGAGGTCTCGAAGGGGCAGAACCCTCGTCCGCGGCGAGCCGGTCTATCCGGTGTTCGCCGGATAACGGCCGTGCAGGAGTGCGTTGACTGTTCGCGCCTGAAGGCGGGGCTGTAGCGGTCTGAGCGTCGTGGCCGATATCGACGGTTGACGGTCGTGGCGACGTGAGAGGTTCGGTGTGATCGAGTCGGTCGAGCTGGTGGTAGCGGCGTTGGCCGCGGGTGCGGCGGTGGGGGCGCGTGAGACGGCGTCGAACGCGGTGAAGGACGCTTATTCGGGGGTGAAGACGCTGACCCTCCGCACGTTGCGCCGTGGCGATTCCGTGCCGCCCGAGGTGGTGGAGGCTGTCGAGTCCGACGCGATCACGCCGATCGAGGACGGGGCCGCGCGGCGACGCGAACTCACCGCGGCCTTGGCCGCGGCGGACGCGGGGGCGGATGACGAGCTTGTGGCGGCGGCGCTCAAGGTCCTGGAGCTGACCGATCCCGCCGGAACCCAGGAGGGAAAGCGCCGGGTGCTGATGCACGGCAACAAAGGCGTGCAGGTCGGCGACCACAACACTCAGACCAACACCTTCGGCTGACACCGTCGCCGATGCCCTCGAACCCCTACGGTTCCGGCGGAGAACCGGCCGCCGCGTACGAGATCCGCGGCGGCCAAGGCGTGCAGGTGGGAAACCACAATGTCCAGCACAACACCTATGCGCAGCACGTCCACGTACCCGCGGTCGTCACGCCGATGGAGCAGATCGACACACCGGCCGGTCTGGTCGACCTGCCGAAACGGTCCGCGATGTTCGTCGGCCGTGGCGGGACCTGCAGCGGCTGCGGGAGGCGATCACGGCGTCCTCGTCGGGATCGGTGGTGGTGACCGCGGTGCACGGCTTGGGCGGGATCGGCAAAAGCACGCTGGCCGCGCACTACGCCGACACGCACCGCGCCGGCCACTCACTGGTGTGGTGGATCACCGCCGACGCCCCCACGTCCATCGAGACCGGCTTGGCGCGCCTGGCGGTCGCGCTGCAACCCGCAGTGGGAACTCTGCCGCTGGAGCAGCAGACCGAGCACGGCCTGCGCTGGCTGGCCACCCACAGCGGCTGGTTGCTGATCCTGGACAACCTTCCTGGACCGAATGACGCGGCGACGCTGCTGGCTCGCCTGCCCGGGGGCCAGGTGCTGATCACCAGCCGGCGCACCACCGGCTGGCACGACATCGCCACCACGCCGCTCTCGCTCGACGTCCTGGAACCCGGCCAGGCGCACGAACTGCTCACCCGGATCCTGACCCACCACGACCCCGCCGCCGGCACCGACGGCGCGGACACCTTGTGTGCCGAACTGGGATTTCTGCCGCTGGCCATCGAGCAGGCCGGCGCCTTCATGGCCGAAACCGGTTCCACGGCCGGCGAATACCTCGACCTGCTCGGCCGGTACCCGGCCACCATGTACGGCGAAACCGCCGAGGGTGGGAACACGCAGCGGACCATGGCCCGGATCTGGCGCGTCACCCTTGATCGGCTCGCCGACACTCCGTTGGCGGGCAAGGTGTTGCGAGTGCTGGCGTGGTACGCCCCCGACGACATTCCCACCACGCTGCTGAACGAGATCGATGACGAGCTCGCCGTGACCAAGGCGTTGGGACGCCTGGCCGCCTACGCCATGATCACCCGCAACGGTGCAGTGATCAGCGTGCACAGGCTCGTGCAGGCGGTCACCCGCACCCCCGACCCCGATGACCTCCATCGCAGCCCGGTCGACGTCGCATACGCACGCGACCACGCCACCAGCGCTCTGAGCCGGGCACTCCGACCGCTGAATCCCGAGGCGCCCCAAGACTGGCCAGGGCTGCGGGTCCTGGTGCCCCACGCTCAATCACTCATCGGCAACACCGCCCCTGAGGACGACACCATCTTCGTCCTCGGCCAGTTGGGGCGATTTCTGTGGAACCAGGGAGCAGTGGCGATGGCGACGGGATAATTGGACCGTTGCCTCATAGACTGTGTGCGGGTGCTGGGTCCTGACCACCCCGGCACTCTGACCTCCCGCAACAACCTCGCCGCCGCCTACGAGTCGGCGGGGGATCTCCGACAGGCGATCCGGCTGTACGAGGCCGCTCTGGCCGATCGCGAACGGGTGCTGGGCCTCGACCATCCGGACACCCTGACCTCCCGCAACAACCTCGCATACGCCTACCGGTCGGCGGGGAATCTCGAATACGCGATCTCGCTGCATATAGCCACCCTCGCCGATCGCGAGCGAGTGCTGGGCCTCGACCATCCGGACACCCTGACCTCCCGCAACAACCTCGCTGGCGCCTACCGGTCAGCAGGTGATCCCGGGCAAGCGATCCCGCTGTGCGAAGCGACCCTCGCCGACTGTGAACGGGTCCTGGGCCCCGACCACCCCAGTACTCTGACCTCCCGCAACAATCTCGCCGCCGCTTACGAGATGGCGGGAAAACTCGAGCAGGCGATCCCGCTGTATGAAGCGACCCTCGCCGACTGTGAGCGGGTGCTGGGCCCGGACCACCCCGACACTCTGATCTCCCGCAACAACCTCGCCTACGCCTGCTGGCTGGCAGGAGACCTCGGGCGGGCGATCCCTTTGCACGAGGCCACTCTCGCCGCCCGCGAACGGGTACTCGGTCCCAGTCACCCGCACACTCTGTCCTCTCGACACAACCTCGCCGGCGCCTACGAATCGGCGGGGGATCTCCGGCAAGCGATCCCGCTGTACAAAGCCACCCTTGCCGCCTACAAGCGGATACTGGGGCCCGGCCACCCCGAAACCCGGGCCGTACGCGCCAATCTTCGCCGCGCCCGCGGAAGGTGACACCTCGAAGAACGGCCCAGTGATGCGCTCGTGTCCCGTCGGACCGGCGGAAGTGGCCGGGAGCGGGGCACGCTTTCGGCCACCGATCTGCTACGCGGGCAGGGTTTGGTCCACTCGGCGTTGATCCGCGTGCCTGAGCAGGTCGCCCTCGTGCTGCGCGCGACCCGTGGTTTCGGGCTGTCGATACTGACCAAAGTTCTTCCCCCACGCTCAGGTTCCGAGGATCTGCCGTCGGCCTTCAACGACCCCGAAGCCATGATCGGCTGGGTATCCTTGCGTGAAACGGCTGAGTCCGACGGGACCGATGGCGGTTCCAGGAGTCCGTGGGACCGATACCTGCGGACGCCGATTCGCAAGACCGCCGCTCATTGGGAGCGACTGGACGGCTGTGCGTCTCGAGTTCGCCACGGAGCAGTGTGGTTTGTCGCTGCCATCCCACAGCCGCCGGAGTGGCAGCGCGTGTTCGTCGGAGGTGACGAGATCATGGTTGTCTCCTCGCCCGAGAGGATGCGCGACATGGGCTTCGGCGACACCACATTCCTTTAATAGTTCAGTTACACGCTCGACGGCACGAGCAGACAGTGGCGGGAACACACGACCCGCGGCATGAGCGGACGTTTGACTCAGTGAACGGGCCGGAGGGGAAACCGCGATGCCGGCCACGCCGCACCCGTCAACGCGCTTTGTTTGTCAGAACCAGAGCCTGCTTTCGCCTGATCAGGGCGATGGACGTGGTGGACCTAAAGGACGTTCGAGTACGGCGATCAGCAACGGGCGACGAAGTACCGCACGGGTGACGGGATTTCGAGGACGCCAGATTCCGTCACGAACTCGGCTGCTTCGGCCGCGATCTCTTGTGCGACCGTCTCGTGGTGCTCCGCGGGCATCGTGTCCCACATCATCCGCATACCGTGCGTCCAGGTCCAACTGACGAGCTGATCCGGTGAGTCCGCCCGCAGGAGGACGTCCTCGACGTGGACGGCGACATCGGAGAAACCGGCGCGCCGGAGGTCCGCGGTCGCCTTTTCCGCGCCACCGAAAGCTTCCTCTTGCGGGTAGACGCGGGCCGAGACAGAGAACCTGGCTGCGGCCGCCGCGATGGACCGCAGCCCGAACACTCGGGGCTCGGGTTCGAGTACTGACGCCGGCGCACAGACCGCCAGGCGTCCGCCGGGAGCCAAGAGGGTCCGGTACCGGCCGTAGGCGGATTCCAGGTGCGGCACCATGTGCACACTGTTGCTGCCGATGACGGCGTCGAAGTAGCCGGGTCCGAAGCCGGGAGCGGCGCCATCCATGACCGCGACGACCGCTCCGGTGGCGTGTCTGCTTCGCAGATTCGCCGCCGTCTTCGCGACCATGGCCGGAGAGACGTCAATCCCGACGACCTGCCCGGAGGGGCCGACCGCATCGGCCGCCGCGAACAGCGCCGCGCCACGGCCGCAGCCGATGTCCAGGACGTACTCACCGGCACTGAGCGCGGCCAGCTCGACGAGCCGTGCGGCGATCGGGCGGAAGTATTCGACGCCGTTCTGGTCGTAGGCCCCTGCCACCGTGTCGAAGGTCTGCCGCATCGCTGTGTCGGGTGACGACGTGTTCATGGTCTTGTTCCTTTCGCAACCGTGAGCGGGTCGGGCCTCAAGCGAAGGTCAGCATGGCCACACCACCCATCACAACCAGCGCGCCGGTGACCCGGCGGCGAACATGGCCTTCCCCGAGGAAGTACCAGCCGAAGATGACCGCGGTCACGATGCTCAACTCCTTCACTGGAGCGATTACGCTGACCGGTGCCCACCGGATCGCGAAGAGCACGAGGACATACGCGGTCGGCACCAGCGTGCCGACCACCACGATTTCGCGCCGGTGCGCCGACCAGAGCTCTCGCAGTGCCCGGGTGCGCGCGAGCGCGACCGGAGCCAGGACAAGCACCTCCCCGACCGACACGCCCCAGAAGACGAGCAGCGGTGAAAGACCGAAGCCGCTGACGACGTTCTTGTCCCACAATGTCGCCAGCGCGTTGGCAAGACCGATCAGCATCCCGAACCCGGCCGCGGACACCCTCGCGGCGCGGCCGATCGGGCCGGGCGACCGGTCCACGGTGATGACCAGGACCCCGCCGATCACCGTGGCCGCGCCGAGCAGGGCCAGCGGGCTCGGCCGCTCGCCGAGCAGCAGCACGGCCGCGGCGATCGCGAATACCGGTGCCGCGCCACTGGACAGCGGGTAGACCACTGACAGATCCGATGTACGGTAGGCGCGTTGCAGCAGCAGGTAGTAGCTGAGCTGCAGGCAGGTGCCGACCACGGCCGACAGCGCCCAGTGCCCGAGGTCGACCGGACCGCCGAGGATGAGGGCGCCGATCCCCAGCGGCAGTATCAGCACACTGCCCACGGCCATATAGGAGAAAACGAACAGCGAACCCGACATGCCCATTCTCTTCGCGATCACGTTCCAGCCCGCATGGGCGAACGCCGCGACGAGCACGAGCAGCACAGCCAGAACTATCAACGGGGCACCTTTCGCGATTTTCGATGCGGGGCGCCACCTGCCCCCAGGTACGGCCGACGCGGCCGATCATGCGCTGTGACCGGCCGCGCCGGCCTGGTCGGCTAGACCGAGACCAGCTCGTAGACACCGGCCGACGCGCACAGCGCCCGGTCCGAAACCCACTCACTGCGGTCCGAGACCCAGTTCGCCCGGTCCGAGACCCAGTTCGCCCGGTCGGACACCCAGTTCGCCCGGTCCGAGACCCAGTTCGCCCGGTCGGACACCCAGTTCATCTCCATTGTTCCTCCTTTCACTGAATCGAATCGGCTCCCGGCCGCCAGCCCCGGCACGAGGAGTGCGGGAATGGTTTCCCGTCAGGCGGACGGGAACGAAGGCGCCCGGCAGTGGCGCGAGCGCGGAATTCCTTTATGGACGAAAGGCGGTGGGCGCAAGAATGGCCGTCAGCCCCCCAATCCTCGCTTCCGGTGGATCGCGCCTCAGCATTTCTAACACGCGGATTTGGTGTCGATCAATCGGCCGCCGGTGCCCGACTTCGTCGCCCTCTGTCGTCGGCAGGCGGATCCGTGTCCACCAAACGGGTTCTGACACTCCGGTCCGCAGGCCTGGCGATCGGCGTATCCGCGCTACGGATTCCGCCTTGCCGCAGAAACAAAACTACCGATTTGTGCTACGAAAGGAAAAGCAAGCAAGCACTTTCCAATCGATGATCGTCCACTCGATCAGCGGATTCCCCCGCCTTTCGTGGTCTGCTTCCATGGAGAAGGTAAATTCTCGCCGGTGTCACCCTGGGGGGCTGGACACCGGCTCTCACAGTGAGTTCCCCCGAGGAGCGATATGGCTTCCTACAAGGACGTCCTCGTCACCGGCGGCGCCGGATTCATTGGACGCAACATGATTGCCGGGATGGTCCGTGACGGGTACACCATCACGGCGCTGGACAACTACAAGATCGGCGGGAAGGAGTTCGTCGACGACGAGATCCGCAACGAGGTCAATTGGGTCGAAGGCGACTCCCGCGACTATTCCCTGGTGGCGAAGCTGACCAAGGGTATGGACGGGGTCATCCACCTCGCCGCGCCGTCCTCCTTCCTGATGTACGAGGAAGACCCCACCGACGGCGCGTCGGTCACCACACAAGGCTTCCTCAACATCCTGGAGGCCGTGCGCCGCAACGAGGTCGGCAAACTGGTGTACGCCAGCACGAGCGCGGTGTACGAGGGGAACCCGGTGCCCTACACCGAGGAGATGACCCTTGCCCCGCCGGATCTGAAAGCGCTTTCGAAGAAGTGGAACGAAGAGGCGGCCCGGCAGTACTCCGACCGCTACGGCATCACCGCGGTCGGGCTGCGCCCGTTCAGCGTCTACGGGCACGACGAGTTCAGCAAGGGCGGCTACGCGAACGTCATCTCGCTGTTCGTCTGGGCCGCGCTCAGCGGGCAAACGCCCGTCCTCTGGGGGAACGGGCAGCAGACCCGCGATTTCATCTACGTCACCGACGCCGGCCGCGCCTTTCAGCTCGCGCTGGAAGGCGACCTCAAGACCGACGAGTTCAACGTCGGGACCGGGCTGGAAACGACGTTCAATCGCACCCTCGACCTGATCGGCGCCGAACTGGGCATGGACCTCACGCCCCGCTACGTACCGACGCCCATCGCGATCTACGCGGAGCGGCTGTGGGCGGACACGCGCAAGGCCGAGAACCTCCTCGGTTTCCACCCGTCGGTCACAGTCGAGGAGGGTATCCGCCGGGTGATCGCGTCCGCCAAGGAAGCACGCGATCGCTGGCCGGAACTCGGTACTCGGCAGATGTACTTCGAGAGCCTGCCGGCCTGACGGCGCGGGTGGGACGGGATGACGACGATGAAGCGGGTACTGGCGCTGACCGACGCGCCTGACGACGTCAGTATCTTCTGTCAGGACACGGAACTGCTGCTGTTCCGGATCGAGCAGCTGCCGGCGGCCAGACACGACTTCAAGTTCTTCGAGCAGGTGTACACCAGACTGCGCGAGGCCTGCGATCTGTCCACCGTGGACATGGTCGTGGCGGAGTACACCGAGGCGCTGCCTTTGCTGTACCTGATGAGGCGGGACGGCCACTCGTGCCCGGCGCTGATCATCCCGCACACGAATCCGTACCCGCTCAATATCCTGTGCCACCTGATGCTGGTCGCCGAGACCGCGCATCCCGGCGACCTGGTCCTGTGCGGCTCGACCAATGCCGCGGCCGCCTACGAGCAGGTCGCCGGGATCCCCGCCCGCAACATCTGCACGTTCGGCATCCGCGACATCTACCGGCCGGGAGACCGTACGGCGGCCAGGGCCCGGTTCGGGCTGCCACCGGACCGGCCGATCCTGCTCTATACCGGCCGGTTCATGACCGACAAGGGAATCGGCGCCCTGCTCGAGGCGTACCACCTGCTGCGCCGGAGCGTGCCGGACGCGTTGCTGACGATGTCGGTGACACACATCGACGCGGTGCTGTACAACCAGCTCGCCGTACAGCTCGAGCACGTGGTGCTGTTCCAGCGTCTCTCGCGGGAGGAGACGGTGAGCCTGTACAACGCGGCGGACCTCTACGTCTCCGGTGCCACCAGCATCTTCGAGACCTACGGGAAAGCGCCGCTGGAGGCGATGGCCTGCGGACTGCCCGCGGTGCTGCCGCGCTGGGACGGCTTCCCGTACTTCGTCGGCGAGCACAACGGCGCACTGGCCGCGGTCCAGCACGGGGATACCGGCCGGACCAGCCCGTTCGACTTCGCCGCCGTCGACCCGGCCGACCTCGCCCGGCAATGCCGCCGGGTGCTGGACCGCGGCAAGCTGACGGACTACCGGACGCCTGCCTGGGCCACCTACGAGGAGACCATGCGCGTACTCCGCGGCGTGGTCGGTGAGCTCACCGACCACCCGCGGCTGGCGGTACCCGTCGCCCCGTCCGCGGCGTTACACCGTGAGCGCTACTCACCCGCCGTCCGCGCCTTCCTCGACCATTACCGGTTGGAAACGCTGGAAGACCTGACCGTCCGGACGACCGAGCTGGGCCTGATCGACCGCCGCGATCCGGGTGACCGGACTGTCCTCAGTGGACTGCATGATGAGATCTTCGGCATCATGGCCGCCGATCCCGGCCGTGCCGGTGACGACGAGAAGGCCGGGGTGACCGGATGACCGCAGGACTGGGACTGGCCGACCAGCGCAGCGACTACGCCTCCCTGGTGCGCTGGTGGACACGGATGCGGGACTCGAAGCCGGTGCATTACGACGCGGAGCTGGGGAACTGGCACGTGTTCCGCTACGACGACGCGGTGCGCGTCATCGGCGACCACGAGACGTTCTCGTCGGACCTGCGCTCGGCTGTCCGGCAGCCGGAGCAGTTCGCGATCGTCGCGCGCGGCGCGTTCAACGGCTTCGACCCGCCGGAACACACGAAACTGCGGTCACTGGTCAGGACCGCGCTCACGCCCCGGATGATCGCCGGTCTCGCGCCCCGCATCACCGCCATCGCGCACGAGCTGCTCGACTCGATGGCCGGGCGGCGCCGGGTGGAGCTGGTCCGCGATCTGGCCTACCCACTGCCGCTGATCGTGATCGCCGAGCTGATGAACATCCCGCTGGCCGATCGGTACCGCTTCCGCGCCTGGGCCGACGCGCTGTTCTTCCAGGGCCGCGGGGACAAACCGGTGGTGGTGCCGACCGAGGAGATGTTGCGCTCGGTCGAACCGCTGATCGGCGAGATGAACGCCTATTTCCTCGACCACATCCGTTACCGGCGGCGGCATCCGGGCGGCGACCTGATCAGCAAGCTCGCCGCCGTCGAGGTGGCCGGTACCCGGCTTGCCGACGAGGAAGTGCTGGGCGTCTGCGGCTTCCTGCTGGTAGCCGGGCACATCACCACCACACTTGTGCTCGGCAACGCCGTGCACCTGCTGGCCACCCGGCCGGACCTCGCTGCGGCACTGCGGTGCCAGCCTGGCCTGATCCCTGCCGCCGTCGAGGAGGTCCTGCGCTTCCGGGGGCAGCTGCCCGCGACCCCGCGCCGGACCACCCGCGAAGTCACCCTCGGCGGCCAGGCCATCCCGGCGGGTGAGGTACTGCTCGTCTGGATCGCCTCCGCGAACCGGGACGAACGCCAGTTCGCGCAAGCGGATCGCTTCGATCCGCGGCGCGAACCCAACCGCCATCTGGGATTCGGGCGGGGTATCCACTTCTGCGTCGGTGCCCCATTGGCCCGGCTCGAGCAGCGCATCGCCCTGCGCGCGGTGCTCGAGCGGTGGGACTCGTTCTCACTGGACGGCCGCGTGCGACCCGAGGACGTGCGCAAAGCCATCGGGTTCCGGACTCTTCCCCTCGAAGTTTCCTGGGCCGGCTGAGCCTCCTGCCGGCAGTCAGCCGACGTCGAAGCAGACCAGGAACAGACCCTGCTCCGGCAACAGCCCGGCGACGCCGTCCGGCCGCAGCCCGGCTTCCCGGCCGAGCCGGGCGAACTGTGCTTCGGTGCGCTCGGCAGCGTCCAGCAGGAGCAGCATGGCCAGGTCTCGCTGGCTCGCCACGAACTGACCAGGATCGTCACCGGCTGCGGGCACCTCGTCCAGCACTCGCTCGACGAGCACGACCTGCCCGCCCGCGACCACCGCTGCCCCGCAGCGGCGCAGGATCGCGACCGCGGCCTCGTCGGGCCAGTCGTGCAGGATGTTCGCCAGCAGACAGACGTCCGTCCCGCCGGGCAGCGGATCGAAGAAGCTGCCGCCCACCACCGTCACCCGATCCGACACCCCCGCCGCCCGCAACACCGGGTCCGCGGCGCTGACGGTGCCGGGCAGATCCACCAGCGTTCCGGCGAGCCCGGGGTGAGCGGCCAGTACGGCCGCGAGGACGTGCCCGGTCCCGCCGCCGACGTCGGTCACGTGCCGGACACCCGACCAGTCGTACCGTCGCGCCACCTCGGGGCCGAGCGTGGCGGCGTGCGCGGCCATCGCCGCGTCGAAGGACCGGCCGAGCACCGGATCGGCGGCCAGGTCGTCCCAAAAGCCGCGTCCGAACAGGCCGGCCCACACGCTTTTGCCCGTGCGCACCGCTTCGGGTAGTGAGGCGATCGCCTCGTCACCACGACGGGCAAAGGCTTCGCGCTGGTCCAGTGCCTTCGCCAAGCCTGCCGGGTGGCCGCTGCACAGGACCGCCCCGAGCTCTCCGAGTTCGACGCGATCTGCGGCGGGCGCGCGGAACACCTCCAGCAGCACGAGATACCGGACCAGCCGCCGAAGGGCAGTCACGTCCGCGCCGGACCCGCGCGCCAGGCCGGCGAGGTCATTGACGCCGTCGGCCACCAGGTCCGGCAGTCCGAGCGTAACCGCGGCCCGCAACGCCCACGGGGTGAACAGGGTCGCGCCGCGGGCCACCCTGACCACCGCATCCCGGTCGGTATCCCTGTTGCTCAACGTCTCTCCGTTCAGGTGTGGTTTTTGATGATCCGGTCCAGTGCCTCGGCTCCGCGGTCGACGTCGCCGAAGTCGTTCAGCACGCCAGGGGCGAACCGGACCGCGCTGCTGCGATACGGCGTCTGCCCGGCGACGACCCCTTCGGCGAGCAGGAGATCGACGACGGTGGCCGGGTCGATGCCGAAAACGTCGAAGCACACCATCCCGGACGTCAGCCCGCCCACGTCAGGCGTGCGCACGTGGACACCGGCTACATCGGCGAGCGCACCGCGGCAGTGCGCGTTCAGGTCGTGGATGCGGGCGGCCACCCAGGGCTTTCCCAGCTCCTGTTGGAAGTCGAAGGCTTCGGCGAGCGCCCACCGGTGCTCGTAGGCCGGGAACCCACCCGGGGTGCAGAACCGTGCCGCCGGCGCCTTGCCGTCCGGCACGGAACCCAGGTACCACGGCCAGAACACTTCGACGTCGAACGAGGTGATGATCGGCCGGATCGCGGCCCAGCCCCGCTCACTGCCCCAGACCAGGCCCGTTCCGCGAGGCCCGAAAAGCCATTTGTGGCAACCTGTGGCAAAGAAGTCGCAGCCGAGCTCGGTCACCTCGAAATCCTCGACGCCCATACCGTGCACCCCGTCGACGCAGGTCAGGACCTCGGTACCGGGTGTACGCCCGGCGTTGACGGCCGCGACGACGTCCGCGATACGGGCCAGCGGCAGCTTGACCCCGGTCCCCGAGTGCACCCAGGTCAGTGCCAGCAGCCTGGTCCGGTCCCCGATGCCGCGGGTCACGGCATCGACAATCTCGTCCTCGGTCGCCGTCCGAGGGTCCTCGTAGAGCTCGATGGTCCGGTGGGAGGCGCCGCTCGATTCGGCCTTGAACCGCAAAAGTTCCCTGGCCGCGTAGTGCTCGTGCGAGGTGCTCAGGATCTCCTCGCCGGGCCGAAGCATCATGCCGGTGAACACGACGGCGAGGCCCATGGTGGTGCTTTCGGTGAGCGCGATCGTGTCCGGCTCAGCACCGAGGTAGCGTCCCGCCTTCTCCAGGACCCGGCGCTGGAGCTCGTCGCGATGGTGGAAGTACAACGCCGGGTTGCTGTCGAGGCCCTGCCGGTGCCGTTCGATCGCCTCGCGGACCGGCCGCGGGTGTGGGGCCAGCACTGAGAGTCCCAGGTGCACGTAGGCCGGGTCGAGGTCGAACTGGGCCCGCAGCTCGGGCCAGTGGGGCTCGGCCGTCACTTTTCGATGCCCCAGCGGCGGGACTCGACCGGTGTCAGCTCGATCAGCTTCGCTCCGCGCCGGATCGCCTCCTCGTCGAGGGTGGCGATGTTCGCGGGCGACGGGTTGGGCGAGAGTCGCTGCTCGTGGGCTTCGGCGATCTGGTAGATGTCGAAACCGTACTGATTGCGCATGATGCGGTAGCCGAGTTCGTTGATCATGCAATTCGTGCTGCAGCTGCCGGTGTTGTGGGGTACCTCCCAGCCGATGGCCTCGAGGTCGGCGATGATGCGCTCGGTCGGCGGCTTCGGCACGAACTCGTAGAAGGGCACCAGAGCGGTTCCGCTGTCCCCGGCCCGGAGCAATTCCGCGGCTTCCGGCGCCTTGCGTTCGGCGTGTCTGCGCAACAATGAGACCTGGTCCTCGACGACGTCGGCCAACGGCGTCAGCCCGTCTATCTTCACGATCGGCCGGTCACCGGCGGTAGTGCGGTTCTGGCCTTTGTGTGTCCCGACGAAACATAGCGGTATCGAATTTTCCAGACAATATACCGACGCCTGAGCGAGAATGGTGGAAAAACAAGGCCAGCACGCCGACCCCCACGACATCGCCGCGCGGAGAAGATCCGAGTCATCCTCTTCGTTCATCGCGAAACCGAGCCGGAACAGAGTGTTCATCGGATCGCGTTCCGGACGCACGATAACCAATTCGATGTCGAGTTTCTCGCACAGTGAACTGGCGTTGCGGATCGCCAGCGGCGATTGATATCCCTGGTCGAGCATCCAAGCCACGACCCGCACGTCCCTGCCTGCCAGATCGTGCAGCATCCAGCTGGAATCCTTGCCGCCACTGTAGAGAACCAGCGCGTCGGCCTTCGCCTGCGGCCGCCGCGCCGGCACGCTGGCGACAAGTTCGTCGAGTTCGGCCGGTACTTCTCCCGCCACTTCGCCGCGGGCCACTCGGAAGACCAGATCAAGTAACCTGCCGCGGTCTTCCTGGGCAGGCAATTCCGCTGGATCCGGCGGATTCAAACAATGGGTGCACAGTGCGGGATCAGGCGATGGATCCCTGCCATCGAGGCAGGCGATGAATTTGTCGTACCCCATGGGCATACCGCATCGAGTGCAGACCGAACCGTCCGGAGCGACCGACATAACCATTCCTTTCGCGCGACTGGCAACATTTGTTCCCACGGCCGCCGTGCCTGCGAAAACCCCCGACAGGCCGGACGCCGGAGTGCGACGATCTTTCACGGCCGTGTAACTACCCTAGAAATGGTTGAGGTGCACGACAAGGGACCACTCGGGTACCGTGTGATCACAGCGGGTGGGCGCTGACAAAGGGGTGCCTGACACATTTTGGATCTCTTGATCTTGCCGTGCGAGCGTGAGCACCTGGACGATCGAGCTCGAAGACCAGCGTTGATCGAGTCGCGATCCACCGCGGGAAGCGGACTAGTACTCCAACGCGACGACGTGCCCAGTCTCGTGAGCCTCAATCGTGAGAAGGGTTGCCTTTTCGCGGTAGACATCGACGATGACCTTCGATGACTGCTCGTATCGGACGCGGACTCTCTGCCCGATCACATCCCAGGTGATGTGAAGCTTTTCGGTCACGGAGACGGGGACGCGCACCTCTCGTACCCAATCGTCGCCCGACACCTTCTCAGCCTGCGGGAGAACGCCGAACGCAGTGAGCCACACCTCGTCCTCGGCAACCACGAACTCCACGCGGGCAGCCTGCCCATCCGCCTGAGAAACACCCTGATCGCGCCCTGTGCGAACGTTCAGCGTGCTCCCGCCGCGGTCATGGTGGGGCGCGTCCGTCAGGCCGTCCCCTCTCTGCGTTCCAGGGGGCGCGGGTCGTGGCTGGGAAGATCGCTCCCGATCAAGAGCGCATCACCGCCGCGCTCGAGCGCGGCGGGATCGACCACCTCTATGCCCTGTTCGTGCCTCACTCCCACCACGACCACGTCATGGATGCTCCCGACGTCGTCCGCCTTCGTGGTGGCACCTTGTACGGTTCGCCGTCCACGCTCAACGTCGGCCGCGGAGCGGGCCTGCCCGACGACTCCATGTGCGTGATCGCTGACGGCGACCAGGTCAAGCTGGGAGACTTCACCGTTCGCGTCTTCGAAGGGCTCCACAGCCCGGGCGATCACTACCCGGGCACGATCGACGAGCCCTTGACCACACCGACCAAAGCGTCCGCCTACCGCACCGGAGGCTGCTACTCGTTCCTGCTCGTCCACCCCAGCGCCGACTTCGTCCCTCACCAGTTCGACGGGCTCGACGTCGACTTCCTCTGCCTGGGAGTCGGAGATGTCGGCGCCCAGGGCAAGCAGTTCCAGGACGACTACTGGCATCACGTCGTCGAGGCCGCCAGCCCGTCGTTCATCGTTCCGGTGCACTGCTGCCGCCGATCCGCCGGCTGGCACGTGGACGCGCGACTCGGTCACTTCGTTCCGGACTCCGGTCAGCGGTGCACCAGGCGTCGGAGTCCGCGTAGCGTCGTGGCCATGTCCAAGGGACAGAAGCCCACGCTGGTCCTCACCCGTCCTCGCCGTACTACAGCGGCGCGTAGGTCAGGCAGTCCGCGTCATCCTGACGATGGCCGACCTCGATGGCAGGTGCCTGGCACTCCAGGTCGACGTTGTACCGACAGTCGGACATTTTGCAGGCGCCGACATGCCCGACGGCGGCTGGATCCCCGCCTTTGAAGGAGGCGTGGAAGAACGTGTCGCAGTGGGCATGCAGGGGGTCGCCGATCGTGATGGCCAGGGCATGGCAGCCACGGTCGCGGTTGTAGGAGCACGTGTCGACCTCACACGTGGTCACCACGGGCATCTCCATGAGAATCTCCTGATGGTGTGTCGTGGCGCGGCTCGAATGCCGGTACCGGCAAGCCTTCCCGGCTCGTGTCCGGTGCGTGCCACTCGAAGTCGCCGGCTGTCCTGTGGCGGCGGTGCGCAGGAGCCGGCTGAGAAGGGCCTGGCTTCGGTGCTGTAGCCCGAGCGACGAACAGGGGCGTCGTCTTGGAAAATGAGCCAGCACAAAACCGATCAGCCTCCCTCGGTCGATCTCAGGTGACCAAGGCAGCTGATCCGGCTCCTCCTTGGAGAACACCAACGTGGCCATGCGCACCACCCCGCCGAGACCAGGCTAGGCAGCCAGGACGCGCCCGTCACGAGGCCACAGCAGGCGAATGCACGACACGGGCGTATTGTCGTCAAGCCTGACTGCCGATCACTCGACCGAACGCTGATTTCCGGCCATTACCGTTGACCGCCACTCGAGGGGTCGAGTTGCTCGACCGGTGCGCTCACGCGGCACGGAACTTGAGCCCCGTGTTCTCGCAGTGGAGCGCGAAGGTGCCGACAACCCGCGCAAGGACCTGCGCAACCGATCGGACTTCCGGTTCGCCTACTGGTTCTTTACCCGACTGTTCGCCCCGCTGTCCGGTGCCGGCGATGAGCGGCTCACGCCCCTCGGGGGCGGCGCCCGAATCCGAGTCATCGCCCAGGCGCGTTGCAGTCGGGCCCGGGAATACCAGCAATTGCCGGGTACTATGACCTGGCACGTGTCAGTGCCGGCCGGCCGGACATGCGGATACGCGGCGCGGTCGACGCCGGAGCGGTCGGCGGTGCCGTCACCCGGCACCGCCGACCGTGTGTCAGAACACCTTGACCGAGACCGTTTTGTCGTTCATCTGGTCGCCGACGTAGGAAAGGCTGCCGGTGTGATCGAGAGCCGGCGCGCCGGAATCCGTCCAGCAGTTGGCGCGCGAGTACAGGATCCACCGGGTGTTGGACCGGACCGAAGAAATCGTGTTGACGAAGTAAGTCGGGAGGTTGTAGCACCGGCCGCCGTCGCCCGGGTCGTAGATCGAAGAGCAGCAGTAGTTGGCGTTGTCGAAGAACTCGGCGTAGGCGGCCGAGGTGGCGGCCTGGGCCGAAGTGGCCGGCGTGAGCGCCACCGCCGCCACTGCGGCAGCGAACGCCGCGATTCCCTTGGCGCGAGAAATCATGTCTTTCTCCTCTATTTCGTCGGAAAGGAACGATCGTGTCGAGAGCGGCCGGGAAGGTATTCCGGCCTCGACGGTATCGTCGTGCAACTGAACTCAGTGATCGACTGCGGCTGCCGCCATTCGAGTGCGACTGCGCATAAGGCCACCCCATTCAGGTCCAGCAGGCGGACCAGTTACCACTGGCGCTGCAGATGATATCTCCAGCTGTTCGCAGATCCACTCTGATGGGCGTTCGAGTAAAAACGATCAGAATCGTTTCTCAAACCGTAGCGGGGCTAAAACTGTGTCGTAAACGTCCTTCAAACTGCATTGAAACCCCCTAGACCCTGACGACAGCCTCGGTTCAGCGTACGGATGGCGGACGACCGCCCTCTATCCGTTATCCGCCGAGTGATCTGCGTGTATCGGATTGCCGGCACGGCCCGGACCCGTCTCGCTCCGGCGGATAGGCCCGGAAAGAAAACGGACCCCGGGAATCCCGGGGTCCGTTACTGAAACGGTCGTGAGTACGCCTCAAGCCGGCGGGCTGTAGCGCCTTTCGGCGGTGTGGGACGGCACCTGTCCGTACGCCTCGCGGTAGTAAGCGGCGAACCGGCTCAGGTGGGTGAAGCCCCAGCGCGTCGCGACCTCGGCGACCGTCCCGGACGCGGAACCGTCCGCGATGCGCAGCAGGTCCTGGTGCACCCGGTCCAGTCGTACGCGCCGCAGGTAGGCCGCCGGGGTGGTCCCGAAGTCGATTCGGAAGCGCTCCTGGAGAGTGCGGGGGCTGACCCGCGCCGCCGCGGCCATGTCCGCGACCGACACCGGCTCACCCGCGTGTTCCTCGCAGTACGCCATGGCCCGTCGCACGGCACGCGGCAGCGCCGGATGGGCGTACGCGGGAAGGGCGGTGAAATGGTCGTGCGGCTGGAGGTCCACCAGACCGTGCACGAGGACCTGTTCGAAGTGCGCGGCGGCCAGCGGTGACCGGGCCGCGAGGGGTGACGCGGTGAACTGCGCGAAGGCTCGCGCGGTCCCCAGCCACGCGGCCACCGCCGGGTCGCCGTCCGCGAGGGCGGGGGCGAAACGCACGGCGGCGGCGGGCGGTTCACCGGTCTGCGCGGTGACGGCGTTGTCCACCACCGCCTGCGGCAGACACAGGATGAGCGTGTCCGCCCTGGCCGACAGGGACATGTCCAGGGTCATCCCGGGCCCGGCGACCGAGCACGACGCGGTGACTTCGCGGCCCGCCACCCGGACCGTACCTTCACCGGCGAGCGGGATGTGGACGTTGTAGAAGTCGGGCAGTTCGCCTGCCGCGACCTCAACCGGGATGCCCCACCCCAGCTCGTACAGCGCCAGACCCCGCCGGTGCAGGCGGCGGAAGCGGCCGGGCGACCGGTGCCCTCGGCCGACGCGCAGACAATGGGGCGAGAACTCCCCGGTCACTACCTCGTCCAGCGCCTCGACATCGTCCCCCTCGAACAGTATGTGCGGCGTGCCTGCCCCCGGTCCGCCCCGGCCGACGTGTCCAGCTCCCCGTTCCCGTACCGCCGCCCCGCGCGTGCGTCCCCCGTATCCGCCCTGCATCTCGTCTCCCCCAGGCTCCGGCCGGTGGTCCGCAGGTCGCGCCCCGGCTTTCCGCCGAATTTACAGCTACAAGGAAGCACCGTCCCGTGAGATCGCCGATCCGCTCCGGACCAGCCTCGCGTGCGCGGGGACGACAACGCGTCGGCCGGGGCCGCGTAGGGCCTGTATCGAAGTCGGCGGAGATGGTTTGACTTGACCGACGCTCAATGGGCGGCGCTGGAGCCGTTGCCGCACATCGCCCGCATCGGTCACGTCGGCACAGCCATCACGCGCCCAAGGTCACTGTCGAAGGCGAGAAGCCGCCGAACCGGGTCGTGAAGGACGATGCGCAGCAGAGGCTGTGCAGAGCACGGTGGCTTCGCCTCATGATGCTTCCGTCTCGCCCTTGCTCCACTGGATGTCGTGCGATCATGGGTGTGGCATGAAGCCACGCCGCTGGAACCCGCCGGCAGTCGCACCGCCGCTCGGGCGGTACAGCCCTCTCGCGGAATTGCCGCCGGGCCACCGGCTCGTCTTCGTCGCGGGCCAGCTCGACGTCAACCCGGACGGCACCCTCGCCGGCCCGGACGCCGAAACGCAGACGCGGCGGATCTTCGCCAACATCGAGGCCCTACTCGCCGCGCAGGGCGTCGGGCCGCAGCACCTGGTCAAGCTCGTCACCTTGCTCGCGGGCATCTGGCCGGCTACCGCTCGGCGCAGGCCGAGACTTTCGCGAAGTGGTTCCCGGACGGCGACTTCCCGGCCCAGACGCTCGCAGTCGTCGCCGCACTGGCAGGGCCGGACTACACGGCCGAAGTCGAGGCGATCGCGGCGATTCCGGATGGCCGCGCTCTAACGAGGCGCGTTCGGGCGCAGCGTGCGGGGCCCCCGCATCGCGGAACATCATCAACTGGTAGTCGAGCCGTTCGAGCCCGGTTCTCGACGGTTGGACGCTGATGTTCGGCACTCCGCCCGGATCCGCGCATCCGGCTTCTGGGGGGGGCCGCCTGATACCTTGCCGAACACGGCTATCTGCTGCCTCATGAAGAAAGCGGGTTTCCGAGGGGCTGGACTGAGGGGCTCGACCTCTCCGACACAGCAGCGGTCCGGGAGCTCAGCGGGCAGGTCAGACGCGACTTCGCGTTTCCCGGTACCTATTCACCTTGAGGCTCGATCAGACCTTTGTCTGCCTCTGCGCCGAGTGCGGGCCGCAATGACGAGACGGCGTCGTTCGCGATTCCAACATCTTGCAGAGATGGGTAATTACCTGGCCCGAGAACGCCTAATAGATCACTGAAGTTGCCGTGTCGAAAGAAAGCCCACCTGCCATCTAGAACGACAACCGAAGAGACTTTGTCATTAAAGAACCTGTCGTCTGACGCGTTGAGATTGGGTTCCGCGACGAAGACGTGCTTATGTGCTCCATGAAAACGGACATGCTCGAACAAGATGACATGAGGCATGAAGGTCTCCTGCGCTTGAATCGTAACCGTATGCACCTGTGAGGTGAATTCTTTGCCTTTTCCAAGGACTGGTTCACCATCATGATCGTACCTGCCTGCCCAGCTGGGAAGTGGCCCTTTCAATGGCCACCGCGCCACCCCTGGTGGCGGTCTGACAGCACGACCGGCCATTCAGCTGGCAGATGATCGGACCACGCGCCTGGCGATCTCCGCGTCCAGCGGGCTCATATCCTCGCTCACCGGTTCCGATGGCGGCCACCAACGAAAGTCCAGCGCTTCACCGTTGACGGTCAGCCGAGGCACGACCTGGAGCTGAACCCGATATACGGCTAGGAGTTCCCGACGCTCCGGCTTCGTGAGATCGAACTCGGCCACGGCGGCGAACGACAGGTCCACGCCGTGGATGCCGGTCTCCTCACCCAGCTCCCGCACCGCGGCCTCGCGCGGGCTCTCACCCGTCTCCCGCATTCCTCCCGGAAGCTCCCACTGCCTCCGCCAGCTATCGAACATCATCAGGACTGCTTCCGCGTGGATGGCGACGACCAACGACGCGGGCACAGCCATGTGCTTGACCAGACGCCCCATCTCCTCTTCCGCGACAAAACGAAAGTCGACCAAGGCGTTGTCGGCACGGTCGCGGATCGGAAGTCCAGCCATGACGCCATTCCACCGCAATACCGACAGAATGCACACCAGACGAACCAACCCAGGCAAAGTCCGCACATCGGCATGAGCGCAGGGTCTGTCGAACGAACGGTGTAACTCGGGTTGAAGGAAACTACTTGCGTCCGGCGGCCAGGCTGCCGTCGAAGGCGTGCAGGGCGGGTTTCCAGCGCGTGGTCCAGCGGGTGCGCGAGATCGGCCAGGAAATACTGCTGCCACAACAGGTGCAGCGCGGCAGCAGCGCGCCGCGCGACGGGTCGGCGCCCGGCAGCCGGACGATCACGTTATGGCGGTCCTTGCCGCCGGACTCGACGTAGGTGATCTCGTAGCCCGCGTCGGTGAGCTTCTCGGCGACGTACTCCGCCGCGGCGCGTTCACCGACCAGCGCGTCGGAGCCCGCCGACCCCCTGCCACCGCCTGGTGGACGGCGTGTGAAGACCCACTCGGGCGCCTGTCATCCCAGGCCGAGTCCCGCGGTCAGGGGTCCGTAGAGAGTACGAACGTACGAGTCCGTGAGGTGATTGTCCCGGTATACCACGACGTTACCGATGACCGCCGGGCACACGTCGCCGACGCACAGCCACGGAGTCAGGTCGACGACCGTCGTGCGCGGCACGCGTTCGGCGGCCTCCACCAACGGGTCCTTGTCCCGGCCGAAGGCATCACCCACGGCCGTGTCGCAATTCGCGTGCCTGCCGGGGTTGCTTTCCAGGCAACGTGGGGTGTTCTTGGCGGGCCGGGGCACGTCGCGGATCACGCCGGACCGGATACCGGCGTCCGAGATACGCCGCAACAGGGACTCGTAACCGTCCACGGTCTGCGCACGCGACTCCCAACGCCATTTCAGGTCCTTGTCATAGGACTCGGGGGACATCGCGGAGGTCACCACGAGATCCGGCTTCATGGCGAGGATTCCGGCGAGTTCGCGTTCGTTCTGGTCGGAGCAGACGGTGAGACCTGCCGGTGCGACGGCGGTGAAGGGGCAGCCGTTGCGCAGCATCATCTTCACCCGCCACTCAGGATGCTCGCGCACGAATCGCGCGAACACGGTACTGAACATCGCCGCGTGCGAGTCACCGACCAGTACGAGTGTCTTCGGCGCGGTCGCCGTGCCGTAGGTGCATTCGTCACCGGTGGGCGGCCAGTTCTCGATGTCGTATGACGTGCAGTTGACGGTTTGGTCCTGCAGCGGCCAGTCCCGTCCCGCCACAGCCGGGTCAGGGGTCAGCGGGACGCCCTCCGGCGCCGGTCTCGGGTTGTCCCTGTCGAGCGCGAGGGCGCCCGGGTGGCTTTCATCGAGGCCGGTGGCCGACGCGAGGCGATCGAGTTCCGCCGAGGCGTACTGCCACGGCACCGTCGCGACGACCGTCGTGGCGGCGACCAAGGCCGCTCCGAGCAGGTAGGCGCTGCGGAGCCGGGGCGGGTGGCGCCGGAACGGTGGCCGTGCGGTCCTCCCGCCGCGGAAGGCGTCTTCGACCACGTGTTTGGACACCATGGCCAGTGCCAGGCTGAGCACGAAGGCACCCACCGCCTGCCGCCGCGTCAGTTCCGAGCTGCCCGCGAGCTGCAGGACCACCACGATGACGGGCCAGTGCCAGAGGTACAGGCTGTAGGAGATGTCGCCGAGATAGCGCAGCGGTTGGAGACCCAGCACGAAAGCGACTTCCGGGCGTGCCACGCGCTGGTCCGCGGCGACGACCCCGGCCAGCAACAAGCCGACGGTGCCCAGCGTCGGCAGGAGGGCGAGGTAGCCGGGGAACGCCATCGCGGTGGTCAGCACGAACGAACTGACCACCACCGCGACCATCCCACTCCAGCCGACAAGCAGCCGGACCCCACCCTTGAGCCGGATCCGGTGGACGGTCATCGCGGCGAGGCCGCCGAGTCCGAGCTCCCACATACGGGTGGGCGTGACGAAGTAGGCGCGACCGTGGTCGAGCTCGCTGTAGACCACGGAGAACACGAACGACGCGGCGGTGACGATGGCGACCGCGGTGACGGCGTGACGGGCGGCCTTCGGCCCGGCGCGGTGGGCCAGGCGGGCGCAGACGAGCAGGACCAGCGGGATGACGAGATAGAACTGCTCTTCGACACTGAGCGACCAGAAGTGCTGGACCGGTGACGCGGCGGCGGTGGCGTGGGCGTAGTCGGCGGATTGGGCGGCCAGCGCCCAGTTCTGGACGTTCAGCGCGGACGTGAGGACATCGCTCATGATGGCGGGCCAGCGTGAGATCGGCAGGACCAGCCAGGTCACGAGCACGGTGCTCAGCAGGACCACCGACGCGGCGGGCAAGAGGCGCCGGATGCGGCGAGCGTAGAACTCGCGCAGGCGGATGGTGCCGGTGCGGCGCAGCTCGCCGGCGAGGGTGCCAATGATGAGGTAGCCGGAGATGACGAAGAAGACGTCGACACCGACGAAGCCGCCAGGAAGCCATTCCGGCCGAAGGTGGTAGACGATCACCAAACCGACCGCCAGCGCGCGCAACCCCTGGATATCCGGACGCTGGACGCGTGGCTCGGCCGGCTCCGGTCTCAGCGGACCCGTCTCCTCGACCTGCGCGAGCGCCATCGCGACCCCCTTGCCCCCCATCGCTACGGCCGCGCGGGACAAGGCGGCCACTCAGCCAAGAGCGTAGTACACCCGGTCGACCACCTGTTTTCACCCTCCCGAGTGAGTCGGGCAGTGCCGCCAGGACCCGGCGAAACCACCCATTCGGCAGACAAGCGAGTCCGATTCATGATTATTTGGGCACGCACGTGTTCCAAGAAGAGAACTGGGGTTACACAAGTGAAGAAGAAGATCGCGGCGACCGCCGTCGTCCTGGGCGCGCTCGCGTCGACGATCGCGTTCGCGCAGCCTGCCGGCGCGGGTGTCGATCCGAAGTATTACTACGAGTCCAGTTGGTCGACGGAGGGCGACTGCCGGATCAACGGCCACTCCGGCCAGCAGAGTGGCCGATGGTCGGCCTACTTCTGCTCCGCCTCGACCTGGTCGTGGGACCTCTACATCAAGCGGTAGCCCGCGATACTCGCTCCGGCGGCGCGGATTCGCGCCGCCGGAGACAGGGCGCGAACCCGCAGCGCTGTCAGTTCACCGTCCCGGTGACGACCACCCGGCGGCACCTGACACGTCTTCCCTTGTGCGACCGGAAGCGATCCTTACCCACTCGCTCGTCACCCGTATCAGTGATTCTCGCCGACTCACCATTCGTGGCATGTGGATCACCGGTTCGTGTCACGCGCCCGCCCACTTGCCGTAGCGGAGGCCCAGCTTCCACATCGGCTCCCCTCGGGCTCGCTACACACAGTGTCAACGCCCGTGAAGCCCACCCCTGGCGCAAAACACGAAAGACTTACGTGTTTATCGTAGGAAGATTCACGAGTCGCCGATGGCCCGGGAAATCGTTTTTTGACAGAGCGCCAACCTGGTGAAAATCTTCGGTCGCTCCTCGCGAGAGCACAACCGAACACGAAATCCGAAACAAGGAGCCCCTCAATGCAGATGTTCACCCAGCACGTGCACCACGGCCACGACCTGATCTCGGGTCTGCTCGCGCACCTGGCCCACGTGCTCGGATGGCTGGTCTGACGCTCTGAGCAACAGGGATTGACGGGGGCCAATCTGTTGGCGCGGGTCGGCCCCTCGTGTTTGCGACCCGGTAAAGGGACACACCCGTGTCCCTTTACCGGGTTCCGGTTTTCCACCGCAGAAAAAGCTGACCGTCGATTCTCGGATTCTTCTTTCGCCCGGCCCACAGGCGGCGCGGGCCGGACCCCCAGTAACCGGCCCGCGCCCGGCACCGCGGTGATCCCCCCTGGCGACCACCGCGCCACCCGACCATGGTGCGGCCGGGACCGGACCCCGCGCATGGGGGCCGGGACCCCATATTCCGGTGAGGGCCCGCCAGGGTGCCCGGCCGTCACTCTCCGGACATCTTCGTGCGTGCGCTGAATGTGGGGGTGCCACCCCCATGTGCGTGCCCCGCCGAACTGAAACCATGACCGCCGTGACGCCCCCACCATCGGCGACGTCCCTGCCGCCGAGGTGGTGGGTGCACGGCCAGACCCCGCGCGAACGGACAGCGGACAAGCCCGCATGGGCGGATTTCGCCGAACACGCGGTCACCGCGCTTCTGCCGGAGCGCCCCCCAGCCGGTGACTGGCGTGTCGAGTTCGCCGGGGTCTTCAGGTCGCTCGTCCACACCGCTTCGCGTGACGCGATCCCGGACGACCTTCTCGGAGCCGATGTCGAAGCCCTCCGTCGGGGTTTCGCGGCCCAACTCGGCCAGCATCTGCTCAAACTCGCGATCCGCACACTGGTCCTCGAACTCCACCGCGACCGCACGGCCGGAAAACTCCGGGGAGAGACGCCCGAAGAGCGCTTCTCCGATTTCGTGCGCAGGCAAGCCACTCCGGCCGGGCTCGTCCGGTTGTTCGGCGAGTACCCGGTCCTGGCCCGGCTCGTCGCCCAGGCGTGCCTCCATGCCGCCGAGGCCCACGCCGAAACGCTGGCCAGGTTCTCGGCCGACGCCGCCTTGCTGCCCTGTTCGGTCGTCGACGGCGAACTCGGCACGCTCGTCGAGGTCGCGGGCGGGATCGGTGACTCGCACGCACGCGGGCGTTCGGTCAGACTGCTCCGGTTCTCCAGCGGCGCCAAGGTGATCTACAAACCCCGGCCGCTGATCCTGCACGAACGGTTCACCGACATCGTCGCGCGGCTGAACAAACGACTGCCCGGGCTCGAACTGCGGACCGCGGACGCGTTACCGCGTGCGGGCTACGGCTGGCTCCGGTTCGTCGAGCACCGGCCGTGCGCCGATATCGGCGACGTCGACCGCTTCTACCGGCGGCAAGGCATCCTCCTGGCGCTCCTGTACGCGCTCGACGCCACCGACGTCCATTACGAGAACATCATCGCCTGCGGCGACCAGCCGGTGCTGATCGACATCGAGACGCTGTTCCAGCCGTCGCCTCCCGATCCGCCGTCGGGCGACCCCGCGGCGGCGATGCTGGCGCGATCGGTCCAGCGCACGCTGCTGCTCCCCCAGCTCTTCGCCGGCGAACACGGCGCCGTCGACATCTCCGGTCTCGCCGGCCGCGGCGGCAAGCTTCCCACCGACCGCGTCGAGTGGGCCGATCCGGGCACCGACCGCATGCGGCTGGTCCGGGTGCCCGGCGAACTCGCGGGCGGGAACAACCTGCCGCGGCTCGACGGCCGCGACATCACGCCTGCCGAGCACAGCGCCGCGCTGCTGGCCGGATTCCGCCTCGGCTACGACGCGATCTCCACCGGGCGGGACGAACTCACCGAGCACCTCCGGCGCTGCGCCGAGGATCCCATCCGGGTGCTCGTCCGGCCGACGAACTTCTACTTCCGGCTGCTGGACGAGACCACCCATCCCGATCTGCTTCGCGACGCCGCCGACCGCGACCACGCGTTCGACCTGCTCGAAGACGATTCCGCCGACGAGAAGACGCTGCTCCGCCTCGTGCCACACGAGCGGGACGATCTCTGGGCGGGCGACGTGCCGATGTTCACCTCGAACCCCGGCTCGACGTCACTGCTGGATTCACGCGGCGAGAGCGTCGAAGGGGTGGTCGACCGGGCGTCGCTGGACACCGTTCTGGCGAAACTCGCCGACATGGACCCCCTCGACCAACGCGACCAGGAATGGCTGATCTCGGCCACCCTCGCCATCAGCACGGCGACCGAGGGTCATCACGGTGTCGGCGAGACCGCGGAAACGGCGACGCCGAACCAGGCGCCCGACGCGGAACGACTGCTGGTCACCGCGTGCGGTATCGCCGACCAGATCGTCGCCAACGCCTTCTCCGACGAACACCGCTCCAACTGGCTCGGGATCGAACTCGTCGACGACCGCTACTGGACCGTGCTGCCGATGGGCGCCGGGCTCGGTGAGGGCTACTGCGGTGTCGCGTTGTTCCTCGCCCAGCTCGCCGAACTGACCGGGATCGCGCGATACCGCGATCTGGCCGCGTATGCGATCAGCCCGCTCCCCGGCCTTTTCGCCACGCTCCGCGCGGACCGCGAGCTGGCCGCCACCGCCGGCTGCGGCGGCCTTCTCGGGCTCGGCGGCGTCGCGTACACGATCGCGCGGCTCAGCACGCTGGTCGGTCTTCCCGCCGGCGATCTCATCGAACAGGCCGTCGACCTGATGCCCGACGCGACCCCCGAAACACCCTCCGGGTTCACGACGGGGCTGGCGGGCGGTGTCGCGTCGATGCGGTCGGTGTATGTCCAAACAGGACTGGACTCGGCACTGGCACGAGCGGACCGGTACGCCGGAGAACTGCTCGGCCGCGAACGTCCACAAGAGAAGTCGTTCGCCCGAGGTTCGGCCGGCGTCGACTGGGTACTGCGGGCGCACGATCGTTCCGGCGAAGAACCACCCGGAAGGGCGGACGATCGGGCGGAAAGCACCGGCGGATGGTGCGCCGGTCTCGCGGGTGCCGCGCTCGGCCTTGCCGCTCACCTGCCCGATCCCGGACACGCCAGGGATCTCGACCGGACGGTCAAGCGGCTGGCCGACGGGGCACCGTTGAAGGATCTCAGCCTCTGCCACGGCGAGTCCGGAGTGGTGGACGTGTTGTGCGTACTGGCGGAGAACGGGCACACTGGCGCCGCCGCCGCGGTCCGCCGCCGGACCGGTCATCTGCTCGCCGCCATCGACCAGCGCGGTGCCCGCTGCGGGACACCTGGCGCGGTCCCCTCGCCAGGGCTGCTGAGCGGTCTGGCGGGAATCGGTTACGGCCTGCTGCGGCTGGGATTCGGTGACCGGGTCCCCTCCGCGCTCCTGCTCCGCCCCGACCGGCCGCATCCCGCGGCCACCGTTGTTCCGCCGGTAAATCGAGTATGAGGAGAAACCCGCATGTACGAAAGAGATCTGCCCGCCACCGAAGACGTCCTCGGCGCCGTGAACCTGCCGCGCGCCCTCGAGGTCGGCTCGCGCAACCACGCGCTGGCGGGCGGCAAGCCGCGGCTGAGCGCCAACCCGCTCGCCACCCTGTCCACGGACCCCGGTTCTCCGTCCGTCGTCAGCGTCTTCACCGGCGGCTGGATCTGAGTAGCCGCCGGTGAACCCGCGACCGCGATAGCCGGGCCTTTCGGCCGGGCGGGTTCAAGCGTTCGGTCACTTTTGCGCTACATCCTCAGCTCCGCCTGTCGGATCTGAGACAGGATCACGAAGGCGGGTTCGCGCCGCCCGCCTTCGTGATCATTTATTGGCCGTGGCGGGGAAATCCGCTCGCTATAGTCACGGCGGTGGGGATCCGTTCGTCGCGGGTGATCGGCCGCGACGCCGAACTGGCCGAGCTCTCCGGAGCTCTCGATCGCGCCATCGCAGGCCGCGGCGGCGCGATCTTCCTCGTGGGCGAAGGCGGCATCGGCAAATCGCGGCTCGCCATCGAGGCCGCCTCACGAGCGGTCGCCGCCGACATCCCGGTCTTGCAAGGCCGGGCCAGTTCGATCGGCCCGCTCGTCCCGTTCCGGCCGCTGGCCCAGGCGCTGTGGTCGCATTTCCGTGGCGGCGGCCCGCCGGCGGCCGCCGAACTCGACCCGTTCATCCCCGTGCTCGCCCAGCTCGTCCCCGACTGGGGCCGGGGCGACCGGCCGCGGGAATCGGGCTCACTGCTGGTGCTCGCCGAAGCGGTGTTCCGGCTGCTGGCCGTCACGAGCCGCGACCGCGGTGCGCTCCTGGTCCTCGACGATCTCCAGGACGCCGACGCCGAGACGCTGTTCATTCTCGAATACCTCGTCGACAACCTGCCCGCGGCGCAGGCCCTGTTCGTCGGCACCCTCCGCAACGAGCCCTCCGACGCCCTGCGCCTGGCGACCTCCGGCGCGCAGCGGATGAGCTGCGCCCTCGTCGAACTGGGCAGGCTCGGCCTCGCCGACACCCGCGCCCTCGCCGCCGCCTGCCTCGAGACCGAGCCGGGACTGCTTCCGTCGGCCGCGGCGGAACTGTTGTGGCGCAACAGTGCCGGCCTTCCGTTCATCGTCGAGGAACTGCTCCACGGCATGGTGAACGACGGACTGCTGGTCGAGGGCCGCGACGGCTGGCGCGTCATCGGCGAGCTCCGCGCCCGCGTTCCCGCCGCACTGGTCACCAGCATCGGCGTCCGGATGGAGCAACTCGGCGAGCAGGCGGGCGAGCTGCTGTCGGTCGCGGCGATCATCGGCCGCCGCTTCCCGCTGACGGTGGTCCAGACGGTCACCGGCACGAACGACCGCACCCTGCACAACCACCTGAGCGCCGCGGTCTCGGCGAACCTGGTGACCACCGACGAGACGACGCCCGGCTGGTACGCCTTCCGTCATCCGCTGACCGCGGAAGCGTTACTGGCACGCCAGTCACCGGCACGGAAGGCGGCGCTCGCGCGTCAGACCGCCGACGCCGTCGAAAAGCTGTACCCGGGGCTGCCGGGCGACCTGTGCGCGCTCGTCGCGTCGCTCCGGCTGACCGCGCTGGACGAACAGGCGGCCGGCCGCCTGTTCGCGGAAACCGGTCGCCGTGCCCTCGACGCGGGCGCCGCCGACTCGGCGGTCACGATGCTCACCAAGGCCGTCGACCTGCTCGCCGGGGCCGACGCGGGTGATCGGGCCGAGGTGCTGGAGACGCTGGTGCACGCGCTCGGGCGGACCGGTCAATTCGACCGCGCCGTCGAGCTTTCCGCCGGATTCGGCGAGATCGGCACTCTCGAACGGGCCGCGAAACTGCATACCCAGCTGGCCTGGGCCGCCTACATCGCCGGACGGCACGACGAATGCCTCGGCCAGATCGAACGCGCCCGCGCTCCACTCGGTTCGGCGATCTCGCCTGCTCAGCAGGCCGCGCTCGACGCCGTCGAAGCGAACCTCTGGCTGGACGTGCCCGGCCGGGCGGGCACGGCGGAACGGCTCGCCCGTCAGGCCTGGAAGGTGGCCGAGGCCACCGAGCAGCCGTTCGTCGTCTGCCAGGCGCTGCAGGTGCTCGGCATGCTCGCGCTGTCGCGGGACCTCACCGAATCCGAGCGCTACATGCAGCTCGCACGGCGGACCGCCGAGGACAACCATCTCCACCACCTGCGCACCCAGGCGCTGGTCCGGCTGGGCGGGCATCGCGTGCTGATGAACGGCGACGAGCAGACCCTGCTGCTCGCCCGCGCGGACGCCCAGCGCACCGGGTCGATCACCCTGCACTGCGCGGTCGATTCCGTGCGCACCATGCACGCGATCCTACGCTGCGAATTCGGCACCGCGCACGCGCTGCTGGCGGAGAACCTCGCCGTGCTGGGCAGGCTCCGGCTGACCGCGTTGCTGCAGTACGCCCATATGACGAGGGCGATGTCCGCCGGGCACCGGGCCGACCGCCCCGCGATGGAGCAGGCGCTCGACGACTTCCGGGAGAGCGGCGGTGAGAACGCGCAGGAGATGGTGCTCAGCATCGGGCTGGCGCGGGTCTTCTGTTCACTGCTCGAAGAGGACTTCGAGCGGGTCCGCCGCGAACTCGACCAGGTCATCGAGCTGGAGGACCGGCGGCCGAGCCGGTTCCACCTCGCCGGCCAGCACGGGCTCCGGACGCTCGTCGACACCCTCGGCGGCGCGCCCTGCCCGGAGAACGGATCCGCCGTGAGCGGGATGCGGTGGAACCGGCAGTTCGTCGAGTTCGCGCACGCGGTCGAGCACGGCAGGCGAGGCGACGCGGCGGCGGCCGGACAGGCGGTGGCCGCCGCGCTGGAGACGTCGGCGCCCTATCCCCTGGCCCGCCATCTCGGGCTCCGGCTCATCGCCGAACCGGCCGCCGCCGACGGCTGGGGCGATCCGGCGGGCTGGCTCAAAGAGGCCGAAGAGTACTTCCACCGCAGGGACATCCCGGCGGTCGCGGCCGCCTGCCGGAGTCTCCTGCGCAAACTCGGCGCACCCGTCCGGCAGCGCCGCTCCGGGGTCGACCGGGTCCCCGGCGACCTGCGAGCGTCCGGCGTCACCGTGCGCGAGTACGAGGTCCTGGTGCTGCTCGCCGAGCGGATGGGCAACAAGGACATCGGCGCCCGCCTGCACATCTCGCCGCGGACGGTCGAGAAGCACGTCGCGAGCCTGCTCGCCAAGACCGGGCTCGCCGACCGTGCGGCCCTCGCCGAACGCGCCGCCGGACCACGACCTGGCATGCTGTGATCCATGAGTGACCTCACCGTGTACGGCGCCGGCTGGTGCCCCGACGTCAAACGCAGCCGTGCCCTCCTCGACTCGAAGGGCATCGAGTACGACTACATCGACGTCGAAGCGGATTCCGGCGCCGAGGAGACCGTGCGGGCGCTGCAGAACGGTGAGCGGCGCATCCCGACCATCGTCTGGCCGGACGGCACCCACCTGGTCGAGCCGAGCGACGACGAGCTCACCGCCCACCTGAACCGGTGACCCTTCCGGACGTCCCGCCCGGCACGAGGGTCGTCGTCCGGTACCGGATCGAGGGCGGGTTCACCGACGCGCTCGGCTACCTCCGTTCCCGTGGCGACACGGAGTGCACCGTGGAGACCAAACGCGGACTCGCGACGATCCGGCTGGCGGACATCGTGCTGGCGAAGACTGTCCCGCCACCACCATCGCGGCCACGCCGGGCCTGACCACCCGTTTCGCCCCGGCACCACCGGGTAAGCCAAGGAATCCCAGCAGGAGGTTCCCGTGGCTGCCACAGCGAAAGACCCGGACGGTCCCACCGAGTTGTCCCGACGATCGTGGTGGGCGGTGCTCAAACGGACGTTCGTCCAGTTCAACCGCGACAACATGCTGGACTGGGCCGCCGCGCTCACCTACTACGGCGTGCTCTCGCTCTTTCCCGGTCTGCTCGTGCTGACCGGAATCCTCGGTCTACTCGGTCCGTCGGCCACCCAGGCCCTGGTCGAAAACGTCGGCCGGATAGCACCCGGTCAGGGCCGGGACATCCTGATCGGTGCGATCGAAGAGCTGTCCCAGACCGGCGGCCTTGCCGGACCGGCGGCGATCCTCGGCACCGCCGGCGCGTTGTGGTCCGCGTCCGGCTACATCGGCGCGTTCATGCGGGCGTCCAACGTCCTCTATTCGATGCCCGAAGGCCGCCCGATCTGGAAGACCGTGCCGTTGCGGGTCGGACTCACCATCGCCGTGCTGTTCGTGCTCGCCTTGTGCGCCGCCGGAGTGGTGGCGACCGGCGGGGTCGCCCGCTACCTCGGCGACCTGATCGGCCTCGGTTCGACCGGCGTCCTCGTCTGGGACATCGCGAAATGGCCGGTGATCGTGCTGCTCGCGGGGCTGGCGTTCGCGATGCTCTACTGGGTGAGCCCCAACGTGCGGCAGCCGAAATTCCGCTGGCTGACCCCGGGCGGCCTCGTGGCCGTACTGCTCTGGGCCGCGGCCACCGCCGGGTTCGCCTTCTACGTCGGCAATTTCGGGTCGTACAACAAGGTCTACGGTTCGCTCGCCGGTGTCATCGTGTTCCTGATCTGGCTGTGGATCTCGAATATCGCCGTCCTCCTCGGCGCCGAACTGGACGCCGAACTCGCGCGTGGCAAGGAGCGCGCCGCCGGATCCCCCGCCGACGACGAACCCTTCCTCCCGCCGCGTGACACCAAGGCGATGGACGACGACGAAGCAGCCGCGGTCGCCGAAGCCGAAACGAAGACCACCGACTGATCATCTATGCGCCTGGCCGTGAAGGCCTCCTTCCCTACTTTCAGGGTAGGGAAGGAGGCCTTCACGGACTTTCCTTACTGAAGGGATGCCTAGCTCTTGCTCGACTTGGTGGCCTTCTTCTTGGCGTCCTTGACCTTGCCCTTGACGGTCCCGACCGCGTCCTGCAGCGGCGCGTACGTGCCGTAAAGCGCCGGATCGGGCTTCGGGGCGGTGCCCGGTCCGCCGAGTGGCTCGGGTTCCATCAGGTACTCGATCCCGTCCTCACCGAAGCTCCAGCCGCCCTTCGAACCGTCCGGACCGTCGGACAGGTGCCAAACGGTGTTGTTGTGCTCCCGGTTCTCCTCGTCGAACAACGCCGTCGGCGCGATGTCACTTTCCAGGCCGTCGGCCTTGAGTTCCTCGATCGCGGCGAGCCACTGCTTCTGGTGCACCGTGTCCCGCGCGAGGTTGAACTGCAGCATCGCCTTCACACCGGGGTCGTCGGTCATGTTGTACAACCGGGCCGTCTGCAAGCGGCCCTGCGCCTCGGCCGCGACGTTCGCCCGGAAGTCGGCCAGCAGATTGCCGGACGCCACGACATAGCGGCCGTTCCAGGGATAGCCCTGGCTGTCGCTGGGCGTGGCGCCGCCACCGGAGATGATCGCCTGCTGGGGATCCATCCCGCCCAGGATCGCCGCGGTGGCCGGATCCTTCGCGGCTTCGGCCACCGTGGTGGCGGGCGCCCCTTCGAGGAGCCGGGCGACCATCGTCGCGAGCATTTCCACGTGACCGATCTCCTCGGTCGCCGTGTCCATGATCAAATCTTTGTACTTGCCCTCGATCCGGCAATTCCAGCCCTGGAACAGGTACTGCATGGTGACGGTCATTTCACCGTAGGCGCCGCCGATGAGCTCCTGCAGCTTACGGGCGTACAAAGCGTCCGGCTTTTCCGGTTTGGCCTCGAATTGGAGCGATTTGGTATGACGGAACACTGACAACCTCCAGAGAATTCAGGGGAACGGACTAGCGCGAGTCGGCGATCGGCGCCTTCGAACCGGAGAGCGGAATGAGCCCGAGGGCGATCATCCCGACGGCGAGCCCGAGGTGCAGCCAGTTGTCGGCGGTGTTGACCGGCACGAAATTCGCCGCCGACCCGTGGTCGATCAGCAGCCCGTACAGCCAGAGCACGAGGTAGATCACCCCGCCGCCGACGAGGAACGCTTTCGCGCCGGTCGCCGTCCGGGCCAGCAGAATGCCCGCGACGCCGAACGCCAGGTGGACGATGTTGTGCAGGATCGACACCTGGAACACGCCCAGCAGCAACGCGCCGGACTGGTGCCCGGCACCGCTCAGCTGCTCGTAGTTCGTCGTGATGCCGGGGATGAAGCCGAGGATGCCGACGAGCAGGAAGACCGCGCCCACGCCGAGGGCGATGAGCTGGCGCGGAGCCCGCCGAACCGTGGCCGGCGATGCAGTCATGGATTTCCTCCGATCCAGGTGGAACACGATGAGCGAACAGCACGTCGAGTACCCGGGCGGAAGCCACTCACACCGGAAAACCGGCGTTCTCGATTCCGTGGGAATTCCCGTGTAATCCGGCTCGCCCGGGGTAGTCCCCGCGGAGCACACACGTCACCAGGAGGGTGGAAATCGTGGCCGAGACAACGCACCGCAGGCAGGGCCGGTCGGCAGGCTTTTCCACGCCGGATTTCACGCGCTGGCGGCGCTTCGCGGCGCGAGGGCCTTCCACCCGAACGGACTACTACTCAAAGGAGAACTTCAGGCTTTGAGGCGCGATGACCTCACACTTCCGGAAGAGCCGGTCGCCGTCACCGTGCGGATGTCCAAGGGAGCCGGTCTGCCAGGGCGCGTGCCTGACGCGCTCGGGCTGGCGGTGTGGATCCGGCCGTCGGGGGCCACCCGTGGGATCTCGCGTTGACCACTTCGGGCACCGGCCTCGCCGGCCGCGTGTTGCCGCGGCCGGCTCGCGCCTGGACCACCGGTCGCTACAGCACGTTGCTGCCCTATCGCACAAAGGGTGAATTGGTCTGGTTGTCGGCCCGCGCGGAGACGTCACGGCACGCCGAAGCGTCGCTGGGCGGATTGAGACGCTGGTGGCCGAAGGGCCGGTGACCTACCTTGTCGAGACCGTCCGCGCGAACGGCCATCGGAAGCCCTGCGCGACACTGACCCTCCAGGAGGTCGACGAAGACTCCCCTCGTCCCGCCTTCGATCCGATGCTCAACCCACCGCCAGGCTGGGAGCTGCGGCCCGGCTGGCTCTCTGGGCTACACGAGCGGGCCTATGAAGGCGGCCGGGAGGGTCGCTGAGTCGCCCCGCGGGCGCGGCTTGTCCAGCGCGGCGCCGAACACCAGTCCGCTCGGCGGCGGCTTGGGCATCCTTGCTGATCACGGATTTGAGCCTGATTGAGGACGTCTTCCGCCGCGCGGTATAGAGCGTTATACAGAAACCGTTTCAGGGAAATAAACCTTGACCGTCCACAAGGGACATTAATCGAGACCCGCCTGCCCGATTCGAGTACTTTGCACGGCTTCGCGACGGGGGTCGTGAGTGGCAAAGAGGCTTCCAAGCCAAGGCCACGTAGCTTAAGTTGATCTTGAATGGGGGATCTTGATCGCAAGCGGTGAGGATTGCCGCAGGTCACGCGTTCGGCTGCCCTGGCCGACAGGAGCCGACTGTGCCCCCGATTGTCCACCAAGGACACTTTTCGCCGACTCAATGTCTGAGTGATGCCGGGAGGGGCGATTTCACGAGGGGGTCGTGGGGGGGGGGGGGGGGGGGGGGGAAAACCAAAAACCCCCCCCCACGACCCCCTCGACCCACGACCAGGCCGAAGGTGCCCCTTCGTCGCATCAGACGCAGCGAAGGGAGCCTTCACCCCCCTGTCAACCTCGTCCAAGATCAACTTAAGCTAAGTTAAATTGGGTTCTAACCCCTCATTACCACTCACGACCCGTTGCAGAACTGTACATATCGGCACAAATCAGTCATTCAGTGACCGAAGAGTGTCCCCAGCGGACACACAGGACACGGCCGCCCTGCCGGCGTCCAGAGTCACGCCGCGAGGGCTTCTTTGACGAGTCCACTCCCCTGGCAGAGGAAGCGTCCTTCCCAACTACATGAAGGACCCCTTCATTGCGCCTAGCGCCGTGAAGGGGTCCTTCATGTCCTTCGCGAGACGTGGCCCGGCCTTACGGGTAGCTCACCAGGTTGCTCGGCCGTGTGTCCGGTGGCGTCACCGCCCCGGCGTCGTTGATCACGTGCGTGATGGTCCCCTTGTAGTTCAACGAAACCGTCACCATGTTGTGGAACCGGACGCCGGAGCGGTTCGGCACCTCGAACGCGTGATACAGGTTCACCGAAGGGTTGTCGTTGAAGAAGCAGTAGCTGCCCAGTCCCCACGCCTCGTGGGAGGTCACATTGTCCCCCACCTTGTACGCGGCGTACCCGTTCAGCCCGTTGGGACTCTTCCAGCCTGCCTGATCCGGGACGTCGTACGGGATTTCGTTCTGGAAGAAGATCGTCCTGCCGTTCTGGCCGTTCCAGATCACCTGGTACTTCTGGTAATGCTCGACGAACAGCCCGGTGGCCAGCACGTTGTCGCCGTTGACGACCACGCCGGTGTCACCGGTGTTGATCGTCCAGCCGTAGGTGCCGGCGTTCCCGTGGTCGGCCCGCCACGCCCAGATGTGGTCGATGATCGTGTCACGGCTGTTGACGATCAGGCTGTTCGTCGCCTTCCCCGCGATCTGGCCGCCGATCCGGAAGAACACGTCCTGCAAGGTCGTCGGGTTCGCGGAGTGATTCGCCGTCGAGCCCGCCTGCCCGACCGTGAGCAGCGACTGCGAGTTGGTCGTCCCGGCGTCGAACAGGAGGCCCTTGATCCGGACGCCGTCCACGTCGGCGACCTTCATGGCATCGACACCGTTGTCCGGCACCAGAGTCGGGTAACCGATGCCGAGGACGACGGTGTTCGCCTTCGTCACGTTGAGCGTCTGGTTCAGGTGATAGACGCCCGGAGTGAAGAACAGGTTGCAGCCCTGCGAGAGCGCGGTGTTGATCGACGCCGCCGTGTCCCCTGCCTTCACCACGTAGAACTGGCTCATCGGCAGCGAGCCGCCCTGAGTGCCGCCGTTGGCCCAGCTCGGCCCGGAAGCGTTGGTGCGCAGCGAAGGCAGGAACACGCGGTACTTGCCGGAGCCGTCGAGGTACAGGTACGGGACGTCGCGGGACACCGGCGTGGTGCCGAGCGTCGTCTCCGGCGGGTTGGGGAAAGTGTTCGCGGGAGCGCCGCTCGTCCCGGAAAAGACCATGTTCCAGACCCCGCCGTCCCAGCTGCCGTAGCTGCTGTCCCGGGTGTACCACTGCTGCTGCGAGATCGACGCGGCCTGCCCGGACACCTTGCTGTCGGCCGTGTAACCACCGCTGGCGAACCCGTAGCTGGCCGGGTACAGCTGCAGCCCGCCGCGGATGTCCATCCGGCGGAACGGCGCGGCCTGCGCGACGGCCCAGCGGGTCGATCCGCTGCTCGGTACGACGGCCAGGTTCTCCGCCGAGCGCCAGAAGTTCTGCAGCGCCACACCCTTGTCCGACTCGTTGAACGCGTCGACGGTCACGTCGCCGTTGATCACGACGTCGCCCGGGTTCTGCCCGAGGCCCGCGACCGAGGTGTAGTAGCCGACGTTGTCGTGGATGCCGTTGTACACGCCGGGCTTGAACAGGTGCGCGTACCGGCGCTCGGTGAACTGCGCGGCCAGGGTGTCCTTCTGCGCGTTGAAGTCCGCGTCGAGCCGGGACTGGATCGACGCCGCGGACATCCCCGGGTCGAAGATCCGCACGTTCGGGCCGAAGTCCGGGACCTCGGCCTGAGCCGGGCAGGTCGCCTGCGTGGATCCGATCGTGTAGCTCGCCGACGTCACCGGGGAATTCGCCGAACCGGACTTGAGTGCGATCGCGGAGATCGTCGAGGACGCGGAGACCGTGACCGGCCCGGTGTACAGAGTGGACGACGCCGTCGGCGCGGAACCGTCCACTGTGTACCGGATGGTCGCGCCCGCGGTCGTGCTCGACAGGGTCACCGAGCGGGCGCTCGGGTAACTGCCGCCCGGCGGATCGAACGTCGGTGACGCGACGGTCGTGCCGCTGCCGCCGTGGGTGTACGTGAAGTGCGGGGTGTCGTACTGCGGCCCGTTCTTCTCGTAGGTGAACCAGTAGTCGAGCACCGTGCCCGCCGACAGCGAGCCGACGGCGTGCCGCCACGTGCCCCCGTTGTCGGTCATGCGGACGTTCTGCTGCCCCACTCCCGGAACGCCGGTGTAGTGGATGTCGACGTAGCGCGCGGGGGTCGCCGGCGTGAAGGAGAACTGCGCCTGGGTCGCGTTCAAGGACGCGGCGCTCTGGCTGTAGTCGGCGGCCGCGGCGGTGGCACCGCCGAGCCCGGCAGAGATCAGGAGCGCGGAAAGGCCGAGGGCGAGCGCGCCCCGGACCCCTTTCCGCCGTTTGGACTGCACGAAGATCCGGTTCACGTCGTGACACCTCCGGCGTTGGAAATCCACGGGCGAGGCAATTCGTTGCGCGCCACAACAAAGTAGCGGTCCGCGCGATATGTCCAGATCAAGCTTCGGTAACAGTGGTGGTCCAAACCACCGACTACTCCGGACGGCCCCCTCGGACGCTGCCATTCCGCTCGCTTCGCACCGCCGTCTGGGTCACCCAGGCCGCGATCTGCGCACGGGAATCGAAGCTCAGTTTCCGCAGGATGCGCTGGACGTGGCCCTCGGCGGTGCGGCGGGAGATCACCAGCCGATCGGCGATCTCCTGGTTGGACAGGCCGTCGGTGATCAAGACCGCGACCTCGTGCTCTCGGTCGGTGAGTACCGTCTCGACCTCGGCGACGGGAGCGCTCTCCGCCACCTCGGCCTCGTCGAGCGCGAAGGCGACGGCCTCTTCCAAGGTGAACTCGCTCCCGTACCGAGACAGGACCGCGTACCGGCTGTCACCGAGCGCCTCACGGGTCGCCGCCTCACAGTCACCGTGCGGGGCGCCGAAGTACTTCGAGCCGAACATCGGGTAGCCGACCGATTGCCAGATCCGCCCCGCACAGCCGAGCAGGGTCGCCGCGCGCACCCAGTGCCGCAGCGACGACTCGATCCACGCGAGCACCTCGATCGACAGCACCATGCCGAGCAGGTCGTTGAAGGTGCGCTTGATCCTCAGGCAGTTGCGCGCGTAACCGGTCGCCAGCTCGAATTCGCCCCGGTTCAGCGCCACGAGCGCCAGTACGTAGATCGCGTAGGCGTAGGCCCATTCCTCGCCATGCGCGGCACCGATCGCGCGCGCCTCTTCGCACAGCGCCGCGGCCTCCTCCAATTCGCCGAGGAAGATCGATGCGATCGCCATCTCGATTCCGGCCAGCATCACGTTGCCGTTCATCTCGCCCAGCCGCCGATAGCGGATTCGGGCGTCCTCGAACAGGTCCTTCGCGTAGCCGACGTCGTCGCCGACCAGCGCGTTGCAACCCAGGCGGTGGGTCGCGTAGGCGAGCGCCGCCTCGTCCCCGACCCTGCCCGCTTCCGTGCGGCACTCCCCCAACAAGGTCACCGCATGCGAGACGTCACCCTGCAGGGTTGAGACGTATCCGTTGACCCACAATGCTTTCAAGCGGTCTTCGCCGCCGTCTGGGACGGCTTCGAGCGCGTGGTCGAGCCAGTGTCTCCCCTCCCCCAGCACACCGCAACCCGCCCAGTAGAACCACAACGTGCCCGCCAGCTTCAACCCGGTCCTGCCTTCGGACGGCGTGGCGAGGCAATAGTCGAGCGCGGCGCGCAGGTTCGCGTGCTCCAGTTTGGTCCGCGTGAAGATCTCCGCCTGATTCGGCCCGAACCATTCCTGCTCGCTCTGCTCGGCCTGCGCGAGGTAGTAGTCCCGATGACGGCGCAGGATCGAGTCCTCGTCACCCATGTCGCGGAGCTTCGCCCCGCCGAACTGGCGAAGCGGCTCCAGCAGCCGGTACCTCGTCCGGTCACCGTCGCGTTCGAAGAGCAGGACCGACTTGTCCACCAACCCGGCCAGGTGCCCGAGCACCGAACGAGCGGGCAGCCCGTCCCCCGCGCAGACGGATTCGGCCGCGTGCAAGCTGAACCCACCCCCGAAGACCGACGCCCGCGCCCAGAGGACCCGCTCGGCGGCTCCGCACAGGTCGTGGCTCCATTCCACCGCTGCCAGCAGTGTCTGGTGCCTGGGCAGTCCGCCGCGTTCACCCTTGGCGAGTAAGTGGAAGCTGTCCGCCAGCCGGGTCTCCAGCTCTTCGAGCGACAGCGCCCGGACCCGGACCGCGGCCAGCTCGATCGCCAACGGTATCCCCGCGAGCATCCGGCACACGTTCGCGACCAAAGCCTGGTTTTCGTCGGTGACGGCGAACGCCGGCTCGACGGCGGCCGCCCGTTCGGCGAACAACGTCATCGCGGGATAGCCACGCCAAGCCTCCGAGCGCAGCGGGACCAGCGGCTCAGGCAGCGGTAACGGCGCGACCTGCCAGAGGTGCTCTCCCGGAATCCCGAGCCGTTCCCTGCTGGTGGCGAGGAAGCGGAGCCCCGGCGACACCCTCAGCAGCCGGTCCGCCGACGCCGCACAGACCTCGATCAGATGTTCGCAGTTGTCCAGGATCACCAGGATCCGGCGCTCCCTCAGGTGATCCGCGAGCACGTCCGCCTGGTCGCGGCCCGTGTCGTCGCGGACGCCCAGCGCCTCCAGTACCGTGTGAGCCATCAAGTCCGGGTCGGACAGATCCGCGAGTTCGACGAGCCAGGCACCGTCGGGGAAGGCCCGGCGCAGTTCGGCGGCGGTACGCAGGGCCAGCCTCGTCTTGCCGACCCCACCGACCCCGGTCAAGGTGACCAGCCTCGCCTTGGACAGAAGTCTCTTGACCTCGGCGATGTCCTTCTTTCGACCCACGAAACTCGTGGTCCCGGCGGGGATGTTGCCCGGCCGGCCTGCTGCGGCCGCAGTGCCCACCCCTGAACCGTACGGACGCCTGCGACCGGCGGTCAACGAGGCCTGGGGCCCGTTCGCTCGGTCAGCCCAATCCGAATTCAGCTGTCTGGCACCACATAGAGCGTCGATGCTTCGCCTCCGTGCATGGCCATCAGGCTGCTCCGGCAGGCGAAGAGCACTTCGCGGTTCGCGACCGTGTCCGGCGGGACACCACAGCCGTCGCAATAGAGTTCGACCGATCCCGGAATGGTCTCGTCGATCTCGACGTCGACCGTGCGGTCGCAGCGCCTGCACCAGCGGTGCCCGGTGACGACCAGTACGTGCAACGGATCGGAGATGCACTGGTGCACCCAGCAGCGGTGCGTGTAACAGGTCGTGCGCGTGTGTGCGCTCAGCCCGTACTCCTCCGCCACGTCCTCGGCGGCGAGGATCGCGGCCAGCCGCCGGTCGGCGATCTCGCCGTACCGATCCAGACGGCCGCCCACCCGGGGTGTCTTACGCGTCTCCTCCGAGGAGACCAGTCGGAGACGGGCTCGCGAAGGCGGTGAAACACGCAGCACCATATGGGTCTCGACCTTTCGGCATCCACTGGAAGTCTTATCAGGTTGCGCTTGTTCCGGCTGGACGACACCCGTACAACTACCTGTCTTCGTACCTGAGTGCGCGTTGACGTTCGGGTAGGCTTTGAAACCACGAAACTCGCGCTGGGGGTTACGTCAGGGGCTGAATGACCATGACAAATCCTGAAGGCACCGCTCGCCGCCACCTCACTCCGGACCGGGTGGGGAACCGCGATGTCGAGGCGCTGGAAACGCAGACGAAGGCGCTCCGTGCCGTCGACTACCAATTCGGGGGCGGGATGTGCCGCGACGCCGTCGTGGTCCGGATCCATCGCGGCCACCGGATGCTCGCGATGTCGATCTCGGAACCGTTGCGGGCCAGGCTTTTCTCCGCGGTCGCGGATCTGCACAACCTCGCCGGGTGGACCTGTTTCGACAGCGGTCACGTCGGCGCCGCGCAGCACCATCTCGATGTCGCGCTGGAGCTCGCCGCCGACGGCGAGAACGCCGAGTTGATCGCGAACATCCATTACCGGCGGGGCCGGATCGATCTGCATTACGGCGTCACGGACGAAGCCCTCGCCCGATTCGAGCTGGGCAGGCTCGCCGCGAAGCGTGCCGGTTCGAAGCTGGCCGCGAGCATCCTGAGCGCGAACCAAGGCTGGGCCTACGCCAAGAAAGGCGACGCGAACCTCGCCGTCGGACTGGTGGATCAAGCAGGTGAGGAATTCGCCGAAAAGGATGAAGCCGAGCCACCCGACTGGGCCAGGTTCTTCACCGAGGTCGACGTTTCCGCGATGGCGGGGTCGGTGCACACCGACCTGGCTTTGCGCAAGGGTGGCCGTCATGTCGGACTGGCCATCGCCGCACTCACCGACGCCGTTCGCGGCTACGGTCCGGATATGGCGCGCAGCCGTTCACTGTGCCTGGCCATGCTGGCCACGGGGCATATTCTCGACGGGGACGGCGACCAGGCGCTGTCCGTCGGCATCCAAGCGATCGAAAGCGCCGAAACGGTCAAATCGGTCCGCACGAGAGACCGGCTGCGCCCACTCGAGCGGGAAGCCGCCAAACACCCCGATGACGCCCATTGCCGGACTTTGTCCGAGGCGGTGACCTTGTTCGTCACCGGCCCGGACCAGACCTGAAGAACGTTCGTTTGTACGGCCCTTGTATTCACGCTGCCCATGCTGTCCGGACAAACCGAATCCGCTCAGGAGGCAGGAATTGTTGACCAAGGTAGCCGTGCTCGCGACAGCGACCGCGCTCTCCCTCGGCGTGGCCGCCGCACCGGCCGGCGCCGAAGTGACCGCGTTGCCCACGGCCAGCATGGAAGCGGTGCTCAAGGCCGCGCAGATCGACCCGCGCCGGGCCGACAGCGCGCTGACCCCCGGGGCCAAGGACAGCGTGCTGCTGGTGGAGCAGGCGCTCGCCGCCAAGGGACTGCTCGCCCAGCAGTACGTCGACGGCCATTTCGGGACGTCGACCATCACCGCGTACTCCAGCTACCAGAAGTCGCTGGGCTACACCGGGATCGACGCCTCCGGCCTGCCGGGCAAGACGTCGCTCGAGAAGCTGGGCGAGGGCCGGTACACCGTCACCGCGGTGGTCTCGGCGGGTAGCCGCCTGACCTACCACGGCAAGACGATGAACACGCGGACCAAGGCGATGCTGGTGAAGGCCGAGGGTCTGCTCGGCAGGCAGCTCACCATCACACAGGGCTCGTACAACCCCGGCGGCGTCGGCGCTTCGGCCGGGACTCACGACGGTGGTGGCGCGCTCGACATCGGCGTCGAGGGCATGTCCTCGACCACGCGGACCGACGTCGCACGGAAGCTGCGTCAGGTGGGCTTCGCGGCTTGGGTCCGGACCCCGGCCCAGGGTTTCGCCTACCACATCCACGCCATCGCACTGTCCGATCCGGACCTGTCGTCGGGCGCGCAGCACCAGGCCGGTGACTACTACCTCGGCTACAACGGCCTCGCCGGCCGCGGTTCCGACGACGGCCCCGCCGTCACGCCGAAGCTCACGTGGGAGGAGTACCAGCGGTCTTGACCCCGCTGGCCGGAGGCCACCTTCGCCGATGTCGATCGTCGCGAAGGTGGCCTTCGGGCTGTCCGGGAACCCCCGGGTAGGCTTCGGCGCGACGGCAAAACCAGCGGGAAGGGAACATCGCGTGGAGGCTCAACCGGTCGGTCAGTGGCTCGACGAGCTGGCATCGAAGGCCTCGACGCCCGGTGGTGGCGCGGGTGCCGCGATGAACGCCGCGGTCGGTGCCGCCCTGGTCTCCATGGTGTGCAACCTGACCATCGGCAAGCCGAAGTACGCCGAGCACGAGGCCACCATGACCGAGGCGCTCGCGAAGGCCGAAGACCTCCGGACGCGCGCGCTCGGCCTCGCCGCCGACGATGCCGCCGCGTTCGACGCCGTGGTCGCCGCGTACAAGCTCCCCAAGGCCACCGACGAGGAGAAGCAGGCGCGCACCACCGCGATCCAGGCCGCGCTGGTCGGCGCCGCCGAGGTTCCGCTGCGCACGGCCGCCCTCGCCGCCGAGGTCATCGACGTCGCCGCCTCGATCCTCGAAGGCGCCAACACCAACGTCATCTCCGACATCGCGGTCGCGGCTTCGTCCGCCAAGTCCGCCCTCGAATCGGGCGTGGTCAACGTCGAGGTCAACCTCGCGTCCATGTCGGACGAGCAGCTCCGCAGGGAGGCCGAGGCCCGCCTCGCCGAGTACACCCCCGCCGCCGGGCGCGCCGACGCGCTCATCACCCAGGTTCGCGAAAGGCTCGCCCGATGACCCTGATCGACGGGCGCGCGATCGCCGCCGCCATCACCGCCGAGGTCACCGAGACCGCCGCCAAGCTCCGCGAATCGGGCACCGCCCCGACGCTCGCCGTGCTCGTGCCGACCGACGACGACGCCACCGCCTGGTACGTGCGCTCGATCGAGCGTGCCGCGAAGAAGGTCGGCGTCGACTGCCGCGTGGTCCAACTCGAGAAGCCGACCGGCGAGGACGTCACCCGCGAGCTCGACAAGCTCTCCGCGGACCCGTCGGTCCACGGCATCATCTGCCAGACCCCGCTGCCCGAAGGCGTGACGCTCGACGACGTCGGCGCGCACATCGATCCGCGCAAGGACGTCGACGGCGCCAACCCGGTCAGCCTCGGCCGTCTCACCGCGGGCCTCCCGACCTACGCGCCCGCCACCGCCGCCGCGGTGCTGGAGATCCTGAAGCGCGAGCAGGTCGCCCTGTCCGGCGCCCAGGTCGCCGTCGTGGGCCGCTCGACCATCGTCGGCAAGCCCGCCGCGCTGCTGCTGCTCGGCGAGCACGCGACGGTCACCGTCTGTCACTCCCGCACCAAGGACCTCGCGGCGGTCACCAAGACCGCGGACGTCCTGGTCGTCGCCGTCGGCCGCGCGCATTTCATCGGCGCGGACCACGTCAAGCCCGGTGCCGTGGTGATCGACGTCGGCACGAACCCGACTCCCGAAGGCGGGCTCGTCGGCGACGTCGACCAAGCCGCGGTCGAGGAGATCGCGGGGGCGATCACGCCGGTCCCCGGTGGCGTCGGCCCGGTCACGACGTCGCTGCTGCTGCGGCACACCGTCACCGCCGCGCAGTCCTGATCCACCGGAAAGGCGGCGAGTCCACTGAGGACTCGCCGCCTTTTCGCGTCCTGAGGCAAGGTGGCGTGTTGCGAAAGTGGCTTTCGCAACGTCGGCAGCGGCGTCACCGCGCTGTCAAGTCCCGATCACCGTCTCCACCACCTTCCGCACCTGCGCCGTTTCCGGCGCGGGCGCGGTGCGGTCGGCATAGAGCAGGTGTGTGGCGCCGATGAGCGTGGCCGCGAGGGTCTCGACGTCGGCGTCCGCCGCGATCCTGTCCTGCGCCCGTTCCGCGTCGAGGTAGCCACCGATCATGATGGCGGCCTGGGTCAGCACCGGGACCCCGGCGGGCCACTCGCGGCGTAACCGGGCACGCAGCTCGTCGCGGAAGATCACGAGCGGGACGATCGCGACCGCGACCGACTCGAACACCGCGATGAGCGCCGAGGTGAGGTTGTCCACGACCGTTCCGGTACCGACGGCTTCCCGAAGACCCTTCTCGTCCAGCTTCTCGATCCGGTCCATCACGAACTCGGCCAGGAATCCGTCGAAGTCGTCGAAATGCCGGTGAAGGACACCTTTCGCGCAGTCCGCCTCCGTGGTCACCGCGCGGCTCGTGAGCCCGCTCGGCCCCTCCCGCAGCAGGACACGCTCCGCCGCGTCGAACAACTGCGCGCGGACGGCGCGCAGGGCTACCCCTGTCGGCATACGGCTCCCTTGCGTTGACGAGTGGGCAAGCGCCCACTTAAGGTGGGCGCATGCCCACTCTACCTTCGGGGCAAGAGCCTCATCGCTATCGACAGGCCGCGGATTCCTTCGGCGCGGACGTCGAGCGCTACGACCGCACCCGGCCCGCCTATCCCCCGGAACTCATCGATCACCTCATCGCCGCCGCGCCCGGCCGCGGTGTCCTCGATGTGGGCGCAGGCACCGGAATCGAAGCGCGCCAGTTCCGGGCGGCGGGTTGTCACGTCCTTGGCGTCGAGCCGGACTCGCGGATGGCGGAGTTCGCCCGCCGGAGCGGCGTCGCCGTCGAGGTCGCGAAGTTCGAGGAATGGGACCCCGCCGGACGCCGGTTCGATCTGCTCGTCTCCGGGCAGGCCTGGCACTGGGTCGACCCGGTGGCGGGCGCCGCCAAGGCCGCCGAAGTGCTACGGCCCGGCGGGCTCTTGGCCGCGTTCTGGCACGTACCCGAACCGCCGGAAAAGGTCGCGAACGCCTTGGCGGACGCTTACCGGCGGCTCGTGCCGGATTCCCCGATCGATCTCGACAGCGTGCCGAAACAACCCTCTGACCCGTACGGGCCACTCATCGTGAAGGTCGCCGACGGCCTGCGCGAAGCAGGTGGGTTCGGCGAACCGGAACGAAGCCGCCACGACTGGGCCAGGGTCTACACCCGGGACGAATGGCTGGACCAGCTCCCCACGTTCGGCTCGCTCACCTGGGTCGAATCCACAGTGCGCCAAGAGATCCTCGCTGAAGTCGGCGCGGTGATCGACGGGATGGGCGGGCGGTTCACCGTGCGCTACGCCACCGTCGCGATCACCGCGGTCCGGGACTGATGAGAGGAAAGGCAGTTGTCACCCACCTGACCGGCTCGCCGGCGCATGTCACGAAAGTGGCTTTCGCGACGCCCTCCAGCCGACGGGCCGACCGCACGCCACCTTCGCCTTACCCCTCGAAACCCGCCGGGGACGGGAGCCGTGGAGCTCCCGTCCCCGGCGCCTGTCAAGGCGTGACGGGAATGTTGGTCAGCCCGTTCACCGCCCTCGACACGGTGTTGGACGCGTGGACGACGTTGGGCCGATCCGAGCACTTCGACGTCGACGTGATCTTGATGGCGTACTGGCCGACCCCGCCGAGATCGGACTTGTTGTCCCGCCACACGTTCCCGCACCCGTTCGGGAACGACGGGGTGGTGCCGGGATTGTGCGTCTCGTAGCCGTTCGCGAACGTCCCCGGCGAAGCGAAGGTGCCGGTGTTGCCCTCGATCACGTACCCGGACCCCTTGACGTCGACCCAGGAATCGGCCGAATTCTGCCCGGAAACCCCTTGACCGTCGAAGGTGTTGCCCCGGATGACGCCGTCCACGGTGCCCTCTTTGACATCGATGGCCTCCGCGGCGACGTACGGCCCGATGTGGTTGTCGAGCACCTGGATCCGGTCGCTGCGGTCGACCCCGCCCGAGTTCCCGTGGCACGCCCAGTTCGAGTTCGCCGAGCCCAGGTAGACGCCCTCGCCGTAACCCGCCTGCACGAGACCGGTGTGGCTGATCGTCGAATCACGGATGACACTGTCCGCCGAGGAACGGCGGAAGTGCACGGCCTCCTCGTCGATCCGGTGTACTCGCACTCCCTCGATCACGGTGTGGTGCGAGTTGTCCGCGACGACGCCCTTCTTCGACTCCTGCACGGTGAAGCCCTTGAGGTGCCAGTACGGCGCACCGTAGAGCCAGAAGCCGTACCCGGAGTCCCAGCCCGCGGTCGGCGCCGGGCAGGAAGGCGCCTCACCGGACGGGCCGTCGTTGATCAGGATCGCCGTCGACGGTCCGGTCACCGTGATCGGCGCGCCCGCCGTGCCGGGTTTCGTGGCCACGAAGGAACCCCGATAGGTTCCGGCGGCCAGCCGGATGGTCCGGCCGGGGCTCGCGACGGCCAGCGCGGCCCGCAGCTCCGCCGCCGTGCTCACGTCGATCACGTCTCCCGCGGGAACACTGGTGGTCGTCGTCGGCGGTTTGCTCGTGGTCGTGGTGGTGGGCGGGGTCGTGGTGGTGCTCGGCGCTCCTCCCCCGCACGGGCTGCCGTTGATCGTGCAGCCGGTCGGCAGGCCGAGCCCCGAGGTGTTGAAGCCGAACGACGCGGTGCCGCCGGGTTTGATCGTGCCGTTGAAGCCGGCGTTGGTGACCTTGTAGTGCTGGCCGGTCCTGGTGAGCACCGAACTCCACGACGTCGTGATCGCGGTGCCTTCGGGGAGATCGAACTCGATCGTCCACTGCGTACTGTTCGCGTCGCCCGCGTTGGTCAGCGTGTACTTACCGCCGTATCCGCTGTCCCACACCGAGCTCTGGGCGAAGGCCGCGGTCAGGCTGGGCGCGGCGGCCTCGGCGGTGACGACGGCGCCGAACAGGCCCGCCGCCGACGCCGTGGCCGCGATCGCGGCGTGCAGTCGTTTCCTCGTCATTCCGTGCCTCCGCATTTCGTTCCGGCGATCGAGCACGCGACCGGGAGTCCCTGACCGGCGGCGTTGAAGCCGAACGTCGCCGTGCCGCCGGGTTTGACGCTCCCGTTGTGGGCCGCGTTCCCGAACCGGTAGTGCTGTCCGGTCCTCGCCAGCACCGAACTCCACGATCCGGTGATGGTCGTCCCGGCGGGCAGGTCGAACTCGACCGCCCATGAACCGACGGCGGCCGAACAGGTGTTGGTGACGGTGAAGCCGGCACCGTAGCCGCTGTCCCACACCGACTTACGGGTGAACGTCGCGTTCAGGCACGCACTCGGGGTCTGGGTCGTCGTGGTGGTCGGTGTCGTCGTGGTGGGGCTCTGGCTCGCCGGCGAGGACGGCGGGGTCCCGTCGACGGACTTCAGGAAGAGTGACGAAGCGGCGTCGGTCTTGGTGGCGTCGACCCCGTGCCCTCCGGTGTAGTCCCGCTGCTCGTTCTTCGCCCAGTCGGCGATCGGTGTGCCGCCGATATCGAGGTGTTTGTACGCGGTGCCGTCCCAGCCGAAGGAGTGGACGCGGTGCCGGTCGGCGTAGAAGCCGTTATACGGCCCGTTGTCCGCGACCTGCTTGGTCATGGCGTTGTTGAAGAACACGTTGCGGTAGCCGGAAGCGCCCGACCACTTGACCGCCTTCTTGCCCGCGCCCCACCAGATCGGGAACCAGTTCGAGTCGTCGGGACCGCCGCCACCCTCCTCGCCGCAGTTGGCCCGGCAGTTCCCGGAGCGGTGCGCGTACGAGACCTTGACGGTGTTGAGTTCGAACAGGTTGTTGCGTTCCCAGCCGCCGTGCAGGTTGAGGTCGGAGTCGAACGAGTTGCCGATCACCACGTTGCCCGCGGCGGACCATTGGAAGGTGAAATGCCGCAGCAGGGTCGAAGTGTTGCCGGCGTAGAGCGAATCCCAGACGCGGGAGCCGCGGAAGTAGCCGTTGCCGCCCTTGCCCTTGTTCCACGAACCGTTGAGTTCGTTGTCGACGATCTGGAGGTTCTTGGCCTCCTCGGTGACGATCGGATGCGATCCGGTCATCTCCGCGCGGACGCCGCGGACCCAGGAGTTCGCCGCCCATTTGAAGACGATCCCGTGCATCTCCGCGGCGGGCGCCATGTTCCCGTAGTTGTTGTCCGCCTCCGCGGGGTTCAGCCCCGGCATGTCCTGGGTGAAGCCGAGGTTCTCGAATCCGACTCCGAGCACCGGGTCGACCAGCGGCGCCGCCTTCGAGTCGTAGGTGGCGCCGTCGATCGGGGCCGAACCGTCCGAAGTGGAGTTCACCGGGACGTCGTACTCGAGCGGTTTGTCCAGGGTGATCGTGCGGGCGGACGTGTCGAGCGCCGCGATCGTGAAGATCTGCTGGCGCATGTGCATGTTCAGCAACGGGAACGTGGTCGGCGTCGCCTGCTGCTGCTCGTAGAACTTCAGCGAGTTGGCCGCCCTGATGTTGACCAGGTTCCCGGCGGCGAGCGCGGTCAGCGCGCCGCTGCTCGCCAAGTGGACGACCTTGTCCCCCATCCGCGCGGCGAACGCGGTGTCGCCCGGCTTGCCCCGCAGCTTCACCCCGGCCTTCCAATGGACGTTGATGGTGCCCTCGAAGATGTCCTTGCGGTTCGCGGGCGCCGAGGCGTAGTCGCTGGAGTAGGACGTGTGCACTCCCCTGGACTGGACACGGAACAGCCCGCGACCGGGCCACAGCCAGCCGCCCTTGCCCGCGCCCGAGGTCATCCCGTCCTCGTCCCAGTCGGAACCGTCCGGGGTGAGGGTGTCGTAGAGGGTGTTCGCGTCGGGTTTGTAGACGAACTTCGTGGCGTCCTTGCCCGCGCCGCGCAGGATCAGGTAGTCGGCGTCGACGTGGATCTCGTGCGTGACGTCGAATCGGCCCGCCGGGAAGGTGATCGTGCTGAGCTTGGTGTAGCTCCCGGACGGCGAGCACGCGCTCTTGATCCCGTCGATCGCCGCCTGGATACCGTTCGTGTCGTCGGCGCCGTCGTCGGGTTTGACGTTGTACTGGCTCGCCAGCTCGGCCGCGGTGACCTGGCAGGTGGCATTCGGATTCACCTCACCGGAGCCGGGCAGCGCGGCACCGCCGCGATACCCGGCTTTGGACCAGTCGTAGAGCCCCGCGACCGGCGCGCGGCGGTTCGCCGCTCCGAGGTCGAGGCCGGTCAGCGCGCCGGGTCCCGGTGCCGCGTCCGCCACCTGGGGCGGTACCTGCAGGAGTGCGGCGGTGGCGACCACGGCGGCGACCGCCGGGAGGACGGCACGACGAAGAGGACTTTTTCGGGACACCCGAAACCTCCGTGACGGACTGACGGAAGGTGTTGCGGCGTGTACACCCGGACCCCGTCTTTATAGTTCACGTCCCTGTTGCTCGTCAACGGATGTGAATTATGTCCACGTATGTGAACGGACGAAGGTCGAGATATGGATGGAGAACGCCTCCAGGTAGCGACGAACGAACGCCTCCGTTACGTCGTCCGTCACGCCTCCGGCCTGCCCGGCACCGGGGAGTTGCCTTGATCGGGCGGACGCTCGCCCGCCGGCTGTCCATGGCGCCCGGCGCGGTCAGCCAGCACCTGAAGGTCCTGCACGACACCGGCTTGATCACGCGCCATCGGACCGGACGCGAAGTGTTCTACGCGCGCTCGGCGCTCGGTGACACCTTGTGCGCCAACGGGTAGGCAGGTCAGCCCTCACCCGAACGGAACCGGTCGAGCACGCGGCGCTCCCGCTTCGTCGGACGCCCCGCGCCCCGCTCTCGCCGCGCGACCGGGATGGCGGCCTCGGGCGGCGGCGCCGGCGTCCGGTCGATGAAGCAGGTGGCGGCGTCGGCGGCACCGACCCTTTTCTGGATCACGCGCGTCACTTCCAGGATCCGCGTCGTGTCGTGCACCCGCGCACGCACTTCGTCACCCGCCACGACCGTGGTCGCGGGTTTGGCCGGTTTGCCGTTCACGCGGACATGGCCGCCACGGCATGCCGCGGCGGCGTCCGGACGCGTCTTGGTCAGCCGGACGGCCCACAGCCAGCGATCAACTCGAGTGGACTCCACAGCAGTACATAGTGGCCTATCGGCCGGCTTTATTGCCACCCGGCATAACCGCAGGTATAACTTGTTCTAAATCCCTCAACGGTGAGGAAGATCACGTGAGCGACGAAACCATGCGGAGAAGCGCTTCCGGACAGTTATCCCGCCGCCTCTTTATCGCAGGAACTGGTTCTATCTTGGGGGCGGCCGCCCTCGGCGGGACCGCTTCCGCGAAAAGTTCGATCGCCGATGCCGCCCGAATCCCGGCACTCGTCATCGGTTCGGGATACGGCGGTTGCGTCGCCGCGCTCCGGCTCGCCGAGGCCGGCGTCGACGTCCATCTCGTCGAACTCGGCATGGCCTGGGACACCCCGGGCACGGATGGCAAGATCTTCGCCAACACCACCAAACCCGACTACCGTTCCTTCTGGCTGAGGACGCGGACCAAGCAGCCGTTGAGCAACTTCCTCGGCTTCCCGCTGGACAAGGACGTCCCCCGCCACACCGGGATCCTCGACGCCGAGGAGTTCGGCGGCATCACCGTCTACCAGGGCCGCGGCGTCGGTGGCGGCTCGCTCGTGAACGGCGGCATGGCCGTCACGCCGAAACGGGAGAACTTCGGCGCCGTCCTGCCCACGGTCAACGCCGACGAGATGTACGGCGTTTACTACCCGCGCGCCAACGCGGGTCTCGGCGTCGCCACCATCGACCCGAACTGGTTCGAGACCGCCGAGTGCTACCAGTACGCGCGAGTCGGCCGGAAACACGCGCAGAGGTCCGGTTTCCCGTTCCTGTTCGTCCCGGACGTGTACGACTGGGACTACATGAAGAAGGAACAGGCGGGCACGGTTCCGAGGTCGGCGCTGGCCGGAGAGATCCTCTACGGCAACAACGCCGGAAAGAAGTCGTTGCAGCAGACCTATCTCCCGCGGATCAAGGCGACGGGGCGGGTGACGATCTCGGCGCTGCACCGCGTCACCTCGGTGACGCCCGCGTCCGGCGGCGGGTACACCGTGGTGATGGAGCAGCTCGACACCGGCGGCACCGTGACGGCGACGAAGTCCGTCACCGCGGACAAGGTGTTCTTCGCCGCCGGCAGCGTCGGCACGAGCAAACTGCTGGTCAAGCTCAGGGCCACCGGTGCGCTGCCCAACCTCAGCAACGAGGTCGGAAAAGGCTGGGGCGACAACGGGAACGTCATGTGCGGACGGGCCAACCACATGTGGGACGCCACCGGGGCGTTGCAGTCGTCCATCCCCACCGCGGGTATCGACAACTGGGCGGCGGGTGGCGCGTTCGCCGAGGTCGCACCCCTGCCCACCGGCATCGAGACCTACGCTTCGTTCTACCTGTCGATCACCAAGAACCCCCACCGCGCGACGTTCTCCTGGAACCCGAGCGCGAACAGGGTCGACCTCGACTGGCAGACCGCGTGGAAGCAGCCGTCGATCGAGATGGCGAAGACGATCTTCGACAAGATCAATTCCAAAGAGGGCACGATCTACCGGACCGACCTCTTCGGCACGTACAAGATCTGGGGCGACCACCTCACGTACCACCCGCTCGGCGGCGCGGTACTCGGCAAGGCGACCGACAATTACGGCAGGCTCCACGGATATCCGGGGCTTTACGTGATCGATGGCGCGCTGATTCCGGGGAACACCTCGGTGAACCCGTTCGTCACCATCACCGCGCTGGCGGAAAGGAACATCGAAAAGATCGTCGCCACCGATCTGTGACGACGATCTACAATAGGCCGGGGGCGGCACCCCCGGCCTATTCTTTGAACAAGCACTGTCATATCTTCGGCAGAACGCAGACGGTGTCGATCCCCAAAACGTGGTTCAGCCGTCCGAAGGCGAGCCAGGAACCGATGCTCATGCTCAGTTCGACGACCTCCTTTTGGCTGTAGTGCTCGGCCATCCGTTTCCAGAATTCGTCGTCGATGCCGTGGTGGTCGAGCGCGTAGCGTTCGGCGTACTCGGCGGCCAGCCGGGTCCGCTCGTCGAACGCGTCGGTGGTGCGCCACTCGGTCACCGCGTCGGCGAACTCCTCCTCGACCTTCACCCCGTCGCGTTCGGTCCGCCAGTCCAGGCAGAAGACGCAGCCGTTGATCTGGGCGATCCGCAGCCGGGCCGCCTCGAACTCGCGGAGCCCGAGCGTGGTGTGCGAGTACACCGCGAGCGAGAGATTCGACGCCGCGACGCCGATCCCGGGCACCATCTCGCCCCACACGTAGCCGATCGGGTCCTTGCCCTCGGGAATGTCGATGTTCATCGCGCGCTCCTTCCGAGCTTGCCGGTGGCCGGTCGCAAGGGGACGTCGAGTGCGTCGTAGAGGCCCGGTTTCGCGTCCACGAGCCAGTCGATGGCGCCGACCAGCCTGCCGACCGCGGTCGCGTTACCGCCGGCGGACCGGTTCTCGCCCTCGTCGGTGGCCTCGACCGAGACTTCGATCCGGGGACGGCCCTCGATGATCACCTTGTGCGCCCCGTCGCCGCTGGGCGGCATCGGCCAGTCCCGCGCGCACGACGAGTGGATCCGCGTGACGTGCTCGATGACGATCCGGGGCTCGCCGTCCACGATTCCCTGCACTTCGAAGCGGACCGCGCCCTGCGTGCCGGCTTCGAACTCGCCCATCGCCCGCGTGGTCACGGTCTTCTCCAGCGGACGGCGGTCGAGCGTCTCCCGGATCTCGTCCAGGTCGACCCCGAGACCACGGGCGATCAGCCGCACCTGCCCACCCCACACCATCATGGGCACCGACGGGGCGAGCATCGGCGGCTCGTAGTCCATCGGCTGCCCCATCCCGACCAGGTAGCGGACGGAGTCCGGCTGGTCGTAGGTGGAGTAGTCGAAGATCTCCTGGCAGCGGACCACGTCGACGGTGGTGCCGAGCCCGCTGATCAGCAACGGCAGGATGTCGTTGCCCCATCCCGGATCCACTCCGGAGACGAACAGCGACCCGCCGCCCTCCGCGATCGCCGCGAGCACCGGCTCGCGCAGTTCTTCGGGCGCGTTGCGCTGGTCGTACAACGCGTAGAGCGCGGGCGTCACCACCACCGCCCCGGCCCGGATCGCGCGGACGATGTCGGCCAGCGCGTCGGCGGGCCGGATGTCGCCGGACGCCGCGTACACCACCGCTCGCGGCCCCGCCGCCAGAATCGCTTCGACGTCATCGGTCGCCGCCACACCCAGTTCGCCGTCGATTCCCGCGAGCGCGGCCGCGTCGCGGCCGACCTTCGCGGGATCGTGCACGAGCACACCGGTGAGTTCCAGCGCCGGATGCGCGTCGACGGCCCGGATGGAGGCGCGGCCGATGTTGCCTGTACCCCAGACAACAGTGGGAATCATGAAGTCGAGATTAACCGAATCCCAGTACCGAAACAATCACGAAAACCGCAGGTCAGAGTGCATTACTCGGGTTCAATCCAACGGGCAACGAAAGCGTTCCGGTACGCGGAACGGACACCGTTTTCCGCGGTGACAGGCAATCGGGTTGAGGGGCGGCGGCGGGCGTGTGTAGTGTGCGTTCCCGTGACGAGCCCCGAGTCGGACAGAACCCCGCCGCCGGTCATCCGGCGGCGAGTCGTCGTGTCCGGCCGCTAGGCGTCGGCCCTCTCGCTTCCCGGTGACCGGAGCGCTTTTCCGTGCGTCCGGCCGGGTTTCCTCCTGCCCCGCGCACGGCTTCCTCCTGCTCACTTTTCCTTGGGAGTCGTCTGTTGCCCCTGTTCGTCTATGTCCTCGGCCTTGCCGTCTTCGCGCAAGGCACCTCCGAATTCATGGCTTCCGGCCTCGTGCCGGGGATCGCCGGTGAACTGTCCGTCCCGGTGGGCGCGGCCGCCGCGCTGACGTCGGCCTACGCCGTCGGAATGATCGTCGGCGCGCCCGCCATGGCCGTGCTCAGCGCACACTGGCCTCGCCGCCGGGCCTTGGCCGGGTTCCTGGCCGCCTTCGTCGTGGTGCACGTCATCGGCGCCGTGACGACGAGTTTCCCGCTGCTGTTCGGCACCCGGATCGTCGCGGCGATCGTCAACGCCGGATTCCTCGCCGTGGCCATGCCCGTGGCGGTCGCCCTGGCACCTCAGGGAAAGCAGGCGCGGGCGACGGCGGTCCTGTTGGCGGGTATCACGCTGTCGTGTGTCGCCGGAGTGCCGGCGGGCGCCGTACTAGGCGACCTCGCGGGCTGGCGGTCGGCGTTCTGGGCCGTCGCCGCGTTGTGCCTTCCCGCGCTGGTGCTGGTGTTCCGTTCCGCACCGGCCGGCGCGGCGGATCCGCACGAAGTCTCGATCAGGCGCGAAGCCCGTGAACTGAAAGCAACTCCCGTGCGGCAGGCGATGCTCCTCGGCGCGTTGGTGAACGGCGCCACCTTCGCGACCTTCGCCTTCCTCGCGGTCATCGCGACGGATGTCGCCCACCTCCCCGCCAGAGCGGTTTCCGGGCTGCTGGCGGCTTTCGGCGTCGGCGCGTTCCTCGGTGTCACAGTGGCGGGCCGCACGGGAGACGGCGAACTCCGGCGCGGCCTGGTGCTCGGGTTGTGTGCGCTGCCGGTGGGCTGGGCGGTGCTGGCGATGGTCGGGACGCAGCCGATCGCCCTGTTCGTCGTGACGGCCGTCCAAGGTGGACTGTCGTTCGGCTGCGGTTCCGCACTGGTGGCCCGGGTCATGCACGTGACCCCGGGAGCTCCGACGCTGAGTGGCTCGTTCGCGACCGTCGCGCTGAACGCGGGCGCGTTCCTTGGCCCGGTGCTCGCCGGTTTCCTCACGGAGTCGACCGGCGACTACCGCTACGCCATCTGGATCAGCGCGGCGATCACCCTCCTCGCGCTTCCGCTCGTCCTGCGGCCCGCCCGCGTGCGTCATCGATGAACGCGGGGGGTGGGTACCATCGGCCGTACCATGGAGATGATCACTGTGCCCGCGGGCGAGGTGACGCTGTCGGACCGCCGGACACAGCGGAACTGGACCGTCGATGTCGCGTCCTTTCTGCTCGCCTCGGTTCCGGTCACCCGCGAGCACGGCAGGCTCCCCCTCGTCGACGTCTCGTGGCAGGACGCCCTCGAGTTCTGCAACACCCTGTCCGAACGCGAAGGCCTGACTCCCGTCTACCAGCTGGATTCCCTGGTCTGGGACCGGACCGCGAACGGCTATCGGCTGCCCTCCGAAGCGGAATGGGAGCACGCCTGTCGCGCCGGCACGAGCGGTCCGCGCTACGGGCCGCTCGACGAGATCGCCTGGTACCGCGAGAACTCCGCGGAGACCGTGCACGAAGTCGGCGGCAAGGCGCCCAACGCGTGGGGCCTGCACGACATGCTCGGCAACGTCTGGGAATGGTGCTGGGACGTGTACGACACCGAGGTGTACGGCGAATACCGGGTCCTCAAGGGCGGTGGCTGGTTCGACGAGCACTGGAGCTGCCGGGCTTCGGTACGGCGCCGCAGCCACCCGACCTTCCGTGTCGACGACGTCGGCTTCCGCCTCGCCCGGTCACTGTGACCCCGCCTCCACGACGTGATGATCACGCGATTGAATGACGGCACGGACACCCGGCCAGGGTGTCGGACACTGGAGGAAATCGTGACCGGAACCGCTCCCCGAGACGTCGAACGCGTCTACTCCACCGCCGACGTCGTCGCGAAACTGCGCCGGCTCGCCGACGCGCTCGAGTCCGAGACCTCTTTCCGCATCCAGATCGCCGGGGAACGGTTCCGTGTCCCCGCTCGCGCGCAGTTCTCGATCGAGCACGAGCGCGGTGACGGCGAGGAAGAGGTCGAGTTCCAGCTGAAGTGGAAGATCGAAGAGACCGACTCGGACGACGACTCCGAAGGAACCGTCGTCTGATCTTCTGTCCATAAAGGACTGGGGCGGGCTCGTCATTCGTCGGCGGGCCCGCCCCTTTCGCAACGCGCCACCACTGCTACCTCTGATCCAAGAAGCTCAGACGATCCCGCCGTTGGCGCGAAGGACCTGACCGTTGACCCAGCGGGCCGGGCCGGCGAGGAACGAGACGACCTCCGCGATGTCGGACGGGGTGCCGAGGCGTTCGAGCGGGGGCTGCGCCGCCATGCTCGTGATGGTCGCCTCGTCCTTGCCGTCGAGGAACAGCGCCGTGGCGGTCGGGCCGGGGGCGACCGCGTTCACGGTGATGTCGCGGCCGCGTAATTCGCGGGCGAGGACCAGAGTGATCGCCTCGACCGCACCCTTCGAGGCGGCATAGGCGGCGTATCCCGGCAGCGCGAGGCCGAGTACCGACGTGGAGAAGTTGATGATCGCGCCACCGTCGCGGACTCGGCTGGCGGCCTGCTGGTCGACCACGAAGGTGCCGCGGATGTTGGTGCGGTGCAACCGGTCCAGCCGGTCGAGGTCCAGTTCGGCCACCGGCGCCAGGTACATGGCACCGGCGGCGTGGACCACGACGTCGACTCCGCCGAAGGTCTTCTCCGCGGTGTCGAACACGGCCGCGACGGCCTGCTCGTCGGCGACGTCGGCCTGTGCCGCGATCGCCTGACCTCCGCCGTCGGTGATCGCGTCGACCGCGGCCTGCGCCTCGTCCTTGTTGCCGCCGTATACGACGACGACCGCGAACCCGTCGGACGCGAGCCGCTCGGCCGACTGCCTGCCAATGCCCCGCGAACCGCCGGTGACGATCGCTACGCGTGCCATGCAAGTGCTCCCATCAGAGGTTTCCATTGCTAACGAGATCACTGTATCAGCGATATCGAACCAGCGATACCGCGCGAGTGTTATCGTTGATACATGACGTTGACCACGAAGGACCGGTTGATCCGCGCGGCGGCGGAACTCTTGGAGGAGGGCGGACGCGAGGCGTTGTCGACGCGTGCGGTCAGCGCCGCCGCCGGAGTGCAGGCGCCGACGCTCTACCGGACCTTCGGCGACAAGGACGGTCTTCTCGATGCCGTCGCCACGTACGGCTTCAAGAGCTACCTGGAGGGAAAGCACGCTCTCGGAGAGACCGGCGACCCGGTGCGCGACCTCCGGCGAGGCTGGGACCTCCACGTCGAGTTCGGCCTGCACCAGCCCGCCTTCTACATGCTCATGTACGGCGAGCCCCGCGTTCGCGAAGCACGCAAGGAGGCCGACGCGATACTCCGCCGGATCATCGAACGCATCGCCGAGGCGGGCAGGCTGCGCGTCCCGGTCGAGCAAGCCGCGCAGCTGGTGCACGCGACCGGAATGGGGGTGATCCTGTCGTTCCTCGCGAGCCCGCCGGAGCAGCGCGATCCGGACCTGATCACCGCCGCTCGCGAACACGTGATCGCGGCGATCACCACCGACAGCGCGGACAAGGCTTCGGACATCCCCAGCCGCGCCATCGCGCTCAAAGCCGCATTGGAGAAGGAACCCGGCAATGTCCTGACCTCCGCCGAGCAGGCGATGCTCGCCGAATGGCTCGACCGCCTCGCGCGCTGAATCACCGGCCGACGGCCTTCGCCGCCGCGACCGCCTGCCCGGCGTAGGACCGTCCGAAAAGGACGGTGTGGACCAGTAGCGGGAACAACTGGTGCGCGCCGATCCGGTCGGCCCAGCCGTCGGCGAGCGGGGCGACCTCCTGGTAGGCGGCGAGCACCCGGTCGAGCAGCGGGCAGCCGAACAACTGCAGCATCGCCAGATCGGTTTCACGATGGCCGCCGTGGGCGGCCGGATCGATGAGCGAGGCCTCGACGGCTCCCCACAGCACGTTGCCGTTCCACAGGTCACCGTGCAGGCGCGCCGGAGGTTCGGACACCTCGGGGAGCCGTGCGCAAGCCTGCTCGATGGCAGCGGCTTCGTCACCGTTCAGGATGCCCTCGTCGACCGCGCGACGGACGTAGGGCAGGACCCGGTGCTCGGCGTACCACGTCGGCCAGTCCTCGCCCGGCGTGTTCTCCATCGGGGCCAGGCCGATCCACGCGTCGGCGGGCCCGTCCGGCGGCGCCGCGCCGAACGCCGGCGCACCGGCCGCGTGCAACTCCGCGAGCCCACGCCCCAGCCGCTCCGCCGCGTGATGCGTCGGCCGTCCGCCGCCGACCAGTTCCGTGACCAGCCATTCACCGTCGTGGCCACGAACCTCGGGCACCCGTACCGCACCGGGCTCCCCCAGCCACCGCAGGCCTGCGGCCTCGGCCGGTGTCGCGTTCCGGGCGTGGCCCCGTTTGACGACCACCGTGTCGCCGTTGTCGAGTACCACTTCGGTCACCTCGCTCGACAGGCTCCGCTGCCCGGCGACGGCGCGTCCGGTGATCTTCATGGCAGCCTCGGCAGGCGTCGAAACCTGGGTCATGCCCCGCAACCTACCTCCGCCGATCGGGTGAACGCTCGTTGTCCCGCGGAAATTCGCGTGCGTGCGCTTTCGAGAGACGAACGGCCTTACCGGGGCGGAACGAACAGCCCCGCCGGCTTCCCGACCTCGGCCGGGGTGCGTCCGGTCAACGCCCGAAACTCACGGATGAGATGCGCCTGGTCGCTGTAACCGCCCGAATGCGCGACCTCCGCCCAGGAAAGCGACGACGTCCGGTCCAGCAGGGCCAGCACGCGATTGAGCCGGGCGATCCGTCCGACCGTGCGAGGATTCAGCCCGATCTGCTCGCGGAACCGGACGTTGAGATGCTGCCTGCTCCAGCCGATCTCGTCCGCGAGGACGTCGACGCGGACCGGGCCCGCGCAAAGCCGGTCCCACGCGTACCGGACAGGTGCGGCCAGCTCGGGGCCGCGAGCGACCCTCGCCGCGAGGTAGTCGTCCAGCAGCCGGAATCTCTCCGGCCAGTCCGCCGCCTCGGCCAGCCGTTCGGTCAACGATCCGGACGGCAGCAGGTCCGACGCCGCGACGACCGAGTTCGCCAGCTCCCGCAACGGGATCCCGAACAACGCGTACGAACCGAGCGGGGGCAGGGTGACGATGATCCCGCGCGAAGCGCCTGCCTGGTCGACTCGCAACGGCCGGTCGCGCAGGCCCAGCACCGGCGACGCGGGAACATCCGGTCCCCTGGCAGGCGCGTCGATGTCGATCACCCAGGTGAGCACGGACAACGGGGTGACCTGCCAGGAGTTCGCGCCCGCGTCGGGAAGATCGTGCGCGACGTAGCTCGCCACATGGGCGGCGAGGCCGGGGTGCGGCCACCGGAGAATCCGCTCGCCGGGTGCGCGGACGATGTCCCGCCGCGGCACCACGAGACCCCACCCGCCCATGCCGTCATCTTACTTTCGTTCAAGACCCGGAAGACGGCTTTGCCTAGCGTTCCGCTCATGAACAAAATCGGAGGCTTCAGGAATCCGGCGGCCGAAAAACGCTATTTCGCCGCCTACGACCGTGCCATGGCCGAATGCCCGGAACCGGGCGCGGTCTTCGACGTCGAAACGCGCCATGGCACCACGCGGGTCTACCGCTACGGTGACGGCGGCAGTCCGATCGCCCTGCTGCCGGGCCTTCTGGCGACCTCGGCCTGCTTCGCGGCGCTGATCCCCGCATTGGCCGAGCGGCACGCCGTCTACGCGATCGACACTCTCGGCGAAGCGGGCCGCAGCGTGCAAAAGGCGCCGTTCAAAGACATCCGCGACCGCGCGAACGCCCTCGACGACGTTTTCGAGAACCTGGAACTGACCGACGTCCGTCTCGTCGGTGGTTCGACCGGCGGCTGGCACGCGGTGAACCAGGCGATCCACACACCCGGCAGGCTCGCGTCCATCGCGTTGCTCGACGCGACCACCGTCTCCGCGCCGTTCGCCCGGAAGGTGTTCCGGTACAGCTTGGCCGCCGCCGTACTCGACAGCGACCGGCTGTGGCGCCGCTTCGTGACGTGGTCCGCCGGCGAGGACGTCCTCGACCAGCCCGCCGCCCGGCTCGTGCTCGCCGGGATCCGGTGTTATCGCGCCCGAGTGCCGTTCCAGGTCTGCCCGGACGAGGAGGCCTTGCGGTCCATCGAAGTACCCACGCTCGCCCTCTTCGGCGGGCGCAGCGTCGTGCACGATTCCGCCGCTGCCGCCGCACGACTGGAGAGTCTGCTCCCCCATGCCGACGTCGAAATCCTGCCGGACGCCGGCCACTACCTCTATCTCCGCCCGCAGGACCGCGTCCTGATCATCGAGCGGGTCCTCGACAAGGTCGCTTAGGCGGCCAGACTGGCGCGGCAAGCGGCGATCAGCCTGGCCGAGGCGGCACTTTCGCCGTGGCCGCACCGAGGACAGGACATCGTGACGTCGCCGGACAATTCGTCGACCGAGACGGTCAACGCGGTCGCGCAAGAACGACACCAGCGGTGGCGGGTGATCGGGTTGACGTGCAGCGGGGAAGCCACGCACTGGTGGATCCAGCGGCCGTGCACGTGGCAGGTCAGACGGTCGTCCGGGGACAGGCGGCCGACGTCTTCCGCGTCGTCCTCCATCGCCAGCAGAACCGGCAGGGTGCGGCTCACCGGGTTCAGCCGCGTGGTCGAGGCCAGTGTCGTGGTGTTCATCGCTTTCTCCTTCCGGCTCTTGTCAGGACGTCGAACAGGGAGCGCCAGATACGACACGCCGGGCAGCTTTTCGCCGAAACCTCCCTCAGTAGGGTGAATCGATCTTGGTCGAATCCGAACCGTTACCCCATTCGGGTTAATCGCGCGTATCTTTCGGATCATGACGTCCGCACTCGTTTCACTGTCCACATCAGACAGTCGCGGACCCGGCTACCTGCTGTTTCCGCCCGCCGGCGGTACCAGCCGAGCGTTCGACGCGCTGGCGGGCGCGGTCGATGCGGACATCCGAGCCTTCGAATATCCCGGACACGGGGAACGGCTCGCGGAATCACCGGCGTCCTCGCTCGAAGAACTCGCCGCACACCTGGCCGCCGCGACACCGAAACCCTGGTTTTCCCGCTCCGTGACGATCGGATTCGGGATGGGTGCCTTCGTCGCCTTGGAAACCGCTCAGCGGCTCGGCGTCGCCCCCGGTGCGCTGGTCGTCGTGGACGCGTGCGCCCCGCAGCGACGCTCACCGGACAAGAACGCCAAGGCGGGCGCGTCGGCGATGGGGCGGGTGTTCGGCCGCACCGGGCTCACTCCCGTCGCGGGTTACCGTGACTCACCCGAAAGCTGGGAGTACGCCCTGGACCTGCTGCTCGGCGACCTCCAGCTGCTGAACGCCTACCGTGGGCCCGCCAGGACCCGGCTCCCGAGCCCGATCGCGGCGATCCGAGGCACCGACGATCCCGCGTCCGCCTCAGGGGACGACGCCACGGGTGGCTGGCGGGTGTGGACGTCCGGTCCGTTCGTGGGGCGCGTCGTACCCGGTGGGTATCTGGGCGTCCTCGAGCCAGGCAGAGAGGCCGAGTTCTGGGCCCGGATCCGAAGGCTGGAAGCGGCCTTCGTGACCGCCGAACCTGAAGTCGCCTAGTAGATGACGTACACCGGTGACGTCGTCCGACGGTCGCCGCGCCAGGAGCCTGCCCCCTAATTTCGTCCCGTACCAGGCGTTTCGCGGGAGGAATCAGGATGCTCAGCAGGAGAAGGTTCGCGCAGGCCGTCGTCGCCGCGACAGCGGGGGCCACCGTGGCTGGCTGCTCGGCCCAGCCCGCGGCGGCACCGGCGGCGGCGCCCGCCACGACCGGCGGGACCACCTCGTTCGGGCCGATCAAGCAGATCGACGCCGGGGAACTGAGCATCGGTTACGTCGAAGCCGGCCCCGCCGGCGGTCCGGTGGTGGTCCTCCTGCACGGCTGGCCCTACGACATCCACAGCTACGTCGACGTCACCCCGCGTCTGGTCGCGGCCGGGTACCGGGTGATCGTGCCGTTCCTGCGGGGCTACGGACCGACCCGGTTCCTGTCGAAGGACACGTTCCGCAACGGCCAGCAGTCCGCGATCGCCGCCGACATCATCGCGTTGCTGGACGCCCTCAAGATCGAGAAGGCCGTCTTCGGCGGCTTCGACTGGGGCGCTCGCACGGCCGTGATCATCGCCGCGCTGTGGCCCGAACGGTGCAAAGCGCTCGTCTCGGTGAGCGGCTACCTGGTGACCAACCGGGAGACGAACAAGCAGCCGCTTTCCCCGGCCGCCGAGCTCGGCTGGTGGTACCAGTACTACTTCGCCACCGAGCGCGGCATCCTCGGCTACACGAAGAACCGCCACGACTTCAACAAGCTGATCTGGAAGATCGCGTCGCCGAAGTGGAGCTTCGACGACGCGACCTACGACCGTTCCGCGGCCTGCTTCGACAACCCGGACCACGTCGCCATCGTGATCCACAACTACCGGTGGCGGCTGAGCCTCGCCGAGGGCGACCCGAAACTCGACGCGCTGGAAGCGAAACTCGCGCAGGGGCCGGCGGTTTCGGTGCCCACCATCACGATCGGCAGCGATTTCGACGGCCCGAACACCGACGGCAAGGCGTACCGGTCGAAGTTCTCCGGCAAATACGAGCACCGCGTCCTGAACGGGATCGGCCACAACGTGCCACAGGAGGCCCCGGCGGAATTCGCCAAGGCCGTCCTCGACGTCGACCGGTTCTAGCGTGCCCCGGTGAGGTGTTCGAGGGCCAGCTGGGACAGGCGGATGAAGCCGTAACCGCGTTCCGCCGCCTTGTCCGGGTCGAAGTCCTCGAACGCCGACCGGTCCGCCAGCAGATCCGCCGCCGTCTCGCCCTCGTCGAGGGTCGGCGTCGCCAGTTCCGGGACGAGGGCGGCGTCCAGCGCGGCACGCACCTCGGGATCGGCGCGGAACGCGCGGGCTCGTTCGGCGAACAGGAGATAGCTGGCCATGTTGGCCTCGGCACTGGCCCAGACGCCGTCCATGTTCTCCGTGCGCAGCGGCTTGTAGTCGAAATGCCGCGGCCCGTCGTAGCCGCCGTGCTCCAGCAGGTCGACCAGGAAGAACGACGACAGCACGTCGCCGTGCCCGAACACGAGGTCCTGGTCGAACCGGGGGCCGCGCTGGCCGTTGAGGTCGATGTGGAACAGCTTGCCCTGCCACAGGGCCTGCCCGATGCCGTGGACGATGTTGAGCCCGGCCATCTGCTCGTGCCCGACCTCCGGGTTCACGCCGACGATCTCGTGATTGTCCAGCGTGGAGATGAACGCGAGCGCGTGCCCGATGGTCGGCAGCAGGATGTCGCCGCGTGGTTCGTTCGGCTTCGGTTCGAGCGCGAGCCGAAGGCCGTAACCCTGGTCGAGGACGTACTGGGCGAGGAAATCGATGCCCTCGCGGTAGCGGTCCATCGCCGCGCGAACGTCCTTCGCGGCGTCGGTCTCGCTGCCTTCCCGGCCGCCCCAGAGCACGAACGTCGACGCGCCGAGTTCGGCGGCGAGGTCGAGGTTCCGGAGCACCTTCCGCAGCGCGTAGCGACGGACATCGCGATCGTTGCTGGTCAGGCCGCCGTCCTTGAAAACGGGGTGGCTGAACAGGTTCGTGGTGACCATCGGGACGACGAGGCCGGTCTCGGCGAGCGCGCCCTGGAAGCGCTTGAGGTGCCGCGCACGTTCCGCGTCGGCCGAGCCGAATGGGACGAGGTCGTCGTCGTGGAAGGTGATCCCCCAGGCGCCGAGATCCGAGAGACGATGCACGGCTTCGACCGGGTCGAGCGGAGGACGGCTCGCCGGGCCGAACATGTCGTTCGCCTGCCAGCCCACGGTCCACAGCCCGAAGCTGAACTTGTCCTCACGCGTCGGTGCCTGAGCCATCTCGCCTCCCAATTAGTTTGATGCCTGAACTTATCGACGCCACTCCGGCGGGTCAAGGCTTTCGTTCAGGCATCGAACGAATAGAATCGCGCGATGATCGGCACGCGCCCGGCGGGACAGCACACCGTGCGGCAGCACAACGCCGCCCTCGTCCTCGGGGCGATCGCGGATGGTCCCGGCACCTCACGGGCCGGCCTGGCCGCCGTCACCGGACTCACGAAGGCGACCGTGTCGAGCGTGGTCGACCGGTTGATCGCGGCGGATCTCGTGGCCGAAGGCGAACCGGAACAGCGCGTTGGCCCCGGGCGGCGCGGCACCGTCGTGTCGCTCTCCCCCACCGGCCCGCACGGGCTCGGCATCGAAATCGGCGTCGACTACCTGGCGTCCTGCCTCGTCGATCTGACCGGCACCGTCCGGGCGCAGGAGGTCCGGTACGCGGACAACCGGACCCCGCGCGTCTTCCAGCGCGTCTCGGCGTTCCTGCGCAAGGCACGGAAGCAGGCGGACGCGCTGGGTGTTCCCGTCGGCGGCGTCGGTATCGCGGTTCCGGGCCTGGTCGAATCCGGGCTCGTGCGGCTGGCGCCCAACCTGGGCTGGCGCGACGTCGACCTCGCCGACCGGCTCGGGGGGACCTTCACCGTCGCCAACGAAGCGAACTTCGCGGCACTCGCCGAACTCTGGCACGGCTCGGCATTGCCCGATTTCGTCCACGTTTCCGGGGAGATCGGAATCGGCGCGGGAATCGTGCTGGACCGCGCCCTGTTCGAAGGCGTCCGCGGCGCGGGCGGCGAGATCGGCCATCTCCCGGTGGCACCCGACGGTCCGCCGTGTTCCTGCGGCGCGAACGGCTGTCTGGAACGGATGGCGGGACAGGAGGAGATTCTGCGGCTGGCCGGCGTCGAGACCGTGGACGCCCTGATCTCCGCGCTGGAGTCAGGCGACGACGCGGCGCTTTCCGCAGTGACCACCGCCGCGGGACACCTCGGCGTCGGACTGTCCACTGTGGTCAATCTGATGGACGTTCCGGCCGTGGTGCTAGGCGGAACCTACGCGCGGCTGGAGCCGTGGCTGCGTGAGCCACTCCTCACCGAGGTGGAGCGCCGCGTGCCCAGCACGGCGTGGTCGCCGGTGCGGGTCGTCCGCTCGGCGCTCGGCACGGGAGCCGCCGTACGCGGGGCCGCCGGATCGGTGATCCGCGGCATCCTCGCTGACCCGGAGCACTATCTCACGACTCACTGGCCATCCGATCAGGACGCTCAGGGCCGCTGACCCCGGGCAGCAACGGCTCGATGGCCTGCGCCCGGCGTTCGATGTCGGGCCTCCGAGCCCGTCGCGCGTAGTCGATGAGGGCTTCACGGTCGTCCTGGGGAAGCCAGCCCTGCTCGCTCCCGGTCTCCAACCGCACGAGGTACTGCACCAGCTCCACCGACTCGGCACCGAACTCCCGCATCCGGCGCGTCAGCAGCTCCGCCGCCGCGAGATAGCCGTTGTTCCACGCGTGGACCGCCAGCAGCTGGGCCGTCGCGGCGAGGATGTCACCGAGGTGGAACCCGCCCTCCGCCGCGAGATGCCCCGCGAGGCGGAAACTGCGTCTGCCCTCACCGACCGGCCCCTCCTCGCGAATCGCTTCGAGCAGCGCCCCGATCTGCCGCGTCAGGTAGTCCTGACCCGCGCCCTCCACCGTCACCGCATTCCTCCACCCAGTCGCCGCGATCGTAGGAAGGTGTCAATGGGGAGCAGGTCAGATACATCGAATGCCGAACCGTTATCACCCGAATGGCGTGCTCGGCGATGCGTCTCGGTCAACAGGGTGCCACGGCTCCGGTCTCGCCCGCGGCGCACCAACCCGGATGCCGACGAAGCCACTCGTCGCGCTGCTTCTCGACGTCCCGTTGCGTCATCCCCCGCCCGGCGTTCACGCAACCGCCGGTCCGGCCCTTGATGGTCGTCCCCGGCTCGTGGCACTGATCCTCGTCTTCGCGGCAAGCCGCCTGTACCTTCGTCTTGGCCGGCACCTTGCTCGTCGTCGGAGCCGAACTCGCGCAGGCGACCGCCACGAAGCACGCCACGGCGACCGGCAGCAGGAGCAGGACACGCACCATGATTCCTCCGCCTCCGCCATCGAACCCGACTGTATTCGGGGGGAGGGCGAAGAGCGTTACAGCGTCACCGCCCGGCGAACGTGTCAGAAACCGTCGCCATCCGGCGGACATCGACGCGCGCATCAAGCGCATACGCCGCACTCACGCCACCAGCCGCTCGACGACCAGGAGTGCTCCCACCGGGATCATCGAGGCGCCGGAGATCCGGGAAACGGTCCGTGACACGGCAGGGCGTGCGCGCAACAGGGATTGCGCTCCCGCCCCGACGCACGGGTAGACCACCGCGCAGGTGCCGACGAAGGTCAGGCCTAGAACACTCATCTGGAGCAGCACCGGCCAGCGCACCGCCGGGTCGGTGAATTGCGGCAGCATCGCGACGAAGATCGCAGGAGCGTCTATGAAGGATCTGGGACACTCACCGTCCCAAATCCTTCATAGACGCGAGACCTCCGGCCGGCACACGTCCTTACCACTCACGAGGGGCGACGCCCGGCTGTTCTTCGAAGATCAGCCAAGTCCGCGTCGACCGCACGCCGTCCAGCGCCTGCAACCGTTCCAGTACGACATCCCGCAGCGAAGCGTTGTCCGGTGTCCGCACCAGCAGCAGGATGTCGAAGTCGCCGCCGACGAGCGAAACGTGCTCGACGAACGGGATCTGCCGCAGCTCGGCCGACATCGTCCGCCATGACGTCTGCTCGACGGTGATCAGGATGTACGCGCTCGTCCCGAGTCCGGCCCGCCGCGGGTCGATCCGGGCGCCGAAGCCGGTGATGACGCCTTCGGACATCAGCCGGTCCAGTCTCGCGTAGGCGTTCGTACGCGAGATGTGCAGGCGCTCCGCCAGCGCGCGGACGGCGAGCCTGCCGTCGGCGGTGAGTTCGGCGACGATCGCGCGATCGATGTCGTCGAGGGCAAGGACCGTTCGTCCCGGATCGCGGCCGTGAGCCACGCCACTAATGGACGGTTGGCCCGGCTGAACCGATTCTGAGGACAGTTTGTCGCTCATTTCGCGTACCTCTTGAACACTGGGACTCCGGAAACCACCATCTCAGCATCATATGTCTGTGAAAGGTGGTGCTGCGCCATGTCGCGGGAGACCCCTGCCGCCGCGTTGCTGCCGTCCGAAGTCCCGGTGCGGTTCCTCGCCGAGGACGGCACACGCGTCGACGAGCACGGCGGCTATTCGGACCCGCCGTCCGAACGGCTCGTCGAGGCCTACCGGCTGATGGTGCTCGGCCGCCGGTTCGACGCCCAGGCGACCGCGCTGACCAAGCAGGGCCGTCTCGCGGTCTACCCGTCGAGTGCCGGCCAGGAGGCCTGCCAGGTCGCGAGCGCACTGGCCCTCACCGACGCGGATTGGCTCTTTCCCACCTACCGCGACTCCGTCGCGCTCGTCGCCCGCGGCCTTGAACCGGGCGAGATCCTGACGCTTCTTCGCGGCGACGCGCACTGCGGCTACGACCCCGCCAAGACCCGTGTCGCTCCGCAGTGCACCCCGCTGGCCACCCAGACCCTCCACGCGGCCGGGCTCGCCCACGCGATGCAGCGCCGCGGCGAGGACAGCGTCGCGTTCGCGCTCATCGGGGACGGCGCCACCAGCGAGGGCGACTTCCACGAGGCGCTCAACTTCGCGGCCGTGTTCAAGGCGCCGGTGGTGTTCTTCGTGCAGAACAACGGGTTCGCGATCTCCGTGCCGTTCGAGAAGCAGAGCGCCGCCCCCGCGCTGGCGTACAAGGGTGTCGGCTACGGCGTGCGCTCCGAGCAGGTCGACGGCAACGACGCCGTCGCGGTCCTCTCAGTGCTGGACGATGCCATCGCGCACGCGCGCTCCGGCCTCGGCCCCGTCCTGGTCGAGGCGCACACCTACCGGATCGACGCGCACACCAACGCCGACGACGCCACCCGCTACCGCGATCAGGCCGAGGTCGAGAAGTGGCGCGCGGCCGACCCGGTGCGCCGTCTCGAAACGTATCTGACCACCGAGAATCTGCTGTCCATCAACGATATCGAGCGCTTCCAGGCCGAGGCTGAGACGTTCGCCGCCGGGGTGCGCGACACCCTCAACGCCGACGTCGAGCCGGATCCGATGTCGCTGTTCGAGCACGTGTACGCCGTCCCGACCCGCCAACTCGCCGCCCAGCGGGCGCTGGTCGCCGCCGAACTGGAGGCCCGATGACCGAGATCTCGATGGCACAGGCGCTCAACGCCGCTCTGCGCGACGCTGTCAAGGACGACGACCGCGTACTCATCTTCGGCGAAGACGTCGGCCCGCTCGGCGGCGTGTTCCGGGTGACCGACGGCATCACCGCCGACTTCGGCGAGGAACGCTGTTTCGACACGCCGCTGGCCGAGTCCGGCATCGTCGGTTTCGCGGTCGGGATGGCGATGGGCGGGTTCCGCCCGGTGGTCGAAATGCAGTTCGACGCCTTCGCCTATCCCGCCTTCGAGCAGATCACCTCGCACGTCGCGAAACTGCGTAACCGCACCCGCGGCGCGCTGTCGCTGCCGATGGTCATCCGCATTCCCTACGCGGGTGGGATCGGCGGCGTCGAGCACCACTGTGATTCGAGCGAGGCCTACTACACCCACACGCCCGGCCTTCGCGTCGTCACACCCGGCACTCCCCAGGACGCCTACGACCTCCTGCGCGACGCGATCGACTCACCGGATCCGGTGATCTTCCTCGAACCCAAATGCCGCTACTGGTCGAAGGATCCCGTGTCCTTCACCCGGGACGGCGCGGCCATGGACCGCGCGGTCGTGCGCCGCGAGGGCAAGGACGTCACGCTGATCGCGTACGGCCCGATGGTCGCCACCGCGCTGGAGACCGCGGAGGCCGCGACCGCCGAAGGCTGGGACGTCGAGGTCGTCGATCTCCGGTCGCTCAGCCCGTTCGACGACGAGACCGTGACCGCGTCGGTGCGCCGCACCGGACGCGCGGTCGTCGTCCACGAGGCCGCCGGGTTCGGCGGCTACGGCGCCGAGGTGGTCGCCCGGGTCACCGAGCAGTGCTTCCACCAGCTGCACGCGCCGGTCCTTCGGGTCACCGGCCTCGACATCCCCTACCCGCCACCGAAACTGGAGCGTCATCAGCTTCCGGACGTCGACCGGATCCTGGACACCGTCGCCCGGCTGCAGTGGAACGACGAACCGGTGGTGGCCGGTGCCTGACTTCCTGCTCCCGGACCTCGGCGAAGGGCTCACCGAAGGCACCATCGTCACCTGGCTGGTCGCGGAGGGCGACTCAGTCGGTGTCGACCAGCCCGTCGTCGAAGTGGAAACCGCGAAGGCCGCGGTCGAGGTGCCGGTGCCGTTCGCCGGCGTCGTCACCCGCCTCCACGGCGAACCCGGCCAGTCGCTTCCGGTCGGCGCTCCCCTGCTCACCATCGGCCCCGCCTTCAGCGAACCCGGCGTGACGACCGCGAGCGAAGGCAGCGGCAACGTCCTCATCGGCTACGGCACGACCACCACGACGAGGCGCCGCCGGACGCGCACCGTCGTCGCCACACCCGAGAAGCCGTCGAAAGCGCCGGGCGTGATCTCCCCGTTCGTCCGCAAGATGGCCGCGGACAACAAGATCGACCTGACGAAGCTGACCGGCAGCGGTCCGGGCGGGATCATCCGGCGCGCCGACGTCGAGGCGGCGCTCGCCGTCCCCGAGCAGCGGGACGGCGAGACGCGGATCCCGCTGACCGGCGTTCGCAAGGCGGTCGCCGACAAGCTGACGACCTCGCGCCGTCAGATCCCCGAAGCGACGGTCTGGGTCGACGTCGACGCGACCGGACTCGTCGCGGCGCGCAAGTCGCTCAACGCCTCGGCACCGGATCGCCGGGTGAGCCTATTGGGCCTCGTCGCCCGGTTCGCCGTGGCGGGCCTGCGGAAGTACCCGGAGCTGAACTCGCGTGTCGAGGGCGACGAAATCGTGCAGCTGCGGGACATCAACCTCGGTTTCGCCGCGCAGACCGACCGGGGTCTCGTCGTACCGGTGGTCCGCGACGCGGGCTCACTGTCCACAAGGGAGCTTTCGGCCGCGATCGGAGATCGCACCACACAAGCCAGGGAAGGAAAACTCGGCCCGGCGGGTCTCACCGGCGGGACTTTCACGGTCAACAACTACGGCGTGTTCGGGGTCGACGGCTCGGCCGCGATCATCAATCACCCGGAAGCGGCGATCCTCGGCATCGGCCGGATCATCGACCGCGCCTGGGTGGTCGACGGCGCGCTCGTGGCGCGCAAAATCTGCGAGCTGACCCTGGCGTTCGACCACCGGGTGTGCGACGGCGGGACCGCCGGCGGATTCCTGCGGTTCGTCGCCGACTGCGTCGAATCGCCGGTCACCGCGCTCGGGGAGCTCTGAGCGGGCCGCACAACCCGCGGTTGTGACCCGCCAACGACACGTTGTTCGACTTCGAGGTCCCGGCTTGCTTGGATCTCGCGAGTGGGTGGGAGATCACTGGGACGACGGTTCGGCTGGCTGTGGGCGGCGTACGCGGCGAGCGCGTTCGGAACGAGGTTCGCGTTCGACGCGTTCAGCCTGATCGCCATCGTGGCGCTGGGCGCGGGCACCACGGAGGTCTCGCTGCTGGCGGCCGCCGGTCTCGTCGTCGGCGCCGTGGTCGCGCTGCCGCTCGGCCCCTGGGTCGAGTTCCGCCGCAAACGGCCGGTGATGATCGCGATGGATCTGATCCGGTGTGCGGCGCTGCTGACCGTCCCGGTGGCGTACGCGTTCGGCTTGCTCGGGTTCGGTCAGCTTCTCGCTGTGTCCGTCATCGTCGCCGCAGCCGACATCACGTTCCTGGCCGCCAGTGGGGCGTTCCTCAAAACCCTGCTGCCACCCGAAGATCTGCTGATCGCGAACGGCCGATTCGAATCGACGACCTGGACCGCGACCGTGCTCGGTCCGCCGCTCGGCGGTTTCGCCGTCGGCCTCTTCGGACCGGTGATCACGATCGCCGCCGACGCGGTCAGCTATCTGCTCTCGGCGATCGGGATCCGTGCGGTCGGTGGTTCGGAACCGACGCCCGCGAAACGGGAGGGCCCCCGGCTGACCGGGCGCGACCTGCGGGAAGGCTGGCGGTTCATCCTCACCCACCCGTTGCTGCGGCCGCTGTTCGTCAACACGATCGTGGTCAACGGCCTGATCATGGCGACCGCGCCGCTGATGGCCGTCCTGATGCTCGGGCAACTCGGCTTCGCTCCGTGGGAGTACGCGGTCGCCTTCGCCGTGCCCTGCCTCGGTGGGCTGATCGGGGCGAGGCTCTCCCGGACCGTGGTCGCCCGGTACGGCCGGGACCGCGTCCTCTTCACCGCCGGTTGGCTGCGGGTCTGCTGGCCCGTCGGGCTGGTCTTCATCCAGCCCGGTGTGCCCGGGCTGATCCTGGTCATCGTCGTCGAATTCTGCCTGATCATCTGCATCGGCGTGTTCAACCCGGTGCTCGCCACCAGCAGGCTCGAACAGGTTCCCCTCGACCGAGCGGCGCGCACGCTGTCGGCCTGGTCGATCGCCGGGAAACTCACCACCGCTTCGCTGACCGCCCTGTGGGGCCTGCTCGCCGCGTTCACCGGACCGCGCGCGGCGGTCGGCATCGCCGGAGCGCTCATGCTCGCGACCCCGCTCCTGCTCCCCCGAAACCGTCGGAGGGCTGTGCCAGTATCGGCGCATGGCGATCAAGAGAGTGGTAGCCGACCTCGAGACCAAGTCCCTTGAGCAGGCGAGAACCTTCTACGAGCGGGTGCTCGGTTTCGAAGTGGTGATGGATCACGGCTGGATCGTGACCCTGGCCGATCCGGATCGGCCGGAGGTGCAGCTGAGCCTCATGACCCACGACGAGACGGCGCCCGTCGTCCCGGCCGTCTCGATCCAGGTGGACGACGTCGACGCGGCGTACGACGAAGCGAAGGCGTCCGGCGCCGAGATCGTGCACGAACTGACCGACGAGCCCTGGGGTGTCCGGCGGTTCTTCGTCCGTGATCCCGGCGGTCACGTGGTCAACGTGCTGTCCCATCGCTGAAGCCTGTTTCATCGAAATTTCATGACTCGTCCCTAGCGTTCGAACACGCACCGTAGTCGAACGAAAGGGGCATGAATGTGAAGAAGCTCAGGGGGGTCCTGGCGGCGGCCGCGCTGGCCGCCGGGCTGATCGGCGTCACGGCGCCGGCTGCCCAGGCCGACCAGGCGCGCTACTACATCCTCATCGGCGGCACCTGCGATGGGGCCGCGACCGTCTACAACGACGCCTGGTTGCGGGGCGGGATCAAGAAGGTGGTCCACTACCCGGCAGGGGCCGCCGGAGCACCGAACTGCGACCAGACGCCGATGGACCAGAGCGTCGCGCGCGGGCACGAAGAAGCCCGTCGTGTCGCCCAAAGCTCCTTCGACGAGAACCCCGGCGCGGAATTCACCGTCGTCGGCTACTCGCAGGGCGCACTGGTCGCGAACCTGGTGCTGAACGACATCGCCGACGGGAAGCTGGCCGTGGACAGGTCACGGTTCAGGGCGAAGATCTTCGCCGACCCGATGCAGCCCGTCGGCCCGCCGGGACGCGGGATCAGCGCGGTGCTCCCGCCGGGCACCGGGGCACCGTCGCCGTTCGGCGGCTACGTGTCGTTCGGTCCCGGCCGCACCGACTTCGGCGGTATCCCGTACATCCGCTACTGCATCGAAACCGACGGTGTCTGCCACTTCGACACCCTCGAAGCGCCGGGCGGGTACTTCGCCCAGCACTTGTGTTACCAGTGGGCCCGGCCCACCGATCACCGCTCGATCATGGAGGACACGATCGCGGACGGCGTGTACACCAACGGATCGCACGCGTTGCCGCGGCAGAACTGCCGTCCGCCGTGGCCGGTGGCGTGATCGGCTGAAGACGGCTGCCGCCCGGCGCCCGATCGCCGGGTGACAGCGGTTCGGGCGATGGCCCGCCCACAATGTCGTGGGCGGGCCATCGTCGATCTACCGGACCGGCTGTCCCTCCGGTGCCGGGGCGTGGCCGGTCGGCCGGGCCGTGAACGTGCCCCGCCCCTGGGTGCGGCTGCGCAGCCGTGTCGCGTAGCCGAACAGTTCGGCCAGCGGCACGGTCGCGGTGACCACGGTCGTTCCCGCGCGCACCACCGACCCCAGCACCCGGCCACGCCGGGCGGCGAGGTCGCCGAGCACCACGCCGACAGCACTTTCGGGCACGGTGACAGTCACTTCGGCGACCGGCTCCAGCAGGGTGACCGTGCCGGCGGCCAAAGCGGCCCGGAGCGCGAATCGCCCGGCCGTCCGGAACGCCATCTCCGACGAGTCCTTCGCATGGGTGGCCCCGTCGGTCAGCGTGACCCGCACACCGGTCACCGGATGCCCGCCGAGCGGGCCTTCCACCAGCGCGTCACGGCAACCGGCTTCGACAGCGCGGACGTATTCCCGCGGCACCCGGCCACCGGCCACAGTGGACTCGAACTCGAACTCCCCTTCCTCCAACGGTTCCGTGTCGATGACGACGTGGGCGAACTGCCCGGCGCCGCCGTCCTGCTTGACATGCCGGTAGACGAAACCGGACACGCCCCGAGCCACCGTCTCGCGGTAGGCGACACGAGGCCGCCCGACGCCGACGGCCAGGCCGTGGTCGCGCCGGATCTTCTCCACCGCCACCTCCAGATGCAGCTCGCCCATTCCCGAGAGCAGGGTCTGGCCGGTCTCGCGATCGGTCCGGATGACCAGCGACGGATCCTCCTCGACCAGCCGCGCCAACGCCGCCATCAGCCGTTCCGTGTCGGTTCCCGTCCGTGCCTCGACGGCGACCGACACGACCGGATCGGCCACGACGGGCGGCTCAAGCAGGAGCGGCTCCGACGGCGTGCACAGTGTCGCGCCGGCGCGGGCCGTCTTCAGCCCGACCACCGCGACGATGTCGCCCGCGACGGCGCTGTCCACCCTGGTGTGCCGGTCCGCCTGGACCCGCAGGATGCGGCCGACGCGCTCGATACGACCGCTACCCACGTCGATCACCGCCTCCGAAGTCCGGATCGTGCCCGAGTACACCCGCAGGTACGTCAACCGCCCGGTGGCGGTCGAGGTCACCTTGAACACCAGTGCCGCGAACGGCGCCGACGGATCGGCGGGCCGTTCGCGGGCCGTGCCTTCGTACTCACCCCGGACCGCCGGGACATCCGACGGCGAGGGCAGGTACGCCACCACGGCTTCCAGCAACGGCTCCACACCCCGGTTGCGGTAGGCCGAGCCGCACAGCACCACGACGCCGTCCCCGGTGCGGGTCAGCTCGCGCAGCGCCAAGACCAGCGTCTCCGTCGAAACCGCCGAAGACTCGCAGAACTCGTCCAGCGCGGCCGGATGGAGTTCCGCCACGGTCTCTTCGAGCAGACGGCGACGCCGGTTCGCTTCGTCCACAAGGGACTCCGGAACCGGTCCTTCCTCGGCCCTCTCGGCGCCGTCGGCCCAGACGAGCGACCGCATCCGCAGCAGGTCGACGACACCCACGAAGCCGTCCTCCGCCCCGATCGGCAGCTGGACCACCAGCGGACGCGGATGCAGCCGCTCCCGGATGGACTCCACGGCCGCGTCCAGATCCGCTCCCGCGCGGTCGAGTTTGTTGACGAACGCGATCCGCGGTACGCCGTGCCGGTCGGCCTGGCGCCACACCGATTCGCTCTGCGGTTCGACCCCGGCGACGCCGTCGAACACCGCGATCGCGCCGTCGAGGACGCGGAGCGACCGTTCGACCTCGTCGGAGAAGTCGACGTGGCCGGGGGTGTCGATCAGGTTGACGAGATGGCCGTCCCACGTACAGCTGACGGCGGCGGCGAAGATGGTGATGCCACGGTCTCGCTCCTGGGAATCGAAGTCGGTCACGGTCGTGCCGTCATGAACCTCACCACGTTTGTAAGTGGTTCCGGTGACGTACAGGATCCGTTCGGTCAGCGTGGTCTTGCCCGCGTCGACATGGGCGAGGATGCCCAGATTGCGGACGGCGGACAAGGGGACGGTGCGCATGGCGCGGGCCTTTCGAAAGTGATCTCCGGAGCTCGGACTGCGCGATTCGGGCGAACGCGGGCAGGCGCCCTCGCCGTCGTGAGACGACGGGAAGCGGGCGCGAGAAAGTCAGGCGTTCGTCAACGGGCCGGTGCTAGCCGCGCGGCAGGCACCGGACGCGCGGAGACACGAGGATCACCTCGTAGCGGGCCGAGGGGACGACGACGGCGTGGTGATGACGCACTGTCCTGTCCTTCCTCGCCGGGATGATTCGCGGCGAGTGTAGCCACCGGAGACGCGGACCGGGAACCGGTTTTCCGCGGATCCGGAGGAAACTGGGCGAAGACCCGACCGGTTTCCGGCGACGGCGGTGTCCATCCTTTCGAGGGACACCACAGGAGGAAGGAACCGGGCATGGGGGCGGACGAGCTGCTGGGCTTGGCGAAGACCGGCGCCGTCGGCCGCGACCTGGAGTACACCGATCACCGGACCGGCAAGCTGGGCGTGCCGATCGGCACGCCCAGCGGCTCGCGGACATCCGCTCGGCCGCGACCGAGGCCGGCGTCCCGATCGTCGTCAACGCCCGGGTCGACGCGTTCCTGGGCGACCGCGGGATCCCGGAGCCGGAAAGGCTTGCCAAGGCCATCCGGCGGGGCAGGCTCTACCGGGAGGCCGGCGCCGACTGCGTGTATCCGATCGGGGTGCGCCGCCGGGACGACGTCGCCGCGCTGGTCAGCGAACTCGCGTGCCCGGTGAACGGCAACTTCGGCGAGGAACTGGATCTGGCCGCGCTCCGGGAACTCGGCGTGGCCCTGAGTGCCCCGGTCGTGGGGGGGGGGGGGGGGGGGGGGGGAGAACCCCCCCCCCCCCCCCCCCCCCCCCACGCCCCCCCCCCCCCCCCCCCCCCCCCAACCCCCCCCCCCCCAGAC
>NZ_JBWKEB010000005.1:524629-530027 GCF_056435665.1 Amycolatopsis sp. NPDC043887
TTCCATCCTGTTTCTTTTTTTGGTGTAACTTTGTAGGGTGGCGGGCTGGGAGTCGTTGGGGTGGGGGGGGGGGGGGGGGTGGGGGGAAAACCCAAACCCCCCCCCCACGACCCCCGGCACCCGTCACTTGCAGAACGCGGCGTCCACAGTGGCCATGACCGCCTTGGAACCCTTCTCTCCGTCGCCGAAGGTGCCCGGCATCGCGGTAACGGCGAGCCCGACGATCCGGCCGTCTTCCGTGGCCCCACCACGGGTTTCGAAGCCGTGGATGTCCCCGCCGTGTCCCCAGTACACGCCGCCGCAGCTGAGCGGATTGCTCATCAGGCCGAGGCCGTATTTCGTACCGGGGAACAAGGGCGCGTCGACCGTTTTCCGCATTTCGGCCAGCTGCGCGGCGGGCAGCAGCCTGCCTTCGAGCAACACCTTGAAGAAGCGGCCGAGGTCACTGGGGGTCGAGATCAGCTGCCCGGCGGCGCCGCCCCAGGACGGGTCCAGTTCGGTCGCGTCGATCACCTTGCCGGTGGCGGCGTTGCCGATGGCGTAACCCTGCGGATGCCGTCCCTGGATGGTCTGGTCGCCGACCTGCGGCCAGTACGTGTGTTTCAGGCCCGCCTTCTTGATCACGCGTTCGGTGATCTGCTCCTGGATCGGACGTCCGGTCACCTTCTCGATCAGCATGCCCGCCAGCAGATAGCCGGTGTTGCTGTACTCCCACTTGGTGCCTGGCGCGAACTTCGCCGGGTGGCGCAAAGCCGCGGCGAGCAGTTCGTGGTTCGGGACGTACCGGTGCTGCACCTGCTCGAAGTTCTCGAGCCCGAGGTATTCGGTGTAGTTCGGCAGCCCGCTGGTGTGCTGCAGCAGATGCCGGACGGTGATCCTGGTGGCGTCGATGCCCTCGCCACGCACGATCCCGGGAAGGTATTTCTCGATCGGCGCGTCCAGTTCCACCTTGCCCTCGGCCACCAGTTGCAGGACCGCGACCGCCGTGAACGTCTTGGTGTTGCTGCCCGCCCGGACCGTGCCGTCCCGGGGAACCGGGACCTGGCGATCGATCCGCGAGGACCCCGCGACCAGCGACACCGCACGCCTTCCGTCCGCCACATAGGCGAGCGCGGCCGGGAACTTCTCTTGACGCACCAAGGCATCGAGGCCCTTCTGCAGCTCCGTCCCCTTGGCAGGCGCCGCGTCCGCCGCCGTGGTCAACGCGGCGCCCATCAGCCCCGCCGCCGTCAGGACCACGACACCCTTGCGTACTGTCATTCGCACTCCTTGCTCGAACGGATCGACATCTACGACTCTGGCCGGATCGGGCGCGAAGATCAGGAGTGCTGACCGCCGAATCCCGGGTAGCGCTGGCGCTACCCCCGCCGAAAATTTTCGGACGAGAATTCGTCCCACCATTGTCCGCGCGGGATGCGGCTGGCTAAGGTCAGTTCGGTAAGTGGACTAGACCACCCGAGGCCGGGAGGCGACGATGCCCCTCGACGAACAGCAGACCTGGGCACTGCTGCGCGAACTGGACCAACCCGGCCACTGGGAGGTGCCGCACGACTTCGACGGACCGGCCGAACGGGCTCGCTTCGAGCGACTGGCCGAACATCTCTCTCGCCGATTCGGCTGCACCTGCGAAGTCGACCGCCACGTCCAGGACGCCAGCCACCTCGGCAGGATCGTGCTCCCGGCGAGCGCGATCTCCGCACGCGACCAGGTGACCGTCACGGTCAGCAATTTCGGCGGCCTCGTCGCGGTGACGCTGGGGAATCCGGGCAGCTACGACGAAGACGAGGAACGGGAGTTCTTCCCGACACCGGTCCGAAGACAGATCGAAGACGAGCTGGAAGCGCTCGGCTACCTGCCCGTCTCCGAACACCCGTTGTGGACCAAGTACACCGGGATCAGCGGATTCGACACCCTCTATCCCCCGGACCGGCCGCCGTCGTGGTGGGACCGGTTTTTCGACTACCTCTAGGCGTTGCTCGGCGCGAGCGCCCCGGCGAGTTCCGCCGCGTTCGGCACACTCACGAGCACCTCGTCGAACGGGAGCCCGGCGACCCCGCGATCGATTTCGATCCGCAGCCCCGGCACACCTCCGCGAGCCGACACCAGCTGACGGATCCCCGTGCCCAGACCCCAGTAGCCCACTTTCAGCACTCCGCTGATCAGCGCGCCGGCCCGCCCCCCGCGCGTCCGCCGCAAGGGCGCGTCGACCTGCTCGACGACCTTGATCGCCGCCAGCGGCACGACCACTTCGTCGCGCCACACGGCCAGCCGCTCCCAGGCCGAGAACCGCACCCGTACACCGCCCTCGGTGATGTCCATCGTCGCCATCGTGACCGCCTTCCCTTCATAGCCATCTGATGTAGTTGTTATAGTAAGTGTATAGCAGATATCCTTGCGGGGTGTTGCTGACTCTCGACCTCGACAGCGAGGTTCCGATCTACCAGCAGATCCGCGACCGGATCGTCGAAGCCGTCGCCGACGGCGTGCTGGCCGAGGGCAGCGCCCTGCCCTCCACCCGGCAGCTCGGTGCCGATCTCGGGATCAACTTCCACACCGTCAACAAGGCCTATGACCTGCTGCGGACGCAGGGCTTCATCCGGATCAACCGCAAGACCGGCGCGGTCGTCCGGCGTGACGCGTCCTCGGGTCCGGCGGAGGACGGCTACGCGGACGAATGGCAGGACCGTCTGCGCACCTTGCTCGCCGAAGCCGTCGCTCTGGGCCTGGGCCCGCGCGAGGTGACCAGCCGGTGCGAGTCCGTGCTCGACTCCTTCGCCGTGAGCGCCCGGCGATGACCGGACCGCTCTGGCTGAACCTTTCCCTGATCGCGTTCACCGCGGCCACCTTCGCCTCGGCACCCGCGCTGGCGCGGCCGACTCTTCCCTTCGGCGTCCGGGTCCCGGCCCAGCGCACCGGAGAGGCCGTCATCCTCCTCGCGCGCCGTCGCTACAACCGGGGAATCGCGGTAGGTGCGGTTGTCGCCTGCGCCCTCGTCTTCATCGACGGGCTCGCACCCGAGATAGTCCTGGTCGGTCTCGTCGCGGCCTGTTCGCTGCTCGGCGGCCTGGCCAGTCGTTCGATCGCCGCCGCGAAACGCGAGGAGGGCTGGTATGCCGGGACACGGCAGGCGGTCATCGCCGACACCTCGCTGCGCTCGGATCCGGTACGTCCACAGTGGATCCTGCTGGCGCCGGCGGTGCTGCTGACCGTCGTCACGGCGGCCATCGGCCTGTCCAAGGGCACGACGAACTTCTCGACGGTCCTCACGCAAATCCTGGTTCTCGCGCTGATCCCGCTCCTGTCCATCGCGATCTCTCGGGCCAGACCCGAGATCGACGCCGCACAGCCGTCGGCGTCGGCTTCGCGATACAGGGAGTACCTGCACGGGGTGCTCAGCCTGCTGCTGATCTCCGCGGGCTGCGTCAACGCGACCATGCTCGTCGTTTCGCTCCAGCAGTGGGAGTTCGTCGAGACGACGGTGCCGACGACGATCGTGGGCTACCTGCCCCTCGTCGCCGCCTTCATCGCGTGGATCGTCTTCTCCGTCCGGGCAGGCGACGCCGGGCACCGGTTGTCTCCCACCGGCGACGAACCGGAGACCCGGTACGAACAACGCGACGACGACCGCTATTGGCACGCCGCCGGGATGGTCTACCTGAACCGGAACGACCCCGCGCTCTTGGTGCACCGGCGGGTCGGGACCTACTGGACGCTCAATCTCGGGCATCCGATCGCGTGGGTCGTCCTCGCCGCGGTCGCCGTGACGGGGGTGCTGGCCGGATTCGGTGTCGTGACCCTCCCTGCGAAGGGCGGCTGACGATACCCTGGCCGTGGGTGAGGAACCGTGGCCGTGGTGCCGGACTTCGCGGGAAAGCAGGCGCTCGACGCCTGGCTGTCCGGGCACGACGCGGGCCTGTCGCTGCAAGGCCCCGATCCGGACACCGCGGTGACGACCCAGCCGGCGACCCGTGCCGGACCTTCTCGAAGACCAGGCCGAGGGCTGATCACCGGGTGTGATCGGCGGTGCCCGGGCCGCTCGTTACCCTGAGGGGATGACGTCGCAGAAAACCCCTCAAACGATGAAGCCCGCGACAGCGGCGAAGAAGCTGGGTGTGTACCTCGAGGCAACCCCGGCGGAGTTCCAGGAGGGTGTCGTCTCCCGCGACGAACTGAACGCGCTGCAGGCCGAGCCACCCGAGTGGCTGCGGGAACTGCGCCGCAACGGACCGCATCCGCGTCCGGTCATCGCGGCGAAGCTGGGCGTCTCCATCAGCGGCCTGGCGCGCGGCGGGATCACAGGCGCCCTCACCACCGAGCAGATCGAAGCGGTCAAGAACGAGAACCCCGATTGGCTGAAGCGGGAGCGCGAGACGCAGGCCGAGGTCCGCAAGGAGGAGGCGCGCCTCAAGGCCGCCCGCAGCGAAAGCTGACCGCCGACGGGCTTGCCGCGCCGGAAACGTTGCGAAAGCCACTTTCGCAACCTCGGCCCGCAGGCGCTAACCGCGACGACGGGGCTTGCCGCGCTTCCCGCCCTGAGGAGTGCGGCGATTCCCGGTCCGCGGCTTCCGGACGGCGGCTTGGGGGCGCTTGCTCTTCGCCGGGGTCTTCTTCTCCGGCGCCTGCTTTTCCGGGGACTGCTGCCGCCCGCGCGTGCTGTTGACCGTGCGACCGCGCACGATCCCGATGAACTGCTCCATCAGGTCGGAGGTCTCTTCGTCCGGCCAGGACAACGCGACGCCGGACTCCGGCGTACCGGAGATCGGACGGTAGGTCAGGTCACGCCGGTGGTGCAGCCGCGCGAGCGACTGCGGGACGACCAGGAGCCCGACACCGGCGGCGACCAGTTCGATGGCGTCCGCCGTGGTGGCGGGTCGTTCCAGCGCGGGTTTCCCCGGCGGCGCGGCCCAGTCCAGCGTGTCGTCGAGCGGGTGCAGCACGATTTCGTCGGCGATGTCGTCGACGAAGACCTCGTCCGCGGCGGCGACCAGGTGGTCCTTGGGGACGACCACGACGGTCGTCTCGGTGTAGAGCGGGATCGCGTGCAGCCCCTCGCGATCGATCGGGAGCCTCAGCAGGACGGCGTCCACCTCGCGCTCCCGGACCAGCGCGGCGGCCTCGGCCGCGGTCGTCTGGACGAGTTCGAGCGGCACGTCGGGCGACCGCTCGTTCCAGATCCGGACCCACTTCGAGGGCGTCACGCCGGGGACGTACGCGAGCTTGAAGGAGGTTGGTCTATCCGGGCCGGTCATGGGGCAAGGTTACCGGGAGTGGTCATCGCCCTCGTGAGTGGCAAGGACGTTAGAGCCAAGGGTGTCTTAGGTACCTACTGGATGTGGTGGCAGTTGGTCGCAGGTCCGTGAAGGCCTCCTTGCCTACCCTGAAGGTAGGGAAGGAGGCC